>NZ_JABZFS010000080.1:0-215085 GCF_014237355.1 Desulfosporosinus sp.
CGCCCCGACTTCTCCTGTGGCCCCAGTTGCTCCTGTCGCCCCAACGTCTCCTGTGGCCCCAGTTGCTCCTGTCGCCCCAACGTCTCCTGTGGCCCCAGTTGCTCCTGTCGCCCCAACGTCTCCTGTAGCCCCAGTTGCTCCTGTCGCCCCGACTTCTCCTGTGGCCCCAGTTGCTCCTGTCGCCCCAACGTCTCCTGTGGCTCCCGTAACTCCTGTCGCCCCAACTTCTCCTGTGGCCCCAGTTGCCCCTGTCGCCCCGACTTCTCCTGTGGCTCCCGTAACTCCTGTCGCCCCGACTTCTCCTGTGGCCCCAGTTGCTCCTGTCGCCCCGACTTCTCCTGTGGCTCCCGTAACTCCTGTCGCCCCAACTTCTCCTGTGGCTCCCGTTACTCCTGTCGCTCCGACTTCTCCTGCAGCGCCCGTCGCTCCTGTCGCCCCGACTTCTCCTGTGGCTCCCGTAACTCCTGTCGCCCCAGCTTCTCCTGTGGCTCCCGTTACTCCTGTCGCTCCGACGTCTCCTGTAGCGCCCGTCGCTCCTGTCGCCCCGACTTCTCCTGTGGCTCCCGTTGAACCGGTTATTCCATCAGGCCCTATTGGATCGAGTTCTGCTGGTAGCACTCGATGAGCTGAAACCAAATTGCCAGCAGCATCTTTCCCCCAAGCCGAGACCTTTACAGCATCGGTACTGGTGATGAATTGAAACTCAAAAGCATCCAACTGCGCAAAATAGTTTCGGGTGACAACATCCCCCGCTGCTATAGCAAAAGCCTCATGAACATAAAGGTTCTTCGTAGTCCCTGTCACAAAAAAACCCAATATTTCAATGGTTGTAGCGATTGTGTCGTCGTTGCTGATTCTTACCGTAAACGTTGACGTTGGTCTTACACCAGCGACCGATGTATTTTCGATTAATCCGGTAGTTAACTCAGGCATTTTCCAGACTCCTTTACGTTTTTTATTTTAATAATTTAAGTTAATATTTGACCGTACTTACTTTAGTCTTCTTATTTGGGATATTCTCTTTTTATAGTCTTTAACTATTTTATTGTACAGGTTGATTTTTGTTACAACTTGTTTATTTTCTCGTATACACTCAAAACTAAACGGCATTTCATGATAAAACCAAAAGGGTGAAAGCAAACTCTTGTGCCTCACCCGTTTGGTTTTTCAAATCCACTAAAAATTATTGCAATTCTTACAATCTCTTAGTAATTTATTCTTTTTCCTGCCAGGCCAGTTGAAGCTGACGTTTCCTACAAATTGTTAGGCCTGGAGATAGCGGAATTGTCATTAACTCATATGACAATCCTTTTTCTCGAAATAACTCTTCAATTGCCAAGTAAGCTGTACCGCACCATTCTGGTCGAATCATCTGCTCATTTCCAGGATGAGTATCATGCAGTAGAATCAAACCATGTGGAACAATATAGGGAAAGAAACTTTTAAAATCTTCTAGTACTGCCTCTTTTGAATGATCTGCGTCAATAAATAGCAAATCAATTTTTAGGGAATTACTTTCTACTTCCTTAGCAAACTCTTGGGTTGTACCGTTAAAAAAACGTGTTTTAGAAGATTGTTGCATATAGTTGCCAGCTTCAGGGCTAATATCCACTCCAACTAATTGTTCGGCAAAGGGGATTATTCTATTGAAAAGGGTACAATGATATAACCCCAGTTCAACGTAAACCTTTGGTCTGATTAGGCTTACCAGGTGAACAATAAAGTCTTCGTGCCAATTTAATACGGCCATTTTACTCTACCTCTTTCTCTGAATGATAGGGAAATTTTAATTTGTGTTTTTCAAAGACACCTTCCAGATACTTTTTGTTATATAAAACCTGGGTATTGTCTGGCCGATACTTTCTGGCAATTTCATTATGCTCATAAGCTAATTCATATTTACCAAGGCGATCATAACAGACACATAACTGTAAATGAGGTAACCATGTCCAGCAAGCTTCATTTATAGGTCCCCAGCTATTAATGGGTTTTTCTAACTTAGTAGCTAATTTGTACCAAAATACCCCTTGTTCATATTGCTCGGCACTTAGAAAATAAAACCCCAATCGACAGCAGAACTCCGCCCTTGGGGGAGCGTACTGAAAAGATTTCAATATATACTCAAGCTGTTTATCTTTTTTCTGGAGCTTTTGGTAACAGTCTGCTAGTTTTCCACAAGCAGAAATATTGTCCTCCACCCAACCCTGTCCAGTATTCAAAAAGTCCCGATAAGACTCAATTGCGCGTTCATGGAATTGGTGATCGTAGAGTTCATTGGCATAGTAATATAAGTCCCGTGGGGAAAACGCTTCCCCTATTTCCTTACGCCTTTCATATATCTTAAGGTTTCGGTCGGAATCGTGACCTCCTATACCTTTGTGGGTTACACAAATATCTGAATTGAGAATATTTCCATACACTTCCAAATACTCGTGTACTGGTCCAATCCAACGATAATTCTTACTTCTTTTAACCAGGCGATTCCTTCTTAAACTAAAAGTAGCTATTCCAGACTGATCGAATGCTAAGAGGTAAGGCATATTAACGACATCAAATGAGTTATTAAAATCTTCCTTTAATTTAAGAAACTTGTCACGATCAGAATCTGCAAAAATATCATCTGCATCCAACCAAAGGATATATTCCATAGTCGCTTTGCCAAAAGCAAAATTTCGAGCTGCAGCAAAGTCGTCAATCCAGGTAAAGTCATCTATTTTATCTGTATATTGACGTACAATCTCTTTCGTGCGATCAATAGAGCCTGTATCAATAATTACAATTTCGTCTGGAATTCCCTTTACCGAGTCCAGGCACCTAGCGATTGTCTTTTCCTCGTTGCGTACAATCATACACAAACTTATAGTAATGGAGTTATTAGACATGATTTACTTACTCCTCAACGTTAGATTTAGTCATATTATATGGTATTCAAAGATCCTGGAGGGGGAAACCACGTTTAATATCTGTTTTTCCTAGACCTTGATAATACTAAATTGAACATCTTGCGTAACTCTCACAACAGTAACCTCTGGAATTGTCAAGTTTTAGCGGTTAAGCCCGTAATGACAACTTCAAAAAAATCCATTATTTGAAAATTTGAGAGCCCTTCTTGATTACTAAATTTACATAAAGGACATTCAATCATCCGATATGCAACAGCTGCAGGCCCTCCAGAGCCCGCAGCTGTTATTTATTTGAATCCCTTTTAACTTATTAGTCAAACTTTGCTAACGTCATTTGAGCACCTACACCTGGCGCCAAAGTCATCGTAAATGCGATTGCCGAGTTATTTCTAAGTGTTATAGCGTCCCCAGCTGCAAGAGTTAAAATAGCCTGCCCAACGATTTGACCTGTAGAAACTAGTGCCGGTATTGATGTCGATCCATCCACGATGCCATTTACGGCAATAGCTATCTCTGAGCCAACACCTGCTGTTATGCTTACACTATAGTCAATCTGATAATTTCCGGCAGAAGGCACAGTTACAGTAGTTGTACCGGCAGTATGCGTTACCCCCACTAATGGTCCGTTATTACTGAACGGTACATCAGCGCCGCCAGCTATGGTTGCATCTGCTAAAGTAGCAAGTTCATAAACATATCCGAAAGCAGATAAACCGGCTCCTGTGGCTCCTGTCGCTCCGGCTTCTCCTGTCGCTCCTGTAGCTCCCGTCGCTCCGGCTTCTCCTGTCGCCCCGGTGGCTCCCGTCGCTCCGGCTTCTCCTGTCGCACCTGTAGCTCCCGTCGCTCCAGCTTCTCCTGTGGCACCTGTGGCTCCTGTCGCTCCGGCTTCTCCCGTTGCCCCTGTGGCTCCTGTCGCTCCGGCTTCTCCCGTTGCCCCTGTCGCTCCGGCTTCTCCCGTTGCCCCTGTGGCTCCTGTCGCTCCGGCTTCTCCTGTGGCTCCCGTTGCTCCGGCTTCTCCTGTCGCTCCTGTGGCTCCTGTCGCTCCTGTGGCCCCTGTTGCTCCGGCTTCTCCTGTGGCTCCCGTCGCTCCGGCTTCTCCTGTGGCTCCCGTTGCTCCGGCTTCTCCTGTCGCTCCTGTGGCTCCTGTCGCCCCTGTAGCTCCCGTTGCTCCGGCTTCTCCTGTCGCCCCTGTGGCCCCTGTCGCTCCGGCTTCTCCTGTGGCTCCTGTTGCTCCTGTAACCCCTACATCTACTGAACCAATCGGATCTAATTCTGCTGGTAAAACTCGATGAGCTGCAACTAAATTTCCCTCTGGATCTTTTCCCCAAGCAGAGACTTTCATCGCATTACAGCTAGTAATAAACTTAAACTCGAAAGCATTAAACTCCGCGAAATAATCTCTTGTCACAACACTCCCCGCCGCTAAAGCAATAAGCTCTTGAGCATAAAGTGTTTTTATACCTCCAGATACAAAAAAACCTAATATTTCGATATCCGCAACAGTTGTGTCATTGTTAGTAACCTTTACAGTGAACGTTGACGTTGGTCTTATACCATTAACTAGGTTATTTTCAATTAATCCGGTAGTTAATTCTGCCATGGCCTCTTCTCCTTAACCCTTGAAGTTGAATGTCTTAATATACGACTCTTCCTATACGTTAAAATATCCATTATATGGATCTATATAATATAATATATTATATTGTACTTGTTTCATTTTGTTACCCCCATATGCCTAGGGTTACCTTTGGATATCGAGTACTTCTCAGTTGTATTAATTAATGGGATAACCATTTAAATGTTGGTAATTGTTAGAATGAATCAACCTCTTGGGCAACTACCCGATGGGCTGTAGTTAAATTTCCCGCAACATCTTTGCCCCAAGCTGTAACCTTAACTTCTTCTGAACTCACAACAAATTGGAATTCAAAAGCATCAAAATCTGCGTAGTAATTTTCAAGCACAACGCCACCTGCGGCAAGTGTAAATAACTCCTCGACATACAGTACTTTTATCGTTCCGCTTTGGTAAAAACCTCTAATTAAGACTTCTTCAGGTGTTGTATCATCATTCGTAATATTCACCGAGAGCGTTGAACTCGGCCTAACACCCATAACAGGGGTATTTTCAAACAAACCTGTTGTTAAATTAGGCATATTTTTTCTAACCTCCAAACTTTTTTTGGCCTTATATTGTATGGTACTTGTCTAATTTTCGTTACGACTTATACGTTAACTTCGGCAGCTTTTAATGGAGCTGAAATAAGATTTCCGCTAGAATCTTTGTACTCTAAAGAGATTGCCACTGTTGGAGAGCTAATAAAAAAAACAAATTCGAATTGATCAAATGGGATAAAGTAGTTTTTCAAAATCACTCCACCCGCAGAGAGAGTAAAAAACTCTTCTACATACTTAACTCTTTTAGATTCGTTCTGAGAAAAGCCTTCGATTTGAATGGCAACCGTTGAATTATCACTATTTGAGATGTTTACCCAAAGCTTGAGGCTCTGTCTTATACCCTTAGTCGAGACATTTTCCAACAACCCCGTTGAGAAATATGGCATATTTTCCCCTACCTCCTAAATTATGGGTTTATATATTATATTGTTCATGTCCTAATTTTGTTACTAACAATTAATCCCTTATATCAAGTCCCTTGACGGGTACAAATTCTTTAGTACAACATATCCCAGACAATTTATATTCCCACCGATCCATTATGATCAGCAGAAGGAATAAGGAGTTACTAGGGCGACAATCTCTCATTCAGGAGTTTTATCCAACAAAAGCAACAATCATAAAAACGTCCTCACTTCACTTTACCGTGAAACGAGGACGTTTTATGATTGTTGTGGTCTATAGTTTCCCCCACTCTCTTCCTTCATTTCTTACAATTTTGCCCATTCTGGAAAAGTAGAGGTTTTTATTATAGTCCCACTCAGGAGGACCTCCGCCCTCATAATACCCTTCTGCTCTGGGGTGATATAAATGAGCTGTCGCTGCATCCGTCTGGCAGTACCGGCAGCCATTTGCCAGTAATCGATCGATAAAATCCCGGTCATCATAGGCTATCCCAGTAAAATCCTCATCATAGCCCCCTATCTCCACAAATTGACTACGATGTAAGGCCATCAAAAAGGGCATTCTGATATCTAGATTTATACAATTATTGTACGTTTCTAGTTCAAAGCTGCCGTTATTCTTTTCGACTGATTCTAATAGTACACCGGTTCGATCATCTTTTCCAACCGGGACGCCTAATAATTTATGATTATCTAAGATGGGAATTGTAAGTTTTTCTATCGTTTGGTTAACATGGAGCATTTCAGCACAACACATTACTAAAATATCCCCAGTAGCTTGCTTCACTCCAATATTAATTGCAAAACCGGGAACTCTCCAAATAGGATCGTCTTGAAGGTTTCTTTGTCCGGTAAAAATATACTTCAAGTTTAGCTTTTCTTTAAATTCATTGCAGATCTCTTCTGTATCATCTTGTATTCCATCATTGACAACAATGGTTTCAAAATCAAAGGGTATTGTCTGTAAGGATAAGGAATAGAGTCCCCACCGTAATAAGTGTGTTCTCTTAAAGGTAGTAATAATTATTGAAATTTTATGAGGTTTCTTATTCTGTTTGTCATTGGTTTTCGCTATCATAATTTCTTTGAAAACAGACCTCAGCAACCTTTGCCATTTCTGAGCAGAATCCGGTGCAGCTATATTCTTTTTTAATATAACCTGCCTAGGAGCAAAGGAGCGACAAGACAATCCTTGAACAGCCCCTTCGAGGTCTTCACCAAAAACTCCACACAAGGCTCGCTCTTCCATACTCAACTCTCTAAAAATCCCTATTTTCCTCATGATCACAGGCACATCGCATAAACATGCTTCAATAATTCCGTGACTTGTGTTCTCTATAGGTGAAGCATTAATAAGGAAATCCGCACAATTAAGAAGCTTAACCAGTAGATTCTGAGGTGCTTGATAAAAGAGTCTTACATTGGCAGCTATTAATGGCTCAATGTGGTTAGTTACAATAATCCAAGTTATTTCTGGGTGAGCTTCAATGCAGGCCCGAACTTTACTCCAACCGTGGCTTTCATTTAAGCCTCCAACAAAGATTCCAATTTGTCCCGAACCGAAACAGAATTCCCGTCGAACCTCTTCTTGATTCATCTTCTTAAAAAGACTTAAATCCACCCCCTCAGAAATTATCTCAAAATCAAATTCCGGATAAGAAAGAGCCGTCTGTGTGGAATTGGTAATTAGTTTATCGGCCCGCCGCAAAGTTTCCTCGTGCTGAGTATTGGGAATGCCCATTGATCTGATATCATCCTGCAAAACTGCTATGGTGTAGCGCGATTCATCGATGGACATGGACATAGCATTTTGAAGAAATACTTCTACTCCGGGATAATGCTGCTGAATATACTTTCGTGCATTGGCAGCGTAATCTCCTTGATCTCCAAGAAGATCCCTTCCTATACTTACTGAGGCAGGCAAAGATTCTCCCAACAAACTCCATAGTATTTTTTCACTTAGTTTTCCCGCGGCAGAATCGTGACAAACAGCAACCTTGATTTCTCCATCATAGACTGTGGTTTCTGAACTATCCAGTTCTCCCCACTGAAAATGATACGCCAAACTGTCAAAGGCTGTTTGATGTTTTATTCCTATGGCTTTAAGTTTGAGCATTAAAACAGTATCCCCCGAAATACATGCCTCTCCTTGCTTGGCAATGACCGGACGATTAAAATCACTTCCTAAGAGAACCTGACCTTCAGGATAGCCCCCTACCTTTTCAAAATGCTCCTTGCGAATTAACAGAGGCATAAAAAGTCCGCCGTCTAACAATTTCGGCTCAGATAGATCCAGAGCATAATGTTGAAATTCCTTTTCTCGATAGGAGGAATAATCCCGGCCAAAATCCCGTTCCACACCGTATTGACCACTGGGCAGCTTACCGGACTCTACTAAGCGTGATACAACACAGTTTTCTCCGTTATATGCTTTCCATAGATTATCAAACCAATGGGGTGTAAAGGCCATATCTGAATTGATGAAAACGACAAAATCCCCTTTAGCCTTGCCGGCGGCAAAGTTGTAAGCACGGTAGACATTATTAACGTACCATTCCTGCTGTTGCTGGGGAGAATTTTTAAAAGTATAGTGGGGGATATAGTTATTGCTTAAATAATTAAGAACCGAAGGTGCAGCGTCATTAGCAACAAAGAAAAACTCTTTATCCGTCATGTCAGTATATTTATAGACTTGCTCATAGACAAATTTCAACCATTCTACGCTTTTATAGACTAGACAAACAATGGAGAATTTAGGCTTAAACACTTCCTCTCGGTATTCTTCGACATAAGTTAAAGATTCCACAAAGTTCAGTGGTTTAGGCTCTTCATCATCAACCCAAAGCCCCTCTGGAAAGAGTTCTGGAGGAACTTTCGATACAACGAGCTTTTCTTCGCTGATTAACCGATCCAACATATCGTAACCACGTTGCCCGTGAGACCTGTATACTAGATATTTATAGGCTAAACGTTGCTTCGATGAAAAACCATAGTGTAATACCTGAACATCTAGGGTCCACATCACATTTCGAATTGTAGAAGGGAAAAGTGGCTGGTGAAGTCCAGGTTTTGTATCATGAAAGCAAATTCCTGGGACCACTCGCCAAAGACGACAAAACCAGCCCTTATCGTACAAACTGTCCAACCTCTGCCAAGAATAGCTACGCCAAAGGTTAATCTCATGGAAGTTCACCGCATCATAATGATTTTCGTCACATTTTGCACACACTTCCTGAAGCTTTTCAGCGGCGTTGGCAGTTAATACTTCATCTGCATCTAACCACAAAATAAAATCCGGATTCAGCTTTAAAGCTTCTTGTAGAAGGAGTTGTTTATGACTCCGTTCATTAACAAAATCATTCTTGGTTCCTCTGAGGACATGGGGTGTTTGTTTGAGCATATACTCGTAGCTGCCATCTGTACTGCCGTCATCATAGACAACCAAATGATCCACTGCCGGTAAAACATATTTTACAAACCTTTCAAGGTTTTCTTTGCATAGTTCATTATAAATTTGACAAATACAAGCTATTCTATAGTTTTTTTTCATCTTAAAAATTCCTCTGCTTCTCGGTTTTCTTGACTTATCATCAGATGATCCTAGTCCTTAGTTGCCTTTCTAAAACAAATTGCGATCAGCGGCAAATTTATTGATCCAAAAAATCCAAAGACTCTCTCAGTAAATTCTTTAACAATTTCTTTCGTACGATCCGAAGACCTGTATCAACAATTATTATTCATCAGGTATACCTTTGACGGCAATAGTAGCTCTTAATTACGGACTATAATGCACAGACTAATGCTTATTTCCTTGCCCTCCATTTTCTCTCTCCTTTAAACATGATTACTGTATGTATATTCAAAATAAATTGGGAAGTTAATGAGAAATAATATGTAAATTAAAAAGGGTCTCGGTACATAAACCGAAAACCCTTATTCAGTACTTCTATCTACCTTTGATCAGCAATTGAAGCATCGCTATTATTATCCGATAACACTGTCAAAGGATCGTAAGGCGGACCCACTATTGTACCAACCAGCAGTGCAATATCAACTGCATTTTCTGGAATTCCCCACGAGTTACCTGAAAAAACAAAGATCGCCTGATCAACAACAAATCCACGGGTATTATAGACTACATTGTTGATAATATGCCCCGTTGAATTTGGATTTAAATAGGCAGGTTGCCTGAGTGAATAGAAAATATTGTCCTGAACTATTAGATTCATTACATTTCCCTGTGTTATAAATCCACGATTTACTACCCAACCTGTTGATGGTCCTGCTTGAGGCGGTCCAAATATAACACTATTAACAAGCTTATGATCCGATCCAGCAAACTGAATAAACTCAACTGCGTACGGATTATCACTGGTAATCGTTAATCCGTCTATAGTTATACCATTTCCTGTAACAAGAAAAGGAATTACGGCAGCTTGTAATAATACTAGTGTATTAGGATAACCTCTTAACGTTACTCCAGCTTTATTAATTACTATTTGCGAAGTAATTGGATAAGTTCCACCTAGTACATGAACAATCCCTGTAGGGGAAACAGCCGTTATCCCTTCTTGTATTGTTCCAAATGGATTATCCTGGGTCCCGTCTCCTCCAACTGCTCCGGCTTGAACATATACTTCAAATGGGTTAGGTTCAACTGTACCCGTTGCTCCGGTTGCTCCTGTGGCACCTGGGGCTCCGGTAGCTCCCGTGGCTCCTGTGTCTCCCGTGACTCCTCCTGGAGTACCAGTTGCGCCCGTGACGCCTGTTGCTCCCGTTGCGCCTGTTGCGCCTGTTGCACCTGTTGCTCCCGTTGCTCCCGTACCTCCGGTGGTTCCTGTTATCCCTTGAAAACCTATTAGATCTAGTTCTGCTGGTAATACACGATGAGCTGCTACCAAATTTCCAGCAACGTCTTTTCCCCATGCGGATATTTTTACAGCGTCAAAACTTGTGATGAATAAAAACTCGAATGCATCAAACTGTGCAAAATAAGTTCTATTCGCAACTCCTCCAGCTAATAAAGCAAACTCCTCATGGACGTACAGTGTCTTCGTAGTCCCTGTCACGAAAAACCCCAGAATTTCAATGTTAGCCGCAACCGTATCGAGATTAGTGATTTGTACCGTGAGCGTTGAAGTTGGTCTTACCCCAGCAACCGGAGTATTATCAATTAATCCTGTCGTTAATTCAGGCATTTTCTCGTCTCCTCACATATTTTGAATAATACTTCGTTATCCTTAGGATGAATCTACCTAGCCTGTTGTTAAACTAGGCCTATTTTCTTAACTTCCTTAAATTATGGGTTTATACATAATATTGTACTTGTCCAGATTTCGTTACTTTGGTACAGCCCTTACCTATAATGAGCTAAAACTATTATCACACCCGATTTTCCTATTCAGAGGTTGCTTCGGTTGCTCGCAAAGGTATTACCGTAAGATTTCCAGTAATGTCTTTACTCCATACAAAGAAAAGGGCTGCCTCTTCATAGAATTTCTATTTGAGACAGCTTCTTTTTATAGTTTCCCTCTCTTTTCCTTGTTTCTCACGATTCTACCAAGTCTAGAAAATAACAAGTTCTTGTTATAATCCCATTCTGGGGGACCTATTCATCTTAAAATTTCCTCTGCTTCTCGGTTTTCCTGGCCTATCATCAGATGATACTTCTGCAATAAAGCAACGGTTTCTTCGTAGGTCATTAGAAAATCACCTGAACTATACTCTTTCGACAACACTTTGAGGTCTTGATCTGCTTTTACCAATTCCGGCAGCATCGGCTTGATTGCGTAATAATCCCCACGATCATAGGTTCGCCAAGCCTCTTCCTCAGAAATCATTATTTCATGGACCTTTTCTCCCGGACGAATGCCCGTGTATTTTACCGCAATCTTTCGTTCTCCCATTAAGGCCTTTGCCACGTCTTCAATTAAGGCTGCTGGAATTTTCGGAATGAATATTTCTCCTGGCTTAGCATCTTTTAAAACTGCCAATATAGTGTCTACCGCACTTTCTAAAGGCAACAAAAATCGAGTCATTTCTTTTGTGGTAATAGTAACCGGTCCTCCATGTTTAATTTGTTCATGAAATAATGGGATTACTGATCCCCTGGAAGCCAGCACATTACCATAACGGACACAGATAAATCTAGTCTTGGGGAGCGTTACGTTTGCTGCGATAAAAATCCGCTCCTGCAAGGCCTTAGAAATCCCCATTGCATTTACAGGCTTACATGCTTTATCCGTAGACACTCCAACCACGGTTTCAACGTGAAGATTGTTCTCCCGAATAGCTCGAATGATGTTTTCTGCACCAACTATATTTGTCAATACTGCTTCAAATGGAAAGTATTCACAGGAGGGAACCTGCTTAAGGGCAGCGGCATTGATGACGATATCCGCTTCCCGTAATACTGAACCAACGGAATGATAATCTCGGATATCCCCTATTCTAAACTCGATTAAGCGATTGAAGTTGTCATAAATCACTTCATCAGTAACGTTTTGTTTATTCTGATATTCAATTCTCATAGAATGCTGTTTGGCTTCATCCCGGGAAAAGATAATAATTTTCTTAGGCGAACCAAATTCCTTTTTTAATAACCGACGGGTTAGCACCTTACCGAGTGAACCTGTGCCCCCAGTTATTACAATAACTTTGTTATCGAAAATCTCCATTTTTATCCCCCTTGGCTATACCGTTATTATAGGGGCCTTGCAAATAATCCCTATGCATCCCAGAAACTAAGTCTGACCACGTTGGCGGATTATAGCCCGTTAAGGAGCGGAATCGTGTTGAGTCCAACGATCGATCTAGTCGAATACTGTCCTCTGGTACGATTTTCACGTTTTTGTCGTACTGCGCCTTGATAAGTTTTAGTAACTCGTATTTGGAAATTGGATCTGAGGATACGTGGTATAGCCCCTTTATTTCTGAATTAGGGATCACGTATTCACAAATAATCCTAGCCAATTCAACGGTTGGGAACCCGGAATAAATGACCTGCCTGTACCCACTCACCTTGGTTTCTTGACTAAGAAACCATTCGACTAACCCGTAGTTTCCATTCAGTTCATGCCCAATAATCGAAGTTCGTAGAGTAACACAATTTGGGTAGGCTACTTCACCAAGAAGTTTTGTTCTGCCATAAAGGTCATTGGCGTTAGGAAGATCACCTTCTTGATATCCACCTTTTTCTCCATCAAAGACACAATCTGTACTGATATGAATTAAACGCGAACCTATAGCACCACACAATAAGGCAATTCGGTGTGGTAATAATGAATTTGTAGTAATCGTGACAAGTGGGTCTTGGGCCTTGGGTACTTGCTTAATCACTCCGATACAATTCACCACTAGGTCTGGTAACACATCAATGAATACTTTCATTAAGCTATCTGGATTCAGAACATCGACATCACTACGCACCTTCTTTATCCATCCGGAGGGTAGCCAATAAGATAACTCCTTAGCAGAGCGAACTGTAGCATAGACATCAAACCTTGAATCGTCTGACAGATAACGAACTAAGGCATGCCCTAACATTCCTGAACCTCCCAAGATTAATACCTTTTTCATGCCCCTAATCACACCTTTCAGGGAAAGGTCCCTTCTCTAAAAAACCATGCCTATCGCGAGAGTACCCTAGTGCTGTTTCTCGTTCTCTTTAAGGAAGCCTTAACTCCTTAAACTCCTCTTTCGCCTTTTCCAGGTCAGAAGGCGTCCCAATATCAAACCATAGGTCCTCGCTTTCATAACTAGCAACTTGGGCCTGTTGTGAAAGGAGAGTTTGAACAAGATCAGGCATATCATAACGTTCATTATCGGGAATTAAGGAAAGTACTCGCTTATTAATGACGTAAATACCCATACTAGCCCAATAGTTAAGAGTAGGTTTTTCCGAATAGGCGATCACTTGACCACCTTTAACCTCTAATACTCCAAACGCTGAATGAACGGCCTTCTTGTGTACAGCCACAGTCATATCCGCTTGCATCGCTATATGATGTTCATACAGTGCTCGAAAATCTATAGTTGTTAATTCATCTCCATTGACGACAAGAAAATCGTCTTCTAAATCATTGACAATTTTCAAAGGCCCTGCTGTACCTAAAGGGATATTTTCTTGTGAATAGCGTATTGTCAGACCAAAATCGCTGCCATCTTTGAAGTAAAGCTTAATAAAATCTGCTAGATATCCTAAACACATAATTATTTCATCAAAACCTGCATAGTTTAGTTGGTTGACAAGAATATGGGCAATCGGCCTATCCCCAATGGGGAAAAGGGGTTTGGGCAAAACTCGAGTATATGGGTCAAGGCGTGACCCTCTCCCTCCCGCTAGAATTATTGTTTGCATAATATCCCCCTTAACCTTTAAATTTGGTATTTCCCTATTTGAAAACGGTTCATATGGCTTGCAATCCAAGCAACTGTTCGCTTAATTCCTTCTTCTAACGAGACACTAGGTTCCCAGTTGATCGTTTCTTTAGCTAAGCGATTATCAGCTAGAAGTCGGTTTACCTCGCTTTTACTCGGGCGAACTCTCGTCTCATCTACAACAATTTTCGCAGTGCTCTGGATTGTATTCGTAATAACTTGTGCTAGCTGTCCAATCGATATTTCTTTTCCTGAACCAATATTTATCACCTTTCCAAACCCTGCCGAGCTCTGAGCAGCTTTTATAAATCCCTCTGCTGTATCTGTTACAAAGGTAAAGTCACGCAGAGTTTCTGTATTGCCAAGACGTATTTCCTGACAAGCAAGGGCTTGGGTGATAAGCGTGGGGATGACGGCCCTGGCAGACTGCCGCGGTCCATAACAATTGAATGGTCTTACAGTTACAACAGGTAAATCGAAGGAGGCGTAAAAACTTTCGGCTAACTTATCAGCTCCGATTTTACTGGCCGAATAAGGAGACTGTCCTTGAAGTGGATGAGACTCATTAATAGGCACATAACATGCAGACCCATAGACTTCACTAGTTGAAGTATGGACGACTCGCTCCACACCATGATCCCGGGCTGCAGTTAGAATATTTAATGTACCTAAAATATTTGTTTCTACAACCTCACGAGGATTTTTATAGGAATAGGGAATTCCCACTAGGGCCCCAAGGTGAAAAACAGCGTCACACCCTTTAACCGATCTCTCTATTACATCCGCATCCCGTAAGTCCCCGGCGATTACTTCAATCTGCTCCAGCAGTCTTGGCTCCAAATCCTCGAGGTTCCCTCGACCATCTCTGGAATTATATCGAATAAAAACACGCACCTTGGCTCCAGCTTTAACCAAGGCTTCCGTCAAGTGACTGCCAATAAATCCACCAGCACCCGTGATTAAGACCTGTTTTTGTTCCCACATCACGCTCTCCATCCCCTCTTAATCCATGAATTAATATATCGTATGTCAGTTTTTGTCTATCTGACACCCCTAGCACCTTTGACACAAGTTCTAGGTAATACTTAAGGGACGGTCCTCTTGGCATGCTTGCGTGTCAAAAGGACCGTCCCTCTGACACACTCTGAGCTCTTCTGAAGTGAGATTTCCATTAGAATCTTTGCTCCAAACCGAAACTTCTACGGCTTTTGAGCTGATAAATAAAACAAACTCGAAGCTGTTAAATGGGACAAAATAATTCTTTAAGACCACAGTTCCAGCCGTAAGAGTGAAAAACTCTTCTACATACTTCATTTTTGCTGTTCCACTCTGAAAAAACCCCTCAATTTGGACTGCCACTGTAGAAGTATCATCGTTCGATATATTTACCGAAAGCATAGAACTCTCTTTATCAACATGGTACGAGGTGCTATGCAACAAACCCGTTGTTAAATAAGGCATGTATCTACAATCTCCCAAATTATGGTTATAATTAGTGTATTGTTCATGTCCTACTTAGGTTACTACTTAAGAAGAATAACAGAGGAATAACAAGGTGACGGTCCTTTTGACATGCTAGTTTGTCAAAAGGTTCCGTCACTCTGTCACTCTTTCTAAGAGTGCTAAATACCTTGGTGCAAGCCGAGACCACTCAAAACTTAACGCATTCTGGCGCCCCTTAATCGAGAGTGATTTCTGAAGTGAGGGATTATCTTGTACGCTTGCTAAAGCTTGTGACAGCTTTCTAACATTACCCGCCTCAAAGGTTAATGCACAGGCGTTTGGCACCAATTCTGCTAGGCCGTCAGCATTTGAAGAAATGATGGGTGTCCCAATCGCCATTCCCTCCAAGGCTACTAATCCATAGGCTTCACGGCGACTAGGAATAACGAGGGCTGTGGAACGTGCCATCCGTCGCCATACCTCTGAGCTTGGTATACGTCCATGAAAATGAACATAATTCTCTAACTGAAGAGACCGTACTAGCTGCTTCAAAAAACCTTCATAGGAGTCAGTTCCCTTTCCGACTATATTTAAGTGGATTCGTTGACCGCTCTTATGCCTAATTGACACCGCCTGGATCAGATCCTCGATCCCTTTATAATCTAACAATCTTCCTACATACAGAAATTCATTCCTGACCCCTTCTTGCCAACGTTGCGAAGGTATAGTGACACCGAGAGGTAAAACTTCAGTTTTATTAAGGTACTCTGGAAAGCGACTTGCTAAATACTGTCTTTCGCTTTGACTTATAAGCTGAATCCGTTGACAACGCATGAGAAGTTCTTCCTGTATCTTAAATTGCGCTTGTAGCTCAGGCTCTAATCTGTCTCCTAACTCCTTGCGCAAGAATGAATAAATTGAATATAAAATGGGAGTAACACCCTGGGAGAGGGTATACGTCAAGGGGGTAAAATTAATGGCATGGCTATGAATAATATCCCACCCCCGAAGAATCTCCGGAAACTCCTGACAAACGACATCCGCCTTGATCATTCCTAAATAACCAAAGTAATGGCTGTTACGGGGTATTCTGAGGACCTTAATCCGTTGTCCTTTTAAATCCCAGCTCGGTACATTCCAATCACTGCGTGGTACTATCACGGTTTGTTGAACTCCCATACGATCAAACATATGCACGATTCCTGTTACTGCCGTTCCCGCACCGCCGAAACTTTCATCTTCGAATTCATTGGTCAATGATAAGATCTTCAAAAGATCCCCCCCTATAGACTAGTGTATTTAACAATTACCCAGGTTGGTCACCATTTCTAATACTCTATGCACAAGCCTTTGAATATGTTAGATAATAAAACTTAAGAAGTCTGTCCGTAGCTGCACGGCAGACTTCTTTTGCTTTTGTAATTATAAAACTCACTACCTAATTTATGGTTTCCAGAGGAGATTCACGATCGCAGCAAAGGCTCCTGACAAGGTTATAATAAAGCCCGACCACCAACGACGGCTAGTTTCCATTCCCTTTTTATAGTCTTCAAAGTCCTGTTTCAGGATATAGTTTCCAGCTAACATCACTCTTAAATCGTTAACGACGGTTGATACGTCCTTGACCGCCTCCCTTAATTCTGCAATATCTTCTCTAATCGTTCGGACTTCCTCTGCCTCCATAATCCACCCTCCCACGAAAATACGACTATCTTTTTACTTTATACTATGAATCACTTTGGGCAAATGGTACAGGCCTCAGCATTCCCCCTTAATTCTTTTCCACATATCCTAATACTATGTACGAATATTACCGGTCATCAGCCAATAAGGAGGTTACAAATGCCTACTATTATCTATCCTCCTTCAATCCCTTGGAGTTGGATGTTTCAACGCCCACAACAGTTACTAGGTCGATTTTCTGCATCCGGCCAAACTGTTCTTTATGAGGACCTCGGCATTTTTTCAAAACCTGGGATCTATCCACTATCACAGTCTCTTCTCCTCTGCCAGGGAACTTCTGCACTAACAGTCTCTCATCAAAGACCACGTATTCTTTGGTTAACGGTCCCCTCCCATATTAATTTAATTGAGAATTACGACCCTGATCTGGTTGTTTATGATGCGGTTGATGAACCCAAAGAGGAGTTTGCTAGTTGGGCACCCTATTATCCTACAATCCTGGAGAAATCAGATTTAATCATCTGTAGCAGCGGTAGCATTTACGACTATTTTATTACCCGACATCCCCATGTTTCTCTGGTACCGAACGGAGTGGATTATGTCCATTTTTCACCCACTCCGCCATACCGCCCAACAGATCTTCCCACAGGGAAACCAATCGTAGGGTATAGTGGTGCAATCGCTCCCTGGATAGATTGGGAGTTACTCAAAGTCGTCATTAAAGAAAATCCGGGAATTAACTTTGTTTTTCTGGGAGCTCTTTTTCAACTCAATAAGTTCCCCTTGCAATTCAAGAACGCTTTCTATCTAGGACTTAAATCTTATCAAGAACTTCCAACGTATCTTCATCACTTTGATATTGGTCTTATCCCCTTTCTTCAAACAGAAATGACGCGAGGATGCAATCCCATCAAACTATATGAATACTATGCAGCAGGAATTAGGGTTCTAGGGACACCACTCCCTGAACTCCTTACTATTCCAAAAATTAATCTCGAAAGCAACCCACATTTATTCTCCCTACGCCTACGACATCTATTAGAAGAGAACGATTTGCATAAAGGAGAAAGAATGGCCTACGCACAGACAAACGATTGGAGCGAAAGGGCCGGTCGGATACTTCAGCATATTTTTCAGACGGCTTATACAAATAGGAATAGCGTGTAACACCCTACTCAATGAACGAATAGTATACGTTGAAAGCTACTAAGTCTACTTTTCTTGAATCAAAAAAGGGGGGAATACACACATGCTATTTGAAACCCATGCTTGGGTAACACTCGACAATGCCGTCGCCATATATAATGTTTACAGCGATGTGCTAGTCGCTACCATTCCCGTGGGGATTGCACCAGCTTTCCCAAAACGCACACCGGATGGTACAAAGGTTTTGGTTCCAAATTTCGGCAGTAACACAGTCTCAGTTATTTGCACCGCCGGAAATTCAGTCTTAGCAACGATCCCAGTAGGTCTTGCACCAACCTCAGTCGCCATCGACCCTACTAGTACTACAGCATATGTGACAAACTCTGGAAGTGGAACTGTTTCTGTTATTAGCATTCCAACCCACACTGTTGTAAGCACCATTACAGTAGGTACAGGGCCAGTCGACGTTACTATTTCCCGTGATGGCAGCCGTGTCTACGTAAGTAATAGTGACAGTAACACAGTCTCAGTTATCAATCCGGTCACCAATACCGTCATCGCAACAATCCCAGTCGGTACTTCACCTAATGGTTTAGCTGTTAGCTTAGACAATACGAAGCTCTTCGTTGTCAACAGCGACAGCAACAACGTCAGTGTTATCAATACAGCAACTAATACTCTAATCAGCCTCATCCCAGTCGGCTCAAACCCGCAAAAAATTGTGGCTAACCCCGTCAATCCTGCCTTTATGTATGTAAGCAATTTCGGCTCAAACAGCGTAAGCGTACTTTCGACTGCGGGACTTAACGTGGTAACATCTATTCCTGTCGGAATTAATCCTCTCGGGCTAGGTATTACTGGCGATGGCACACAATTATGGGTTGCTAACGAAGGTGACAGCTCGATTAGCATTATTAACACCTTGACAAATACTATTTCCGCTGCATTACCAACGTCCTTCCCTCCACGGGGTGTTACCGTTGGAAGAGTTGGTTCAGCCTTATCACCTAGTGACCCCATTGATTTGACAGACCCTTATCAACTTGAAGAAATAACTGAATCCGTCTGTATTATCGTTGAAAAAGTTTATGCTAGCTGTTTACAAAGAGAATGCTTCCCAGCCTTTATTGTCACCTTGCCCACAGGTGGTGTTCCTCCGTTTACCTTTGTTAGCATGACCTTTGCTACAGGTGTCATTGTTCCTGGTAGTGTCGTCATTACGCCGATACCAGCTCGACCCAATTTCTCAAGAGTTCAGTTTACCATTCAAATCCCTTATACCTTAGTCTTAAGGGATGCAACCGGAACCTTGTTTACCGTAACAGGTAACCTACCTGATATCAACAAAGATATTGTTATGTACTTCCCACCAACCCGACCAGAATTTGACTTTAACCTTCGCGTTGAAACAAGAACTGAAGTATTAACAAGCCCAGTACTAACAACTACTACAATACAAATAGCCATTGGTAGCTTTGTCATCACCAAAGTTACAGGCCAAGTTCAACTCCTCGTTCCAGCCTTCGGATTCTGCCCAGAACCTCCTCTCTGCGAAGAATTCCCAGATATCCCAGAGAACCCTTGTATCAATTTCTTCGATGCTACACTCACTCCATTCCCTAGTGATTTCTTCCCACCACAATTAGATAGTTGCCAGTAATTAAATTAAGATGTGTTATTCACCCTCTTTAATCTTATAAATCGTTGCCCTTAAAGAGAAAGGGCCGTCCATAAACGGCCCTTTCTTATATAGATGGATCACTTAAATCATGAAAAAAGGAAGTGATCGAGTTGGCTTTCCTAACTCGAAATACGTTAAGCCCCCTCCTCTTAACCTATGAAAATGACTCTTCATACCTACATATAGATCCTCAGGGTTGTGCGCTGTTTTTTGACAACAATCCGGAACCCTCTTTTAAAATTCAAGAACCTCTACTACTAGCCCATGGCATTATGACTGATTCTAAGACTGTCCATCTGGTCTTACTTAAATCTAGTGGAGATCTGTGCTATACCCTTATTTCTGGTGCAGGTACGCCTCAAACGACCTTAATTGCTAAACTGGATGTACGAGGCACACGATATGGCAGGCTTTTTCTTTTTCCTCAAGGCAAGGTAATACATATTTTTTATGCTTCTACTCACCAATCCATTCCAGAACTATGGCGTATCGAACATCGTTTTTGGAACGGCGCTTCCTGGAAGAGTACACATATGGGAGAGGTCGTTCACCCGCGAGAACCCCTTTACCATGTTAACTTAGATAGTCAAGGCAACCTTCATATTTGCTCCTTAACTTTCCAAGGGCGTCATTCGCTGCTCTTTACCAACCGCTTTAATGGAACATTTCATCTATGGGGATCTCCAACCGAAACACTGAAAATACCTGGTGAAGTCGTGGATATGGCTGCTCTCATGACAACTGACAATGCTCATCATCTTTTTTGGGTCGTTAAAACACCAACTGGGCAGTTCGAACTCCGCTCAGCACAGCAAATAGATGCCCATGAACTAGCCAGCACTTGGCATCCGTCAATAGCTCCGATCAAAACCTTTAACTCTTCCTGTAAAAATATTGGAGCCTTGGAAATAGGCGGAGTTCTGTGGTTGCTCGTCAATTCAGGAGAAGCTGTTCTCATGCAAAACGATGGAAAAGGGTGGAAACTAATTTCGTCACATAACCCTTTTAATCAACGCCTAAAATGGGTTCATAGAGGTAGAAAATATTTTCATCAAACGTTCTGGTTAGAAGACCAAACTGCGAAACATGCTCCAGCATATTACCGGGAACTAGGGTTCACGGTTAACTTGCAACCTCCCGCTCCTTCTCCCTATCAATCTCTCCCAAATCAATTCACCGCTCCTATCTCAATGGCTTCTCCAAGCCTAACCCCTCCACCCGTACCAGCCTTCTATCCAGAACAACCAGCTCCCCACAGTGACCCTCACCCATCGGTTTCAATCGCGGAAACAATAAGCCCCGACGTCCCAACAGCCATAAACTTACGTGACGCAAATTCACCTCATCCAAAGTCAACCAATAATTCCTCGATGCCTGAAGTCTTCGAAGAATCTAACCTTCCTGAAATACTAAATGCAGCTCAAACTTCGGTGGTTTCCGAAGAGGCAAATACATGCGAATCCCTTGGCTTTGTCGAAGCCCCTCAGACATCTGAAACAATACCCGAAGAAACTGAGGTTCCGGAAACTGACAAACTCGAAGCACTTGAAGAAAAACAAGAAAACGACCAACTCCAATCTTTAATTAAAACCGTCGCTCATCTCGAACAAGAAAACACGCTTCTTAACCTTGCGGTTCATAACATGCTCTCCAAGTTTGATGAAATAATGAACGTGATCTCAGAAAATGCACTTCAAGCTAAACAAGAACCTGATCCAACGCCCATTGATGAACTCGAACCAGTCAAGGAAGCTATGTCTAATCTTGAGAAGGAAACTCAAAGCCTCTCCCAAGTTCTTCGGGTCATGCTAGACAAACAAGAAGAGAGTGATTCTTCCCTTGAAAAACTCGAAACACAGATTTCTCAACTTCAATCCCAAACGGTTGATGCTAAAGTTAAAGGAGGTTTTTGGAATAAATGGATCACCTAGATTTAACCACCAATATTGCAGACATTCTATGCAAATATCCTCAGACAGCCAAAACGTTTCGTAAGTTCGGAATTCTGACATCTGGTTGAGGGGCGAAACAATTACTCAATATGAGCGTTGAGCAGGCTGCTCAGCGATACCGAATTAACTCTGCAACTCTGATTAAAACTTTGGAAGTAACTATTGAACAATCAAAACATCAATGGAGAGATTAGTCAATGAACGTTCTATTCTTGAATGATTCCTCCTTATTATGCCAGGGTTTAGCTTCAGGTTTTTCCCCATTGGATGACATTCGTTATATTCCAGTTCATCTATCTGGTTGGGAAGACCGTTTGAGCTCACTGCTTCGGACTTGGAAGCCAACCTTTGCCTTAGCAGAGGGCGTTTCCATTTCCACGGTGGCTCAAAAGCTATTTCCTTTATTACGCCGTTATCGTCTACCTCTCGTTTATTGGGCTATTGATGATCCTCCCGATTGGCTCCGTATGTCTCGTCCTTTGGCACGCGGAGCTAGTCTTGTTCTTACTCCCGCTCAGGAATGCCTTCCCCTTTATAAACGGGAACGAATACGAGCGCATTATTTTCACTTTGCCTGTAATCCATCCTTTCACCGCCCTTTAACGCCATCGCCAGAGTTTACTTGCGACTTACTTCTAGTTGCTAATTACTATACCTCGTATCCTCAAAGGAGAGTTGGGCTAGAAACACTCCTTACTCCTTTACTATCTAAACAGTTTGATTTAAAAGTCTTCGGCAACGAACACTGGCTATCGAATACGGACGGTTACATCTTAGAACCCAATGTATATCAAGGATATTTGCCTTATGACCGATTACCGAACGCTTACTCCTCAGCCAAAATCGTTCTAGGTTTACACTCTGTGATAGACTCTCCCACAATGATGAGCATGAGGACCTTTGAGGCCTTAGGGTGTGGAGCCTTTTTTCTAACGCACTGGACTCCTGCCCTAGAAAACTTTTTTAAGAACCATGTTCATCTCGTCTGGAGTCGCCATCCTGATGAAACGTTAGAGCTTGTACGTTTTTACCTTAGCCGAGAAGACCTACGACAAAAGATCGCGCGTCAAGGACGGGAAGAAGTATACCGCAATCACACTTATCAGCACCGCATTCAATCCGTCCTTAAATACCTTCAAGGATTATAGGCTATTTAGCCGTTTAGGCGTTGGAAAACAGTTTGTTGGGGGAATCTTTATGAAAGTACTTTTCCAGGCTCGCCCGGACTTCATGAAAAACCCTGCCGGGGATACTGTTCAAATAGTTTCAACCGGGCAAGGGCTTAAAAACCTTGGTATCGAAGTGCATCTATCAACAGATCCCAATATCGATCTTTCTCCCTATGACCTTGTTCATATTTTCAATATAACTCGCATTAAAGAGAGCTATATGTTTTTTCTCAATGCCCAAAAACAGGCAAAAAGAATTATTATATCTCCTATTTATTGGCCACCTAATGCATACCTTAAGCGCGAAGGGGCAAGCTCTAATGCCTTAGCAGTCTGGAAACATATGCAACCCATGCGAGCCCGCCTCTTGGGAGGATGTGATCTCTTACTACCTAATAGTCAGATTGAAATGGAGGTTCTTCAACAAGACTTTCTCAAGCTGGCCCCTTATCAGGTAGTACCCAATGGGTTTCCAGATTCCTTCATCGGAGCAACTCCTCATCGTTTCCGGGAACAGTTCCCTGATCTTCCTGAAGAATTTGTTCTTTGTGCCGCTCGAATATCCCCTCGTAAAAATCAACATTGGTTAGCAAAAACATGTCACGAACTTGGTCTATCTCTCGTTCTGTTAGGACCAGTTAATGATCAAAATTATTATAAGATTGTGACGGATTATTCAAACGTCATCCATATTGGGACTCTGCAGGGGGAGCTTCTTGCTTCAGCTTATTCGGCAGCCAAGGCTCATGCTCTGCCGAGTTGGTTTGAAACCCCTGGACTTTCCAGCTTAGAAGCCAGCGCCTGCGGGACAGTTGTAATTACAACAGATCAAGGAAGCCCCAAGGAATACTTCCAGGATATGGCCCTCTATGTCCATCCCCTTGATGACGCTAGTTTGCGAACTGCCCTTGAGCTATCCTACAATGCCTCTCCCGAACCGTTAATGCAGCACATACATAAACACTATTCTTGGTCGAGAGTAGCTGAAATAACCTTAGAAGCTTATCATAAAGTCCTTAACTAAGGAGCAGATATACCTTCTTCGTCCATTCTGAGATAAAAGACACCCACTTTTTCTAAGTGAGTGTCTTTTATACTTGCTTCTCCACCCTAAATATCTTTAATACGATCCAATGCTTTTTCTGCTAAAGTCCTGAGATCATTTTTCATGCGTTCTGCTTTAATGCTAACATTCAAGAAATCCAGAACCCCAACCACGGATCCACAGTTTGTGCATTGTACAAAGAGCACGGCTCGTGTCGTTCCTTCAAGATTATTGGCGTGGACTACCTCAAACTGGTTGTTCCCACATTTCATGCAGCTGGATTGTGCCATATTTGTACCCCCTATATTTATGTCTATCCTCTTAGTGATAATAGTCTATGTCTTTTGGGGGTTAATTGACTCGAATTATTCAGTTAACAAGTTAACAACATTATATCCAAAAAAGAGGAGACCAGAATGTCTGGTCTCCATTTGCTTCTTATTCTACAATTCCCCTTGGAAGAATATATTCAAGGTTACCGCACTGGCTGCATTCACAGCACTATAATAGACTCTGGCATACTTTAGAAATATCGAAGAAACTAACGTAGTCAAGGAGTTCTGATTAATCGTAACCGGTCCAGCTTCATCTAACCAGTGTGTCCCATCTGGGCTGATCTGCATTGTCACAAGAGCCTGCGCGTTTTCAGCTAATGATTCATTAACAACACCAAAGGTCCAGGTTTCAATACCTAGGACGGTATAGGTCGTGTCCCCACTCCCTGCAGTATCAGTAATATTTGCTAGGGTAGCGGATACATCTGTCGTTGCACTAATAATGGGTAGTCCTGCAGATGTGATAAGCAGACCGCCGGTCGGCGCGGTAATCGCTAAACCAGTTGACGTAATTGTTAAGCCATCGGTTGGCGGGGTAATCGATAAACCACCTGTGGGCGGAGTGATCGCGAGCCCTTCTGCCGGTGCGGTAACTGTCAAGCCATTCGTCGGAGCGGTGATTGCCAAACCCGTTGACGTGATTGCTAAGCCGTCCGTTGGCGGAGTAATTGCCAAACCACCCGTTGGCGGGGTAATCGCGAGCCCTTCTGCTGCCGCAGTGATTGTCAAGCCATTCGTCGGAGCAGTAATTGCTAAACCCGTTGACGTAATTGCTAAGCCGTCAAGTGGCGACGTAATTGCTAAACCTGTAGAAGTGATCGTCAGGTTACCCGAGGCGTCCGTGTTTAATGCGGTGTTATTACTCCCGAATATCTTGACCTTTGCCTGATCGGGGTTGTCTTGAAAAATCTTAAAATTCGCCATGCCTTACATTCCCTCTCTTTCGTAACGATCCATATTTATCCAGATCGCATTACTAACATGTTATTCTCTTTCTCGACGTAAAGTTTCAGTTTTTGTATGCATATAGTATTAAAACTAGAAAGAGATGCGAGGCAGACAAGTTATGGCGGAAAAGATCAGTATATGTATGATTGTCAAAAATGAAGCTCTAAACTTAGGTAGGTGTTTAAAGAGTGTATCTGGTATTGCCGATGAGATCATTGTTGTCGACACAGGATCAACCGATTCTACCTGTGAAATCGCTCGCCAATATGGCGCAGTTATTCATCATTTCCTTTGGAATAATAATTTCAGTGATGCTCGAAATGCCTCTTTAGAGCTGGCTCATGGGGATTGGATTTTATTTTTAGACGCTGATGAAGAGTTATCGCCTAATAGTCGGGAGATTTTAATCCCCTTAATTAAAAATAAAGCAGTTGAAGGATACTTTGTCAAAATCATAAATCATCTTGGAAAGGAAGGCTGGATCGAGACTGTCCCTGATCTTGTGTTTCGGCTCTTCCGCAACAAACGTGAGTACCGCTTTCATGGAGCAATTCATGAACAGATCGCTGATGTCATTTTGCAGAAAAACCCAAAAGCCTGTTACCAGATCGCTGAAAATCTTACGATCATTCATCATGGTTATTTAGACGAAGTGATAAAGCAAAAAGATAAAAAATCACGCAACCTAAGGTTGATTGAAAAAGAACTTGAGTTAAACCCCACGAATCGCTTACTTCAATATCATTATGGGGTTGAGCTTTTTCGCGCTGAGCGCTATTCAGAAGCTGCTAGGGTCTTTATCCAGTCTGCAACAGATATTGACCCGAATACGATCTACCTTCCCAAACTCATTCGCTATATCGTAATGGCCCAACAATCTTCAGGCCAACCACAAGAGGCACTTAATACTGCTGCCCTAGGGCTTAGGCTCTTCCCGGACTATGCAGATCTTTACTTTTATACGGGTCTCATCTTACTTGATTTAAAGCGCTATTCTCCAGCAAGAAAGGCCTTTCTTCAAGCACTCACTATGCCTGAGCAACCACCTCAATATGCTTCCTTTGGCGGAGTCAGGGGTTTTCGTTCCTATTACTATCTGGCGCAAATCGCCGAGGCCTTTTTAGATGAAGAGGAAGCTCTCAAGTACTACCTCTTTAGCCTTCGTGACAATGCGCACTTTACCCATGCTTTGGAACACCTAGTTCATATTCTAAAACCAACCAAAGAACCGACTTATACGATGGAATGCTTAGAAAAGGTTTGCGATTTCTGCACTCCAATGGCCAACCGTCTTATGGGGGACATCTATTTTAGGCACGGTGCCTATGACCTCGCCCTGCACTACTTGGACCAAGCTGAGGATGGGTTCCCTGTTTCATCAGATCTTAAACTTAGAAAAGCGATTTGTCTGATTCAGAAGCGACGGTTCTTTGAAGCCGTAAGACTTCTTGAAGACTTCTCTAGGGAAAGCCCAGAATACCCCATAGCCACGGTTAATAGGCTCTTTTGCTTCTGGATTCAGAATAAACCTCAGAAAGTTCGTACCCTTTGGCAAGAACTTCACGCCCTTGGCTTAGCAGAAGATACCGAAAGAGTACTCTCCCTCTTCCCCATGTTTATTAAAAAAACAGCACCTCCTCCGCAATTAATTTTAGGGCCGGAGGGGATGTTGCTTCTGCTTGATATTTTCCAGCGTTTGGTTGCTATGCAAGAAATCGAACGCGCGATGTTTTTCTTAAAGGCCCTTCATCCTAAAAGCTTAGCAGACTACTCTTTGAAAATTGCCCAAATCTTTGTGGATTATGGAGAGGAAAGCAGAGCCATTCCATTTGTACAAACCGTTCTTGAAGCAGATCCCTCAGCAGAAGCTCATTTCCGGCTTGCCGAGATATTCTCTCACCTAGGACGGCTTTCCGAAGCTGAACAACATTATAAACATGCTCTCGAATTAGACCCGGACACTCCTAGCTACTACGTCCGTCTTATCGAGCTCTATACCGCTTGGCGACAGACCATTCTCAAGGAAGCCTTAGAAAAGCACCCAGAGAACGACATTTTTAGGAAGTTACTAGAGGAGGTCTCGTCCAACCATGAAGCAACGGATTAGCCTCACGATGATCGTAAAAAACGAATCAGATCATATAGCCAATTGCCTGGACAGCGTTAAAGATTTGGTTGATGAAATCGTTATTGTCGATACTGGATCCACCGATGATACTGTTAGCATTGCTCAGCGTTACACTTCAAATGTATACTTCCTTTCTTGGCAAAATGATTTTAGTGCCGCCCGTAATTTTGCTATTGAACATGCCTCTGGTGACTGGATCTTGGCGCTAGATGCGGACGAACAAGTTATCTGCCAAGATCAAGACAATCTTCGTTCCCTGATAAATCGAGAAAACGATAAAGAATCATTCCTGCTTCCTCTTCTTAACCCAATTTCGGATTCTGCACAAGAATACAATACGTTTTATGTGCTCAGGTTGTTTAGAAACAACGGGAGATATAAGTATGTTGGTAAAATTCATGAACAGGTCTCCCTTCCAGATCAACACGACGTCGGTATAGCTAGAGACCTTATCATAAAGCATAGATTTCTACCACTGAAACTCCGTCATCGTAAACGAAATCGTAACCTTACCTTGCTGAAAAAAGCCTCCTGTGAAGAGCCTGATAATCCCTTTTTACATTATTACCTAGGGGTCGAGTGGCTCATGTTAGGTAAGGCAGGATATGCTCTCCCCTTCTTGCAAAAGGCCTATCATACTCTAAGCGATGATCACCTGCTTTTTCGAGCTCCTGCTCTAAAATATCTCCTCCTCTGCTTAAAAGAGTTAGATCATCTTGACGAAGCTCTCGCTCTATGTCTGGAAACCAGCGTACACTATCCAAACTTTACGGATCTGTTCTTTCTTGGCGGACTTTTGCTCGAAGAAAAAGAAGAATATTCCATTGCACTGAAATGGTTTAATCAGGCAATTTCTTGCGGTCGCCCCCCAGCAGTGCTTAGTCATATTACAGGTACGGAAAGTTTTTCTGCTTACTATCACTTAGGCTTCTGTTATGAAAGGATTGGAGGGCTACTCGAAGCAAGAGAGGCTTATGAAACGGCCCTTAAGCTCAACCCGAAGTACCACTTCCCCCTATATTCTCTTTTTTTAAACCTGCTTAGTGATAAAGGTCCCGCGTTTTGTTATCACCGTCTAGAGGATTTAGGATTGTTTGAGGATCCCCTACTTTGCCTGACCTCGGCCGAGCTTTTTTTCCGCTCCAATCATGTAGAGCAAGCCTTTTGCTGTTTGGAAAGTCATAAAGACCAAGGTCAAAATGAGGGCTTCTCTTTTTTCTACGGCAAGTATTGTATTTATTCTGGCAGAATTCAAACGGGGTTTAACGTTTTACGCCAAATATCAAGTCAAAGCCCTCATTATAACTCTGCCCAAATACTCTCAATCGTCGCACTTATCTTGCTCGATGATTTACCGGAAGCTAGAACCATGGCTATTAAGCTTTGGGGAAATCATTTGACCCGTGGTGAGGCTCATATTTTTCTATGGTTAATCCGGCTTATACAACATCAACCTCTCCCTCCCTTTCCGCGAAACGTTCGAGAGAAGGAACTTTTCGGAGTAACTACTGAACTGTTCGTTGATTGTAAGCGTTATCAATCTCATGAGTTCTTCCATAACCCTATGGTTGACAGTTACTGCCTTGCCCTTGAAACACTCATAAAAGCCACTGAGGAGGGTTTCCAGTGGCTTCTCAGTGACTATGACCAACGCTTACAGGACCTGGAGAGTCAATTTACTAGTAAATATGGTGGTAGAAAGATGATGGTTATTCATGAAAACTAAAGCAACTGTTAGCTTATGTATGATCGTCAAAGATGAAGAAGACTGTTTATTGGCTGCGATCCAAAGCGTCCGAGATTTAGCGGATGAGCTCATCGTGGTGGATACAGGAAGTATCGATCATACTCCTCAATTAGCTCTTGCAGCAGGCGCAAAACTGTTTCATATAGAATGGACGAAGGACTTTGCAGCCGCCAGGAACTTCTCCCTAGAACAAGCTGCTTCGGATTGGATTATTGTCCTAGATGCTGATGAAGTTCTCGAAGCAATAGATCCTCTATCCTTCAACAAACTTTTAAACGACAGCCAGGTCGAAGGATATTTTCTTCGAGTCCTTAATCATCTTGACTCAACAACAAGTGCATCTAAAGATCAGGTTGTACGCTTATTTCGCAATAGAATTGATTATCGATTTGAGGGAGCTATTCATGAACAAGTGGCCCCTTCTATTCTTAGAGTCAATAACGGCAGCGGTTTAGCTTCGGTTCCACTCACAATTCATCACTATGGTTACCTTAAAGATCGTCAAGTGTCTAAGGAAAAGTTTTCTCGAAACAGCGAAATCATTCGTCAGGAACTCAAGCGGGGTCCAGATAATCCATTCCTCCTCTACTGCCTTGGGCTTGAATACTATCAACAAGACTCTATCCTCGAGGGGCTAAATCACCTAACTAAAGCCCTAACACGCCTGTCAGGTAATGAGGGGTACTTTGAAGATGTACTTCTGAATATTGCACTTGGCTATCTCCGTCTTGAAGAAGCATCCCAATTAATAGACTTTTTAGGTAAGGCTTTGACAATGTATCCGGATCAAGCAGATTTACTCTATCTTCGTGGACTTGCCTACCTTCAACAATCGAATTACAATCAAGCGGCTGAGGACTTCGCAGAGTCACTTTCTATCGGAACTACGCAATTAGCAACCCCTTGCCAGGTAAACTGTCTGCTTGGCGACGCCCATCAATCTGCCGGGAATTTTCCCCAAGCTCAAGATGCTTACACTCGTGCCCTAGAAGCTACGCCTACGTCGACTTATTCAATACAGCAGTATATTGAGTTGATTCGTAAGGGTTATCCAATTGATTGTTTATTTGAACGCACCTTGCTTGTTGATAACTGGCCAAAAGCTGAATCCTGGCAATTTTTGCTTCCTCGGATGACCAGTATGAACTCAGAACTCTACCTTGTTATGTATCTTTTATCGTTCTACCGAACCATTAATACCCCCCCTTTTTGTCATCAGGAACTCTTAGACATTAATCATCTCCTACAGGTTTTGGAGTATAGTGCAACCGTATCCAATTCTGATATATCTCAAAAGGTTGCCCGCCAATGCTTGGTACTTGCGCTTAAGGAAATTGAGTTATGTCGCAGGGGCTTGATGAAAGACGCAACCCTTAGAAATTTCCATGTTATAAGCCAAGTTAATACCACACTGAAAAAAGCGTTCTTGATTCTATGTCACTTAGCCGATTGCAAGAGTAAATTAATATAAATTCAGTTTCTGGAAGGAGCTAAAATTATGATCTGTCGTGTTCTCCTAGCCAGTCCTGTCAAGCAACATGAAGGAATCCTTTCTGAATTTCTAACTTCAATCATCCGCTTAGAGACTAGCGGAGTGGCGCTTGATTATATCTTTATTGATGATCATAATGACCATCATCTGCTCTCTCGCTTTGCCAAGGAGCGTCCTAATGTCCGAATTCTCCCAGGCGATACCAAAACAAAGAGCACTTACCTCTGTGACGAGTCCACCCACCATTGGCGGGAGGACCTAATCTGGAAAGTAGCTGGTTATAAGGATAAGTTTATTGAAATAGCCCTCGATGAAGGATATGATTACCTTTTTCTCGTAGACTCTGATCTCTACCTAAATCCTAAGACTCTGACCCATTTGCTTTCGCTAAAAAAAGACATCGTCTCTGAAGTCTTTTGGACCCGCTGGAAACCTGAACTTATCCCTCTACCCCAAGTGTGGATGGAGGATCAGTATACTTTATATGAATCGAGAAGAGAGCCACTCAGTGAAGCGGAAATAACTAAACGAACTCAAGAATTTCTGCATATGCTTTCCCAACCAGGCACCTATAAAGTCGGTGGGTTAGGGGCCTGTACCCTCATTAGTCAGCAAGCCCTCAGGCGAGGAGTATCCTTCGGCGAACTATACAACCTAGGACTTACCGGAGAAGACCGACACTTTTGTATAAGGGCTGCAGCCTTAGGTCTAGAACTTTATGCTGATACCTACTACCCGCCTTTTCATATCTACCGTGAATCTGAACTTGATAAACTGCAAGAGTATATTGAAAACCTGTCTTGTGCCAAGACGCAAGCGACTCCTTTTAGTGAAATCGTTCAGCTAGAAATAAACAACGAGACTTCGGTGGGGATCTCGCGATTGGATCAATCCCAGGTAAATTCTAAACAGAGGATAATCCCCGGCAGAATCACGCTTGGAATGTTAGTTCATAATGAATCCGGACGATATCTAGAAAGGGTTCTGAAACAGGCCACAGAGTATATAGATCATGCCGTTCTATTAGACGATGCCAGCGAAGATAATACTATCCAGCTATGTCAAGAAATCCTCCAGGGAATCCCCTTAACTCTCCTCTCTAACGAAGAACCTCAGTTCTATAACGAGATACTCCTTCGTAAACAACTCTGGGAAATGGCCGTGAGCACCCATTCAGAATGGATTATTATTTTAGACGCTGACGAGATGTTCGAAGAAGATGGTCCTAAGCAGCTGCGTGAGTTATTAGAGTACTCTTCAGATATAGATTATGTTAGTTTTAGGCTCTTCGATCTTTGGACAGAAAACTACTACCGTGAAGATTCACTTTGGCAGGCCCACAAATGGTATCGCCCCTTTATCGTACGCAACATTCCGGATTTCCAAGCAAAATGGCAAGAAACCCCTCAGCATTGCGGGAGGTTCCCCATGAATATTACAGACTTACGCGGAAGCACTAGCCCCCTTAGAATTAAACACCTCGGTTGGGTCAGACCCCAAGACCGCTTGGCAAAATACTATCGTTATAAAAAGCTTGATCCTAACGGCACCTATGGTAATTTAGAACACTATCGCTCGATCTTAGATCCTACTCCTCATTTGGTACAATGGAAACAGTAGTAAAAAGGGTACTTTCATATCTAAATCTATACTTGTCCAAATCCAGTTAACCTAAGAAACCATATTCGGACCTAAATCTTGAGACTGGATTCGGACACCTTTTGAACGCCTCACCGCCCTATAGTCTTATTGTTCTTGCCGAAGGTATGGAAAAAATCATGAGCAAAATTTGCTCCCTTTCCTATTACCAGTCCCGTGATCACTATACCTATCCCAGGAGTAGAAATCTTAACATCCAATAGTTCTAAGGCATTAATGTCGCTCTGAAATGCAAGAACTACACCACAAGCTAAGCTCAATACTTCCAAAGTAAGTGGTCTAAACTTATCCGGAAAAACTGGGATAGCATAAACTATATCCTTAAAGATCTCAACGACCTTCTCTACTAGAACTGCTAAGAAAAAAACCAATGCTAGTCCGTCCATGCCTGTCTCCCCTCTGTAAATCACATTATTTTCTTACATTATATTCCAGGGGGCTTATGGTGTTCCAAGGAAGCAAAGGGAGGTTCTTCTGTTTCCTTCCTGCAAACCCAGAACGTTCGTGACTCGAGGGCTGCTCTTTTGAATTGTCTCACGAATCAGCCCTGAGCCTGAAACCAGACCATGAGAGGGTTGGGCAATTGAGATCGATAAATAATGCGAACATAACGGAGAAAATGATTGGGGGTAAACACTGTCAGAGCTCCCGGTAATACAACATGTTCTATATCATCCGCTGTCCAAGTTGCTCCGTCCGGACTTATTTGCAATTGAACCACGACTTCATCAGTTCCGTTATTATGGACAGCATAGGAATAGGCACTTAGCTCAGAAACATCTTTGGGCATGGTTGCCAGAGAAATATTAGATGAAGTCACTGATTCAACACTTTGTAAATACCTTCTTCCAGACATTTTAACTTGGAGTGGGGTTCTTACATCCACAGGTATTGGAATTGGGCTAACCAATCTAACCGAGACTGGAGCTTGGATCTTCCCAATAGAATCGATGTGTCGGACATATAGTTGCCCTTTTTCATCGAGCCGTAATTCTCGCTTAGGGTAGAGCCTCCAGCCCTGAATTTTGTGAATAGTGACGACTCCCTCGCCGAGAATCCCTACCTCAACTCGAATTCCTGTCACGCCGTTTGGCGTAGAAAAAACTCGACTATAGTCTTCTGGCTCTGAACCTGGTCGTAGGGTCAATAAATACTGACTTACAGCGCCGAGGTACACTCGTATATAGCAAGGAGTCTCTGCGGGTTCCGTTTGTAGAACCACTCGAAATTCCCATCGTTGTCCCTCTCCGGCAGGGATTACGACATTACTTTCAAGAATAATCCCCGCTCTCGGTCCCGAAGGATGCTCAATTTTAATTGCTCTCGGTCCATCCGGTAGGCCCACCCACTCCCACCGAGTCGCTCTATCTCCGCCCGTTTGAGCCCAACCATCCGGAAAGTCCGGATGACCTTCTTGCCACAATAGGAAATGACTATTATAGACTTGGTTCGCATCAGTCATTTCCGACCCACCTTCAAAAAGAAATTTTTGGTAACCTATAAATCAAGGTTTTATTTAAATAGGTTATGTAAACATCCTCAATTTTGAGCTTGAACCCAAATTCTTAACCGAGTTAAAGTCTCAGCCCAATAGGTCAATCTTGTATAGCGCAAAAACTTTTCCGGGGAAATGATGGCTAGTTTTCCTGGACGAATATTCTTTGGAGTTCCCTCTTCTGTCCATTGGACGCCGTCTGGGCTAAGCTCTGTCTGTACGTATGCAAGCTGGCTGCCAGAATTATAAACTGCAAAGGAACAGCGAGTAAGTGACGAAATATCGCGAGTAATAGTGGACGATATTGTTTCACTAGCCGTAACATCTTCTAAACTTTCATAAAATCCGTGCCCGCTAATTTCTACTTGTACCCGACCACTTACTGATGTTGCTATAGGGACTTGATTGCTTCCAAATATCTGAACTTTATCTCGAATTGGTGTGAGATTTCTAACATCAGCATTAACATTGGCTTGGACATTCACTGGGATCTTGAGAGGAATTGGCGAAGCAAGCTGAATGGGTTTAATGATTTCTCCAATCGTCTGTATAGAATTGATCTGATGGACCTGTTGCCTAGACTTCTTTACTCGCCTCTTCATATGATTTGGAGAAAGTGAATAGGCAATTATTTTGTATATTGTTAATGCTCCTGGGCCTAAAATTCCAGTCTCCAAACGCAAGAACTCAACATCAGACCCCGCACTAACGACTTGCTTAATCTGTTCTGGCTCTATCCCTAGCGGGTAAGAATAATCCCAAGGCTTCAATACTTCTCCCTTAGAAACGATCGGGTAAATGCGCAAATACGCCTGTGTATTAGACTGATCACCTTTTAGGATAATTTTAACTAGCCATTCCTTTGAATTTCTAAGTCCGGGAGATGCATTAGGCATTTGGATGATTCCTGCTCGTAGGGCCGTTTTATTACTGATCTTCAGAAATGGTTTTTCATGAGGTTCCTGATTGAATATCCAACTCGATTGATAATTCCCTCCAATTTCTAACCAGGCCTCAGGAAAATCGGCTTCGGTTTTGCCTTTTTTAAAAAAATCACCGTTAGGTACTCTATTGAATGTCCCCACTAAAGTTCTCTTCATAATTGTTAACCATCCCTTTCGCCTCGCTCAAGGCACAAAACGTAAAACCTCCTACAACCCAACCCGGACGATTAATAAAGTACTTTAACCTATCCTATCGGTTAAAACCCTAAAATATCACTAGAATAGACAAGCTTCTCAAAGCAAAAATCATAAACCCACGCAATTAGTATGGGTTGATGTATGGATATGTAAATTAAAGGGATTAGCCATTAACTAGCTAATCCCTTTAATTTATGTGGATATGAAGATTTTTGTGAACTATACATCCGGGGAGTCTATTCCTCTTCGTTATTAAATGGTGTACCTAATTGCCTTTGAGTTTGCGCAAGGACCTGTTTCAAAACTGTCAAATCCGAAGGCTTTAGGTAAGGGTCTCTGCCCTCTTGTACTTGGCGAATGGCAGCTTTAACATCCACTACGCGAAAACGAAGACGCCCATTGTCCCGATAACTATGTGAATAGGTTGGGGTGTATGATACATTTTTTAGAATAGTTTCCCCTGCATTCACGTCCTTTTGAAAGGACAAGTTTAAAATTACTCCGCTATTCCGTTCAACCCCACGTTGATCCCCAATAAAATTGCCCATTGAATAAATAACAAACTTATCTTTGTTATTAATTCTCATAACTTCCATGGGTTGAATTACATGAGGGTGACTACCTAGGATGACATCCACTCCCGCCTCAAGGAAGATACGAGCCAGTTCTTTTTGATCCGCCGTTGGCTGTAGGCTATATTCAACCCCCCAATGTAACACGAGAACTAGAACATCCACCTTTGGTCGGAGGTTACTAACATCCTTTAAGATTGTCTCCCGATTGAGGAAATTGAAAAAATGGGGGTGTTCCTTTGGAACTGGAATCCCATTTGTTCCATAACTGTAAGCCAGATACCCAACTCGGACTCCCCCTAGATCTTTAATCAAATAGGTATCCTTCTCCTCTTGACTTTGATATGTCCCTACAATATCTAATCCTGCATTTCTTAAGACTCTCATGGTTTTTATCGCGCCCGAGTAACCTCTATCTAAAATATGGTTATTCGCGGTGATGACCAAGTCATAGCCTGCTTCTTTAAGAGTTGCAGCCATTTCATCCGGGCTATTAAACTTAGGATATCCTGTATAACCTGAATCTCTACCCGCCATTGCTGCTTCGAAGTTGGTAGAAGCATAATCACCATACTGAATTAAGGATTTTACAGGAGCGAAGAAAGTGTCGAATCGGAAGGTTCCGTCCGCCTGCTGACCGGAGGCTATTTGAGTATTGTGCATTAGAATGTCCCCAGTTGCCACTAGAGTAACGGTTTTTCGGACAGGAGTTTTTGGTTCTTTTTCCGGGGATATTTCCCCTGACCCTCCAACGCCTGGCGTTGAAATTTTAGGTGCTAACGTCGGTTGAACCCCACATCCCAATAAAGTTAAACATAAAAATCCTATAACAATGAGTCTTGAACGTTTCAGAAATTATCACCTCTTTCTATGTTAGTTTCGATAAAAGGTGGAGGTTTCCTTCCAATTTCGAGAATATATTCAAAATGGAACATAAATCTATTCTAAAATTTGGTTTTATGATTAATTAACTCCCTTTTATCAAAAACTCCTAAAAAATGGGCATTGATTCCTCCTTCAATTCGTGCTAAATTTGTATTGTACAAGTTATATAAAAGAAATTAAAGACATTAGCGCAAAAACTTAAACCTCCCGACGGGGAGGTTTCTTTTTTTTAAGAAAAACCGAGGCTGGCGCCTCGGTCCTTTCGTACGGAATTATACTAATAAAACGATGGGGCTAAGATCCTTCGCTGTGCTCAGGATGACAAGCTTTTATCGGTAGCAGCTTTACATTTCCCCAAACAGCTAAGCGTTCGTCTTTGATGATTAGAACACCCGTAACCCCTTTAATCCGAGAAGCAAATTCAAGGGCTCCTTCTAAATCCTCCACAGTCTGAACAAGGTTTCCCGTTGCCGTGGCTACTGCATCCGCTAAGGGAACCGAGGGTGAAAGGACGACTACGGCGTCGGCTTGACCAAAACTCAAGGAGTGACCTATTTTTCCTGAAGATGTGCAAATTCCAAGAGGAGTCTGTTCCGGTTTAACCTCAATTGCAATTCGATTAGACAAAGGGGATTCCCCAGCATAAATCCCAACCTTGCGAATCCGACTGGTACGCATGAAAACATCCCCGCCATTTTCCACAATCACATCCCGGGAGCGCTTGGCAATGGATTTTCCAACCCATTCTGCCACGGCTCCTGCAACTGCAGCCATGGGACCCACTCCGGCAAGGCGTCCGGCTTCTGCCATAGTCTGAACAATTACTGGAGCATCTGGTAAAACTGTGTATGGTGTTAAAGAACTTACAAAATCATGATCAACTTGAATATAATCTTCAAGTGGCTTGCGACAGGCTCGAATGGTTTCTGCTACCCACTCTACCAGTTCGGGGGAAAATCGTTCTTTTCGTATTCCAATATCCAAATCAGTTTCTTCCACAACAATCTGAAAATGTACCAGATCCTCTTGGCGGTGATACTCCCGATAAGTGCGTTCCGTAAAATCCAATTACAGACGAACCTCCATGGCCCACATTGGGCAGACTTTCACACAAAGCTGACAAAAAACACATTGATCCCCATCGAAGCGCACTTCCATCGATGGGCGTTCCATATATAAGGCGCCCGTTGGACAAACCCCGGTGCACGCTCCACACATGACACATTTCTCTTCATTGCGTACGATTTCTTGATTGAGGGCTTGAACTGAAACCCCCAGATCTCGCAAATAGTTTAGTCCGTTTTCACTCTGATCTCCGGTAACCTCTAAGATCATTGTACCTTCTTTTTGCGGGTTGACGTCCGCTTTAACGATATTCACCACTAAATCGTAATCTTTAACCAAGCGGTACACAATAGGCTTAACGGAGATGTCTGTTCCAAAACGCAATACTATTCTCTTCGGCGACACTTTCATCAATCCTCCTTTAAACTGTGAGCGATAACGCCATCAGCGGGTGAGGGAAGAGTTTTAACCGGCTCTGTTAACTGGAACTCTCCTTTTTGAATCCACCCTTTTAAAGTAGCTGCGATCTCACGGGCCCGGGGCAGACTCGATAAAGGAGCCGTGGATACTTCTTTACCATTGACAGTGATCTTTCCGCTCTTAAGGTCTGCATAACTAACATATCCCAGATTACCCGGAGTAAATGAAGGATAAGCCTCCCCATAGTCGACTACGGGAGCAAACAATTCCTCATCCTTCTTAGCAGCATATAGGGCAATCTCCTCATTTAGAATTGGGATCGGTATGCCGATTCCAACACTCAGGGTTGCTCCATACCCTAGATAACTGGTACCAACAAGCCATCGCGGACTCATTTGCTTCAGATCCCCTGTAACAGCCAGTGTTCCCCCTGCACTACCCAGTTCTTTACCATCTAAGTCAATCATGGATGGAAAATGTTGAGTACCGTTCCAGGCAACATAACCAATTCCGCCGCCGAGGAAAATTTTTGTTCCCACACCAATTGTTTTGAAATGGGGGTCCTTCAAAAGCGGGCTCAGTTGTCCTGCTGTAGAAAAATTGGCATTACCTAAATTGGGCTTGATCATTCCCATATACGTGTAAATCGTTCGGTCGGTTAGATTGACGGCACAGTTATAATTCTGATAGCAATTGCGAGGATTAAATAGAATTGCCTCATTGATCTCATCCAATGTAATAGTCGTTTCTAAATTGCGACGAGGGTAACAGTCTGTACCATAGGCTAGTGCTTTTAATTTAACAGGTTTGCGTGCCACGAGGTCCGCAATAACATGTCCTCCGCCATATCTAAATTCCCCCGGATAGTTACTGTTAAGAGGATCATCTTCGTGCATCTCCGTCGCACCGATATAGGCATCAACTGCCGCTATTCCTGTGTAAGCGGCTACCCCGTTCAGCCAAACTTTCTGCATTTTCATACGTGGGGCTGTATGCCCAAAACTTAAAAAGGCACCTGAGGAACACATCGGAGCGAAGGTGCCCGTCGTTACCACGTCGACTTCTTGGGCTGCGTTGGAGAGGCCTTTTTCTTCTACTAGGGAGATAAGCTCCTCAGCTGTCACCACTACTGCTTTGCCTGCTTTGATCTTTGCATTAATTTCTGCATATGTTTTTTCTACACCCATGACGATCTCCACCTCCAGATTTGATACACCCTTGTACTAATAAACTATAGACGAGAGAAAAATTACCTAATAGAAAAGACCTCTTCTGTGATAGAAGAGGCCAAAATCTCAAATATTCGACACTCCTCTTATCTGCCAGGAAAATCTTCTCCTGCAAGAATTAGCACCATGCTTTGTCCACGCCATGACATCGTCGCGCATCAAGCTGGTTGCCGGGTTTCATAGGGCTAGTCCCTCCACCACTCCGGATAAGAGCTTATTAATTAAATTCATTACGCTGAGTCTAACATCTAGTTTATATCATGTCAACATAAACTTTTTGTTAATGTTAGCCTGAAGTTGGAGCCAACTAATGTAAAATATTTCATGCCTTAGACATAATATAATACGACATATTCCTACATATAATAGTATCAAGTCTTTTTCGTTTTCTTCATGTAGTTAGTCCTCTTCTTTCGATCTCCTTAGACCCTAAGGAGATCTTTTTTTGTCATTTATATCCCAAACTTAAAGGCTGTAGGATGATTCCTTGCTCCATCTACCCTAACGTGTCAAACTACCTCTGGATAACATAGAGTAAACAGAGTGTATATTGAGGGGAGGTTCCTACATGATTTATCCAACCCAACATGCGCCAGATTTCGAAGCCGAGGCATACCAAAATGGTAAAAAAGTAACGATTCGCCTAAAGGATTTCCAAAATCAATGGGTTCTCCTATTCTTCTATGCCAGCGATTTTACCTTTGTTTGACCGACAGAATTGGCAGCCGTGGCTGCCCAACAGGAGACATTTCAAAAACTTGGTGTAATAACTTTAGCTATTAGTACAGACAGTGTCTATTCTCATAAGGTCTTCGCAGAAACATCTCCCTCTGCACGTACCATACATTATCCCCTCCTATCTGACCGTTCACACTCCATATCATATCAATATGGCGTCCTTAGAGCAGAATTAGGAATCGCTTACCGAGCTACCTATATTATTTCTCCTAATCATAAGGTGCAGTATGCCAGTCTCTATCCTCCCGAGGTTGGCCGTAACGTCTCTGAGATTATTCGGGTTATACAGGGACTGATCTATGAAGAAACGACTGGCCTTGGGGTACCTGCATACTGGAAGCCTGGAATGACTGGTATCCTTAAGGATTTTAAATTCGTGGGAAAAGTCTAATTCAATGCTAATAATTATTAAATCATAGGGTATTCTAAAGGTATTCCAACAATAGGGAGGAATACTTATGGATCAGCCAAAGAAAAGTAAAAAACCATTTCCTAAACGTGAAGACCTACCCTATAGCCACCAAGCGGATCAGGACGGACGGACAGATTATGGCCGGGATGGACAAACAACGTATAATCCTAGCTAAGACAGGGGAGGCATCTAGATGTCAAATAAAGCAACGGATAAAGCACAGACAGGGAAACCAGATCGAGGCAAAAATTCTCCATTCAAGAAAAAGACACCTCAAAGCCGGGCTTAAGCCCGGCTTTTCGCTTGGAAGGATTTTATCCATAGAAACATTCTGATATAATAAGTTGAATGTCTGGCAGCAAAACTAGAAATAAGGGTGGTACTATGAAAAAAATCGAGGCTATTATTAGACCTGAAAAAATGAATGACGTGAAGGTTGCTCTATCAAACCTTGGCGTAAATGGAATGACCGTCTCTAATGTTTCAGGGTTTGGAAATCAGAAAGGTTACACCCAAATTTACCGTGGTCAAGAAATCGTTACCAAACTTCTTCCAAAGATTAAACTAGAAGTCGTGGTTTCAACAGAAAAAGCCGAAGAAGTGATCAAAGCCATTGTTACTACATCAAAAACCGGGGAATTTGGAGATGGCAAAATCTTTGTCTTTGATGTTATTGATGCAGTCCGAATTCGGACAGGTGAACATGGTGATGCAGCCCTTTAAATATAGACATTATCACTAAGTTCGAAGTCCGGATAAGCCTTTTCTCTATGTTGAGTTAAATCTAATCCGTTAACTTGCTCTTCATCGCTTGCTCTTAGGGGGGTAATCAAAGCTATTCCCTTCAAAATTATAAATGTCATCGTTCCAACAAATATATAAGTAGCTAGGACTGCAAGCATCTGTATTAAAACGGGTTCAAATCCTCCTCCATTAATCCAGCCGTTTTTACCTTGTGGATTAAGGCTTAAGTCGGCAAAAATCCCAGTGGCGATTGTCCCCCAAGTCCCTCCAATCCCATGGATCCCGAAGGCGTCCAAAGCATCATCATATCCCAGTTTGGCTTTAAGAATGCTGACACCTACATAACAGACTCCTCCAGCAATAAAACCAATCAATAAGGCACTGACTGTTGAAACATATCCTGCTGCTGGTGTAATGGCCACAAGGGCGGAAATGATTCCACTTACCGCTCCAAAGACCGTTACTTGACGGCGATGGAGCCATTCGACCAGAGCCCAGCCAATCATGCCTGTTGCCCCAGCAATTTGAGTTGTCGCAAGAGCAAGTACTGCCACGCTATTTGCCCCCATTGCTCCTCCAGCATTAAATCCGAACCAACCGAACCACAGTAACCCGCCTCCCAAAAGAACGTTTGGCATATTATGCGGGATGTTCCATTCGTACCCCACTTTTAATCGTTTACCTATTACAAAGGCTGCTACCAGCCCAGACACACCAGAAGCCACCTCAACAACCGTACCCCCCGCGAAATCCAAGACTCCAAGATTACGCATCCATCCACCAACACCCCATACCCAATGGGCTAAAGGTATATATACAAATATACTCCAAAAAATCACAAACAATACAAATGCCGTAAAACGTAATCTTTCAGCTGTTGCTCCGCTGATGACTGCTGGAGTAATAATCGCAAACATTAGTTGGAATAAAAAGAACAACAAATGTGGGATTGTAGGAGCATAATCAGGATTCGGAGAAAGGCCAACTCCTCTAAGACCTATCCAATCAAGTCCGCCTATTAGGTGCCCGTGATCTGGTCCGAAGGCTAGGGAATAACCAAATAATACCCAAATAACTGTGACTATTCCCATGGCAGCAAAACTTTGCATCATAATGGAAAGCACATTCCGCTTTCTAACCATTCCACCATAAAATAATGCCAACCCAGGCGTCATTAGAAAGACTACGAGTGTACATATAACTACAAACGAAATATCCCCAGAATCTAACGTCGTCATATTGATCCCCCTTATATTACTATTTTTATCCAAGTGTCTCTTTGAATGAAATGGATAATCCCTTAACAACACATTCTACCCACAATAAAAAGGGGCTCTAAAAGGCGTTTGTAAAAACGTCGCTTTTAGAGCCCCTTTGCTCTCTTGTTTCTAAATATAAGCAATCTCATTATAGCTTCCAAAAATAAGGGTGTCTATAGTGTTTTTTATGATTATACAATATACATAATAACATAATGACTGATAGTTAGAGCTATTTGATAACGATAGTATTACTTTCTTTCATAGTAATCTGATATAAGTTTATATATTTTCTTTAGTATAGACGTTTCCTCAATGTCGCCGGATATAACTTCTTTCGCAATCAAATTATATATTCTTACGATGTCCTCGCCGTACCCATTCCCCGGAACTGCCCAACGTCCATTTAGATCTTCCCAGTTCGGGCAACTTCCTCTCGTAACTAGGTCAAAGCGGGGGTCTACTTTAGGAATTGCAACTGGCAAAGGACTTTTTGAAGCGTACGCAAATAAGTGTTCCAAATGAGCTAATACCCCTTCTTCCTTGGTAGAAAATGTTGCGCCTTGAGCTCCCCCTCCAACAGCTCCAATACCCGCGAAGTTGTTTTGCTCTGCTTTTACTGCCCCATTAAATTTAAGATAGCCCGTTTCTTTAATCATTTGGGCTACTGCGTAGCCCCATCTAAGGCCAAGGATTTCCCCATTTTTCTTGTAGAAAGGAATAATATCCGGCGCATTAGGATTATGCTTTAATAGAAACTGCGAACATTGCATAATGGTGATGGTTTCAATACCCATAATTGGAGTTTTCACTACATTTGGGGCTGGATCATACACGAAGATGTTTACGTCGTCTGATGTTCTTTGTACAACCCCCTTTAGCGCTTGACCACTATCAACTGCCTTTTTCACCTCAAAGATCGCATTGTCTTGAGAACTCAAGGCCATAGTCTGCTTATCATCCAAAATAACACGATACATAACACTAGGGTTGGGCTGTGACGAAATCTCTTCCCTATATTTAATACCAAAATAATCACAGATCCCTTTAGCATGAGCTACTGCAAGTGTCTGTCGGAAGTTTGGTTCCCTTAGCTTGGCCACATCTGCTTCTTTATCGATAAATCCATTCTCCGTTAGAATGGCAGGCATACTCGTTTCTCTGAGCACCATGACATTCTGGGTTTTGACTCCGCGATTTGCCCAACCACCAGCCTGAACAAGAAAGGGTAATACCTTCTTTGCAGCCTTTTCCGCTCGTCCGCCAGGACCGATAATAAGAACTTCAACTCCTGTGCCTCCACCTGCATTTATATGGACGGAAACAAATAAATCGACCTTTGCAGATTCAGCCTTGTTGACTCGCGCCCACAACTCTCCATTTAGGTTATTTTCATTATGCCCAACAGCGTAATCCCCTTCTCTAGTGAGGGTTACATTTATACCGTTAAACTCTAGTAATGGCTTTAATTTGAGGCAAATGTCCAGCGTTAGGTCTTTCTCTTTCAACCCGTAAGCCATAGCTCCTGGATCATAACCGCCATGCCCTGGATCAATACATACTTTCACATCAAACCCTCCCCTTATATTCTATTCTTGAAAATTTAAAAGGGGTTACTACTTTGACCAACTTATCAAGTGAAATATTTAGAGAGAGTTCGTTTGACTAAAGGATCAGAAAAAACTCCCCCTGCATGTATTTGAGGAGTTTATGTATCAGTTCGATAAATCCTTGCCTAGTGTCATAACCTTAGGATGGTAAAGATTGGCATCAGGTTACTTTTTAGTTATTATAATTTAAAACAGGTAATTACTTGTACCACATCTAAGATTTCTTGCATAGCTTATTATGAGGAGGGGATATGCATGATTTCGGAAATAAATAATACTATACGAGAAATTAAAACTAATTTTACAGTATCTTGAAGACGAGATACGTATACCACTTGATAATCACAACTACGATACTAGACTATGGAGCAAGGGGTATAGGATAGGCCCCCCCATTGGCAAAAGAGGGGGTCTTTACATTTAGTTCTATAAGTTACCAAGTTACTTTTTAACACATATATGTAAATATATAGTATAATATGTCGAAGGCTGTTTTAGTCTTTTTCATGTAGTTAAACTCTTTTGTCCTTCCGTTTTTCGGAGGGACCTTTTTTTGTGATGCCTCCAGATCAAGGTCATTGGCGTGCGACAGGCTTAGCGAAAAACTAAAATATGATGATAAACCTGGGTCAAAAAAACCCCGGATCTTAACTGCGTAAGCATTCTTTCCTTCCAATGCACTGTGTTTATCCTGAGCTGAAATTCCTTAATAACTTCAGGCGTAATTCCCTGTTCACTGTCAATTCCGTGATTATCTAAGAAAAAGCAGTGAATCATAGCCATGGGGTTGATGAATTTGTTTGATCTGAATGGTTCCAGCTTTTTTTCACAAGTAAAACAAAGGAGCTCTTCACACCTAATAAAGCGAAAAGTGCTCCCTTTTATCTGAAATAAATAATCATCAATAGGCATGGAACGTCATTTGGCTAACATTCTTAAAGTGATGGACTATCTACGTTGCAACAATAACTTTGTTCCTACCTGTTCGTTTTGCTTTGTATAACGCAGCATCTGCAATCTCGACTAACTTATCAATATGATTATCTGGGTAAATTGAAACACCAATAGAAACTGTAATATTAATAATCCTGTTATCAATTAAAGAAAAACCCTGTTTTTCAACTACAGTTCTAATCCTCTCTGCAACTTTTAATACATTTTCTGGTGGACAATCTGTGATTATTATCGAAAATTCTTCTCCACCATTTCTAGATACTATATCAGAAGATTTACTTGAACTCAGTAAGATCTTACTTAAATCCTCTAAAACTTTATCCCCATTCTGATGACCATACTCATCATTAACCTTTTTAAAAAAATCAATATCTATTAAGAGTAATGCCACTAAGCTATTATTTGTTACTCTTTTAGTTACTTTATTAAGTTCTGTATCGAACGTCCTTACATTGTTTAAACCCGTAAGGTGATCTTTAGTGGAATCCTTTTTATACTTTTTATAATTCTGCTTCGAAAAATGAAGAAATTGTAAATAAAAATAAACCAAACTTAGAGTCAGAAATGTACCTAACCAATATATTATTAATAATTTACTTAATAAATGTTGATTATATAATAAAACGACAAATCCTATTGTGGGGATTAATAAAATACAAATACTCATATAAATCCATTTTTCACGATTGCTAATCTTAAGCTTAGAAATAAGACCACAACTAATACCAACTACTAAAGCCGTTATTAGTCCCAGTATGGAAGTAAAAGAAATACCTAGATACAATAAACGAAATACCCCAATTATTAAAGCCGTAAGAATGGAGGGCATAAATCCACAATAAATTGCACTTATTAGTATTGGAGTACTTCTAAAATCTAGTATTATCTTTGGCATTATTTGAATGCTATTGATCATCAGAAATATCCCTAATACTCCTAGCATTATACTAATAAACAACTTCAATCTAAGAGGTGACGTAGGTGCAATGTCGTGATTTATTAAAATCTGATTTCCTAAACTTAAGCATGCAATTAGAATTGCTGCATTCAATAGTACGTCGTTTAGCATATCCACACTCCGTTTATTAGAAAACTTATCAAGAGAAGTTTTCTAATATACTACACAATTATTTATTTAATTTGCTTAATTGAATTTATGCTTAAATATTATAGCATGGAATAAGCCATTTTTATTAAGGTTAATCTCAAAAAATCTCATTTCCGAATTCGCCCAAATTACTCACCTCACTTTCCAAATATGCTGGCTAGAAATTCAGGGTTGACGTTCTGTCTAATCGCTACAAGGTTGATAATAATGGCTATGATAACAAACCCCTTGATGATCCATTGCCCTCCTGGGGTTTGCCAAAATCCAGGTTCTCAAGCTCCCATTGCCGTTAATTTGGCCATGAGAACTTATTATGCGTTTTATGATCATTTATTGGTATCCTTAAACTTAGCCAAAATGTTGCAAGCAGTATCACAAGTTCCAACTGCACAGATTCCAATTAAAAATCCTTTTGCAAAATACTCTACTATCGAGGTACAGTTTAGCAGGCCAAAGCTGCTGAGGATTCCTAAAGGAATTGCAAGCAAGTGTGCAATCTTTCTACTTAAGCCTAACTTCTCAAGAGACTCTACGATTGCATAGACAAATCCGATCAAAATTATCAGTTCAGCCGCCACAGATTACCACTCCTTCACAAACCATTAAGGCTTGTTCTTCTATGGCATAGTATGTTGATGATTCGGAATCCGTGAAAACTCTAATCGGATCCGCCTATGGGCTAATAATCCGTCATTACGCCTATCTTTTTGGCAATAAAAATAACGCCTTCTCCACGGCGTTTTTACTTTAAATTTGTCATGTTTAAGTTGGGTCAGGCTAATTATGCGGCGTAGGCATCGCCTGTAATAAACTCATACTATCCCCCTTATGATATATCGAATAGGTAACCCCTAAAACATGAAGCCGCTGGTACGTGTACATTTGGGCGACGATTCGTTAAAATGAGCCTATTCCCAGAAAAAGCAAAATCCCGCAATCGCTTGCGGGAGTAAGTTTCCAGTGGAGCCAATGGTCGGAATCGAACCGACGACCTGCTCATTACGAGTGAGATAAATTGCATTTGTGAAGGATGGGCCATTTTGTGAAACCCTTGATACAAGCGGTTTTCAGGGTTTTAGATTTTGTTCAATTCGGTGATTTTGGGCGACATTTAGGAAGTTTGGGCGACGATTTGGCGACGATTTTTTGATGCTCAAACTACACCTAACAACACTAATTAATTAAGGAATCCCAACTACAATGTGTAAATTTATTCATTGGCGTGAATAGGATAAGCAAAAAATTAGTGGCGAACTTAGATTAACAAACGTCACTAGTATAAATGGGAATTTAGCTAACCAAATAACATTCCAAACCGCCGATATTTAGGGCACCGAAAATGGGAAATGATCATGTGCTTGTCGTAGTGGCAGATATCGAAGACGCAGGAGGAAATTTATGCTAAAATGACGAAGACATAGTAATAAGAGATATATGCAAACCTATTTCGGTCATCCAGCGTTAGATGAAATCAGCATTCTGGAGTTGTTTGCACTAATTAGAGATAGGAGTGTTCATAGTGAATGAAAATAGTAGATCGAAGCATATTTTAGAACTTGCAAAGGAACTTTTGGATGATATTGAATTATCAAGATTGCCCGCTGAAAGTTTATTATTAAAGGCTACAAGACTTGCTCGATATGAAGGATCCGAAGAAACAAAATATTGGCTATCAATTGAAATGCGAGGCTATAACAGCAGTAACAAGATTTCACGTAAATATATGGGTTTAACTGGGCGATGGACTGACATAGAGAAAGGATATGGTTATTGGGGACCACTGGCACAAATCGAAGCTGCAATTGATGCACAAAAATCGCAGTTAAGTGCAATGAGAATACCTGATAGTAGCGGAGATAAAGCACTGTTAGCTGTTAATTCGGCTGCCAATGCAATGTCTACCACATCAAATAACATTTCAACCTTAAGTGGCATAAAAAGTAGAGTATTAGGTATTTTACATCAATTTGTGTCGGATGTTTACTATGCAAAAGTTTTTGATAATTTAGCTGAAAGCATCTTTGATAAATATAAAAAAGATGTCGACTTACAAATATCAGAAAACTGTGGAAATGTTTTAGAACAAATTCCTTCCGTAATGGATAGGTTATCTGAGGGAGATACCGAGGCTATTAGTCAAGCTTTAACTACATGTCGTAGAATTATTGATGCGTTCGCAGATACAATATATCCGCCAACTGATGAAACAATAGAGATTGGAGGCAATACACTGTCTCTAAAAGCAGATAAGCACCAAAATAGACTTAATGCTTATGTGCACCTAAGATGTCACAGCACTTCCAGAAAGAAGAAAATTCGTCAGAATATAGCAAATATATATGATCGAGTATCTACTGGTATCCATAACGATGTTGATGTTGAAGAAGCAAAATCCCTATTTTTAAATACATATTTATTGGTTGGTGAGATTTTATCTTTAAGTTCTGAACTTGCTGAAGTAGCTGCCAATACTATTAATGAGGCACTTGCTGACATCAGCTAACAAAAGTATTTACGATGCGATAATTCAATCCCTTCGTCCAAAAGGTAAGAGGGGACTTGACGTAACCTTCATTTTTTCTCGTTTCAAGAACAAAAGTTTGGCACTTCGATAAAGACTACAAAAACGAACTTATAGACGTTTATAGATCCATGCTCCCTTTAAGCTCAACCAAGATCCTAAACGTTTGCAGCTAACTCATCCCAAGTCCAGCCGCTAATCGTGCAAGCGTATAAATCCGAATTCTAGCCTTATGGCCTGCTTCAATATTACTTAGAAATTTAGGATTCATTCCCGTTATAGCAGCTAACTGAGCTTGAGATAGCTGTCGCTTTTTTCTCTGTTGGGCTATTTGCTGTCCAAGAGTCTTATTATGGCAGAGCAAGTGGTTCACTCCTCTCCTGCCTTATTATTGCATAGGGTCTTGGAAAAACATGTCATAAGTAGTCGAAGTCTATAAAAAGACTCCCACCGTTTCAGTGAGAGCCAAAAGCAAGATGAATTGTAACCTTATTGGACAATCCGGTACATAGAATATGTATTGTGGTGACGGCCATACTAAACAGATCCTTTCGAAAAGAGGAGAGCCGCTAAGCTCTCCTTTTTCTATGGCCCCAGCAAAAAGGTTTGAGAATGATCTTTACAACACCCAATACATCTTATGTCTAAGCTGTCCCATATGTTACATCTTCCACAAAAGCCACTTGCAGGTATTCAGTTCGTATTTAATTTCAAATGGCCTGAGCTCACCTTTGATCTCACTCTGACAGCGAAAAACGAGCATACGATTACCAGCGAGCTTCTCCTCCGCCGTAGAGACAACTTGCGCGATCCGGAATTCTTTTTCCTTATATTTGATGCGTAATGGACGAGGTCTACAGTTGGTTTCAAAGTGTGCTAGGACTTCGATAGGAGTGGCTAGAACTTTCATTTGACCACCTTTGTTTCGTAATTGCTTATGAATAATTCGCTGGCCTTACTACTCTTATCGGTTCTGCAAACTGAATATCTCACTTCTACTTGGTTAATGTCAAATCCAGAATATAATTCTCTAATTTCCGGATGATCATTAATACTTAGTAAGAACTTCCCTTGTACTTTTGAAAGGCAGTCTCTTAGCCTGACGTGATCTTCTTTCGTAAACGGCTTACTTCCTTGACTTGCATAATCAGTTAAACCGTAATAAGGTGGATCGCAATAGAAAAATGTTGAGCTTCGATCATAACTGGATACTATCTTTTCGACATCCCTATTTTCGATAATTGTATTTACCAACCTGACCTTTACAGATGTTATGTTGTCTCTTACTCGCTCAAGGACTATAGGCGGTTTCTTTAAAGGGGTAATCATAAAGTCCTTCATCAAGGCTCCAAAGCTGAAGTGTAGTAGGTAATAGAATCTTACTGCCCTATTTACATCGGATGTGCCGGCGATGCTCAATTCTTTGTATTTCTGGAAGATCTCTCTTGAGATGAGCAAATAATCAAATGCCTGAATGAATTGTATAGGCTTTTCTTTTACAACTCGAAAGAAGTTGACCAACTCGGAGTTTATGTCGTTGTAGACCTCTACTTCGGAAGGGGCCTTTTCAAATAGGACCCAGCCGGCGCCGCCGAAGGGCTCACAATAGCATATATGATCTGGGATCATCTTTATGATGGTCTTTCTTAGTCTGTATTTTCCACCCATCCATTTGATAGGACTGTTCAAATTGCTCACCCCTAACTTAATAAATAATAGAACGTATGTTCTATTATAGGGCAGTTTGAAGGAAAAGAAAAGACCCCAAAGGGGTCAACTAAAAGAATCTTAAAATTCGAAAATTTATTTGTCCAATACAATATCATCAAACAAAATGAACGATTATATGTTGTCCTAATGAGCATGTAACAAATTTAGGTCTAGTCCTCAAGAAAATAGAACCAAGGATAATCAGCAGCAACAACTTTACGGTCACAAATGCACGTGGATTTTTTTCAATTAGCCATTTCATTGCGGATTAACTTCTTCTATGGCACCGAATCCTAACCTCCAAATTGTCAATATTCATCAAGGACACTAAGAATTAAGAACACTATAGAACCAACGATGATACTATTATCGGTTCTCATATGTAGAGATACCGAAACACTCCCTTTAATCATTTTCTCATTCTTCGGACAACTATTGTTCCTGGAAAAGTTTGATCATCCATCTCATGATCAAACTATGCTCCTATTGGAAACATTAAGGGTTCCTTTAGATCTCCTTAAAAAGGGTTAATTAGCCAATACTCTTTTGCCCACTTATTGACCCAATAAATCCTTCAAAGAACTCAAGCATCTTTTTTTCATCAAATTGTTCTTCGCCTAAGCTTATATTTTTCATCTTTTTTGAAATCAAGTTAGTCCTTTGTCTTAAGTATAATTTATCTGGAACAACTCTATTTAAGTATTCTTCATCATGCCCAGTAAAATGGTATACCGATATTTTTACCCCATGTTTTATTTCTATATCGTTGTATTCAATGAATTGTTTATATAGGTCAGGAATATCAATGAGATCTATTAGCTGATCATGGGCATCCTTTGTAAAAATGATTTGATTACTATCTGCCAATCCCATGACACGTGATGCCATGTTAATTACGTTTCCGGCAACGTTATAATTCCCATTGATATCTTTATAGATAATTCCTTTTCCTTCTGCAATACCAATTCTAACATTAAGATTGGGATGACAATTACACCAGCCTTCTGACATAAATTCTTCACAATGGTTTGTGCTATTTATGTTGAAGATCTCCAAAAGTACTTCTTTGGCATAATCTAAGTGTATACCCGGTAAAGCCTCGAATGGGAAAACCACGGCAGCGCCATCACCAGTAGGTATTAAAATTATGTCATTTTTAAAGTTTAGGTTATTCTTTTGAGCGTAGTCTAAATACGCCTTGCCTACTTGGTCAAGCGCCTTTTTAAGTATACCCGTAAATTGATCAATTAATGAAACCTGCATTGAAGTTCTACGCTTTGAATATTTTTCAATGTCCAAAAATACTACCTGCATATTAGTAACTCTGTTTTGATTAGTAATAATACCTTCAAGATGATTGGATGCAACCATAACTCATACCCCTCTTTATGTGTTTTGTTTTATTAACTTTCAGAGTAAAATCAACATACTATGCTAATTATCTCATATTTTTTTTGCAAAATAAGGGGAACCTTGTCTTACAATGGAAAAAGGTCCACTTCCTAAAGAGGGAATGGACCTTAACGGTTTTGAAATGATATTATACCTCTTTTTAAAAAAGTCTACAAATATTCTGGACAAAAGCATATAATGTTGTTAATGATAAATATTTCATGCTGGAGGTGATAAGATGAGCACATACGAGTTAACAATTGCATACGATGGTTCTGCGCTTCAAGACGGAACAATGGATGTAAGAGAATTAGCTCCGGCTCTTCTGGCCTTTGGCAATTTATTAGAGGAAGCAAATAAGGAGCTAAACGGTTCTAATTCTAAAATGCAGTTTTTAGTAAAAACCGACTTTAAAGCCGGTTCATTTCACGTTGACTTTGAAATTATTAGAACATTAGGAGCTCAAATTAGTTAATATGGAACAGCGTTTCCACATTATCAATTGAAGAAATCTTAAATCACATAGGACTTGTGTCCACAATTTCAGGCATAACACTTCTTGAGCTTTTCAGGAAAATTCGAGGTCGAAAAATAAAAAGAGGAACTGCAATTGAGCATGATAACGTGAGAATCGAATTTGCGGATAATTCGGAGCCAATTATAGTTAACAAAAATGTCTACCAACTTTTCATTAATATCAATATACTCTCTGCTGTTCAGAAAGTCCTGAAACCTCTAGAAAAAGAAGGTATTGAAAAGTTCTTTACGCAAAAAGGCGGGAAGATTCAGAATGAAATAACTAAGTCTGAAGTTGAATATTACCGTACTCCCGATGTCACCAAAAAAACTTCTAGCGAGGAGAAAATATTAGAGTCTACCACCAGATCGGCTTTTAAAATTATCACAGCCTCTTTTGAGGAGGGCTATAAATGGCGCTTAACAAATGGGCAAGATAAAATTACTGCAGCTTTGAATGATCCAAATTTTATCAATCAAATAGATAATAACGAGGTTGCTATATCAAAAGATGATTTATTAATAGTTGAAATGAAAACCACTCAATGGCAAGCACACGACGGCAATATAAAAACAGAAAATGAAATCGTTAAAGTTTTGGAACATAAACGAACACCTAAACAATTAGCTATACCTTTTTATGAAGAAAATAGCAATAATAATGATTAACCACCTCAAGAAAGACAACAGCGATGAAATCACAAAAAATCCCTCCCACGCCTAAGCGAGAGAGGGATTCGTTTATGTCCGTTACGCTATTTGTTGATCCAGTTCTTATGATACAATTGGATCCTTTTGTTCCTGTATCTTCATCACATAAACAGCCGCCTCGGCAGTATTCCTTATTGTCTGCTCAAGTTCCTGCGTAATCTCCCGCCCTGTCAACTTAAGCATATCTATAGTGTACTGAGTAGCCTGTTCCTTGCGAAGATCCGGAGGAAGTTGTCCGCTATTATAAAGCTGTTGTGCCGAATGTACCCCAGTTTGAGTGACCTTTAGGATCATATCAATAATATTATCTATCGGATCCGGAATGATGGGTTCTAATACCGTGTGCACTGTTTCGGCAGTGTCCATAATAGTATCAGTCACCTGCAGCTGCTTGCCTGGATCCTTACCTTGCTTAACTAGAGCCTGGATCCCGTACATTGTCCCGAAAAAACACACCAAGGATAAACTCGCAATCAATAGTGTAATAACTTGGACACTCATCCTATTTCCTCCTCCTATAAGTAAATTGGTAAAGCGCTTGCGAATATTAAGCTCCAGTAGCACTCACAGCAGCTGCAGTATCTCCCCAGGTCTTTCCGGAGAGAATCGTTTCGTTTGGATGGCCAACGGATCCACCTCCAACAATAGTTAAGTGCTCGGCTTTAAAAACGTCTGCCGGTGGGGTTTTGTCATCAAACCTTAGAAACACTGCACAGTTCCCAAGCTTGATGGATTCCTTTCGTGCAGGCACGAGATAATCCTCAATTCCATGAGCTAAGACTGCTTCTCTCATCTCATAGACCTCCTTTCTTATTACATTCGAGCAGACACTTACTCCGAAATGATCACCAATACCCTGAGCGATGACCAGAGCAGCCTGATCCATGTTGGCCAAGATTACGCTCTCCTCAGAATTAATAAAACCGTACTCAATTAGCACGGCTGGCACCTCTGTCCACTTTAATACATACCAATTTGAATATTTGACTCCACGATCCACCATACCCAGCAGAGCCATTCTCGCCCGGATTGCTTTGGCCATCTTCTCGCCTTCACCGCCGGCCGCAAGAGCATAGACCTCATTTCCGAAAGCCTTGACCGCAGCCGAATTATTGTGGAAGGAATAGAATGCATCGCCGCCCAAAGTATTAGCCTCTTTCACCCGATTCTTTAAGTCAAGGTCATCGTTATAAGGTGCAGGGGAGCAGAAGTCTTTATCTGTAGTCCTGGTGAATTTTACTCTGAAGCGACCTGTTGCTTCGAGGATCACTGCCGTTTTTTTGGCCAACACTAACACATTATCCTTTTCCTTGGTCGTCTGGCCTACAGCTCCCGGATCCGGGCCGCCGTGGCCCGGATCGAAGACCAGGTCATATATTTTTAATTCACCCAATATAATTACCTCACTTTCCAAATATACTAGCCAAAAAATCAGGGTTGACGTTCTGTCCAATGGCTGCAAGCGTTATGATGAGCGCTAGGGTCACGGATCCTTTGATAATCCATTGGCCACCTGGGGAGTTCCAGAACCCATTGGCCTCCTCGATATCTTCACGGGCTGTTTCCAGAGCAGCGACTCGCTTTTCCATTGTTTCTAGTGCCTTGGTTGTGGTTTCTAATAGCTGAGTAAGTTGGCCAACGATGATCTTTAAGTCTGTTATAGTCTCACTGTGCGCGTTCAATCTACGCTCAGCTACCTCCAACTGTTTGTCTATCCCTTTATGTGTTCTTTCACAGGATTGCTCTGTGACTGAGCTTTCCCCCGCCATAGCCCCACCTCACTTCTTTTAGGCAATAAAAATAACGCCCTTCTCCACGGCGTTTTACTTAAAATTTGTCATCGCTTCTAATTCGACCAGGCTAATTATGCAGCGTAGGCATCGCCAGTAATTAATGTGTATTCCTCAGAAGTAATCTTCCCAAAGGAAACGTACCTTGCAACCTGGGCCTTCGTGGCCCATCCCTTGTCGTAATACATTTTAATTCGCTCGAAATCATTCATCTTATAATCCTCCCATTAATAATCTTAAGTCAATATCAACCATCTGCTGTCCTAATACCTGATTCTCCTGCTGAAGTTCGAGAATTTGGAGCTCCTTCTCAACTAGTTGTTGCCCCAGGAGGTCAGTCTCGATAGGGTTCTTAAATTGGCGCTGCAGATCCTCCTCGGGAGTTAGGAAAGTTAAGAAATTACCTTCAACCAGATTACATTCCCCGGCTAGTATCAGTCCGCCTAATAGTTCCTCCTGAATAATCAGCTGCTTTTCCTCTTCAGTTCCATATGGTATTTTCTTCATTATTTAACCTCCACAGTACCTATTTGGGATATTCGGTCTACCAGTACCTCTAGCCTATCACAGTATGCCCTATTAGCCCCATCGGTGGATTTTACAAATACTCCAATCTCATCCCCTGGGCTCCATGCCGGAATATCTTCTGTAAAAGTAAGTCTCGTAACATCCTTGGCATATCGCTCTATACCAACGGGTGTTCCGTTCCTGTATACTCTTCCATACGCAGCGTATATACCACTCATCATGTTACTTCGTAAAATAAAGGAGATTCTTAAGGTTCCCCCCTGGCCAATAATCACGGATTTAACCTTTACGTATGAAGTAGAATAAGTTTCGGATCCAACGGTGGATTTATCCCGGTAGGCAATTATATTCCCAGGTGCGAATTGTGCCATTCCAGAAACTTCAGCCTCAACTGTAGATCCGCTAGCCATCTTGACGTTGGCAGCCTTGGTTATGGGAAAATAATCATCAAATCCCCCATCAGCCCGTTTCCTTTTCATCTGAAAATTTTTCTCAGCCATGATTTACCTCCTTTATAATTCTTGATACCACCAGTCTCCTGTATTAAGAGTTGGCTCCGTGGAACTGGGGATAATGCTAAGGCCCGCCCCAGCCCCGATGTCATTTTCTAACTGGGACAGCTTTGTAGGAAGACGTACCGATATGGCCTGGGCTACCCTGAGTGCTGACCATAACCTATTGGTTGTCGCTGTCCCAGCTTCTGCTTCCGCCTGTGATACTGTGCTCCAGGTTGCAGTATGAGCCATGGTTCGAGTTACCCCATTAATTCGGGCCATTATAGAAGTTGTGGTGGTCCAAATATCGCCATTGGATGGTGCAGTGGGATTAGATCCGTGAGGAATGTTCAGAGGAGTTCCATCTGCAGTACTTGCTGGTAGGACTAAACCACCCTCCATGGTATCCCCCGATTTGTTAACCTTTGACGCGGGATCAAAATTACCATTATGCCATAAATCAAACCCATTAAATTTAAACTCTAAACCGAAGATCTTCATCTATTCAACACCTTCTTCCTAACCCACCACAGTTACTCGATATTGGTTTAGTGTAGGGGCAGATGGAAAGGTAATTCTTAAGGTATTTGCATCAAAAACCTTACTATCTACCAGTACCATATCTCCCGTGGATGTTTCTCGAACAGTCCAAGAAATATCCAGGGTAGCTAGTCCATGGGCAATATTAAAGACGGTAGCCGTCCCATCTCCGATGTTAACAGATCCCTTTTTGGTCCTTGCAGCTACCATATTGGTGATCGTTGTCGAGAAATTGGGATCATCACCAAGTGCAGCAGCCAATTCATTAAGGGTATCTAATGTTCCTGGTGATGAATCAACCAGGGCAGCCACTTTTGTATCCGTATAGGAGTTAGCGTTGGCCAAAGCGGTATCTGCTTTCGACTGAGCCCCCGAGGGGGTCTCTTTGGCGTTCCAAGCCGTCTTCTCAGCGTCAGTTACGAATCTGTTAGAAGCGTCTTGCGTGATGATGGAAGGGGGATGATTAGCCGGATGCGTGTAGGCATTAGCCCCAGTTGCTATACCATCTAGTTTGGTTTTATCTGCTGCCGTCATAAACCCATCTGTGGTTGTTGTAACGTCAGCGTGTGCCGTTCCCCCGGTGCCAACGTGGCCGGAGGGAGCAGCTCCTACGTCCGTGGCTGATAGGGTGCCCCAAGCTGAGCTTCCAGCCGTTGCCCCTGCCTTTAACACCTTTCCATTGTTGGTAGTTCCAGTGGCTGGAACGTGAAGACTACCATCACTGGTTGGATGAACGTAATTATTGGCCCCGGTAGCTATCCCATCAAGCTTGACCTTATCCGTGGAGGCCATTAGACCGTCAGCGCCAGTGGTAGCCACAGCGGTTGAGGCTTTTGCATTCCAGGTTGCCTTCTCGGTATCCGTTACAAATCTATTAGAGGCATCCTGGGTGATTATAGACGGGGGGTGGTTCGCAGGGTGAGTATAATTATTCGCCCCTGTAGCTATGCCAGCAAGCTTTGTTTTCTCCGTTGCAGTGTATGACTTATTAGTAGTCCCATCGACGATCATGTCAGCACTGTGGGTGGACGGATGTGAGTAGTTGTTGGCATTGGCAGCTACCCCGTCCAGCTTCGATTTATCGGTAGGACTCATGAGACCGTTCTGAAACGTTGTTGCATTGGGTATCGGATCTACTCCTGTACTAATGTGTTCGCTAGCGTGATAGGGAAACGGATGGGAGTTAAGGACTTCGATATACTCCACCATAATCTCAGTACCTTCGTCTAGCCCCCCAGTAATCTGAAAGCTCGTAGCCGATGACTCAATTAGGGCCTCGTTATCCTGCTTCTGTCCGAACATATACCAGAAAAGGGAATTGGTTCCGGGCTTATAGGACCCCTTGGTCAAATTGAAAGTACCCTGTCCCAATCCTACAGTAAACAATTCCTGTCGGATGAGGAAACTGGAGGGATTATCATTGGCACTTAATACGCCATCTGTGATGGATAGGTTTGCTCCAACCTTAACTCCGCCTAGGGTAGTAGCAGAAGCTATAGGCAGATCCTGTCCTCCCATCTGAGTCCATACCTCGGTATCTTTCCAGATCTTCTTGGTATCGGTAGAAAAGTATACCAATCCAGATCCGGTGGCTACGGGTTTTGCGGATTCTACTCCCTCCCTAAACTCTGGTGTATTACCCCCGTCTTTTACAGGAGTGAACCCGAGGGCAGTTGTGACGTTTGAGCTTGTAATCTCACCCCGGATTGTGGCTGAGGATTTGTTTTCAACAGCGCTTAACCCTACGTCAGTCTTAGTTAGGGTGCCCCACGACAGGCTTCCAGCGGTAGCTCCAGCCTTTAGAACCTTACCGTTGTTAGTGGTACCCGTTGCAGGGACGTGTAAATTGCCGTCACCCGTGGGATGGGAGTAATTATTAGCATTAGTAGCTATCCCGTCAAGCTTAGTTTTTAAGGCGTTGGTGAATGCGACTTCCATAGCGTTGAGAACGGCTAAATTAGAGTGGGAGTGTCGCTTAGTAAGGGCATCGGCAACATTGGCGCTTAGATTGTCATCGTCTATTAAGGATGCGCATGCATTAATCAGGGTTACTATGCTAGCCCCGGTTAATACCTGGCCTAAGTTAAGCTTTATGGTACCATTCCAGCCGTAGAAGGTATTGTCAGCTGTGCTGTACCATAGTTGGCCGGGAACGGGACTAGCCGGATCAACTGCTAGGTTCTGTATCCGCGCGTTTTGTAATTCATTTTTTGCTAGATCTATATTGGTTAAGATCTGCAAGATATCTCCCCCTTAATTAAGGTAAGCTTTACCGCTAAATACGTAACTAAACGATAATTCAACGGAGTTATTGGACAGGTATTTGACCTCACCCATCACGGTACTTCCAGCACTGTCTACGACAGTTACCGACGGAAAAAGCCCCAGGCCATGGTTAACAGTCCATATCTGTGATGGAGATAGTTGTGTATGGATATACGTTGATGCTTGGGGAGCTTCACTAACTGTTATATATCCGGCATCGTTTTCAAGTTGTGAGGTTTTGGTCGGGATATTCTCAACAGATAAATTAGACTTCTCAACTAACGGACTATCTAATACTTTCTTAATTTTTTCAACAAGTGTTGGGACATCGTTTCCAAAGGTCGCCTCTAGTTTAAAACCGTCTGGCTCATATATTTCCTTCACTTCCGTGATACGAGCATCTAGTGTTACGTCCCATTTACGGTTCATGGCAGTGACAATATCCCCAAGATCCCAGTCCTCTTTGTACGTGTAAGGCCCATTGGTCAAAATCTCGTTGTCAAAGGTCTGAATTTCGCCCATCTCAGAGAGCTTTTGTTGACCTCGGGATACTAGGTCATCACCATCCTCTATGTCCCGGGCATCAATAAACGTCTCAAGACGCTCTAGACCACTTAGGCCAGTACCGACCTCGATAATCTCGCGCTCTTCACCTTCACCTTGGCCACCAACATAGCCAGTATTTCGGTACCCGAAATCGCTATCAATAAAGGTTTGGACTTTAACTGCGTCAAAATCAACCGAAAAGATGACTGGAGGATTCACGGTTTGCCCAGCTGTAAGATCACGCCCTTCGTAAGTTTCGAATATACACTGTTTACTTACGGTATCTAGGATAACGTCCCAGCCTAAGCCACTAGAAAGTGATATAGCCTCAAGCTCTGCGTCCAACGCTTTGAGTCTACTCAGATGGACAATGTTAGGACCTCTTGAAAGATTCGGAGCAATAGCCAATGAAGGCATCTTTCGCCTTAGATCAACCGGATTTACGCAGTTCTTATCTACGTAGTGCTTCATGGCCTCTTCAGCTGTAGTTTCAACTCTATCATAAGCAAATCCAGCCGGTGGGACAGTTATCCTTCTCCCGACCATAGATGCAATAGTTGTGCCTTTGATCAAGATTGTCTCTTCCCCGTTTTCTCCAACCGATATTTCCCTGTGCAAAATAAAAGCCGCCTTATCCCCGGCGACAACGATTCTTCCTTTTTGCAATTGCCCGGTGTTCGCTTTATCCACCGAAATGTGAAGTTCGAATTCCCCAGCTTTATGCCAACGTCTGGTCCAGATCAGGCTCTCATAGTCATCTATTTCTGCGTATAAATTAAATTGTTTGTCTATGATCCGGATCGGTTGCATAATTACACCTCTTCAAACCAGAAATCTCCAGCAACTATCCCTGAAGGCTCCGAAGGGCCTGGACCTGCTAAAACCCTTAGGCCTATATCATTTTGCCTTGATGCGAACCACGTTTGCCAGTCAGCCTGGATGCTATCCCATTCGATATCGACTGAGGCCTTTTTATTTGTCCATTCGTTATCAACCACCGAAGTATGTGCTGTCCAGGCTGCCTCAATTTGATTTAGTGTGCTGTTCCATACGTCCCACATTTCCTGTGCCGGAATAGTTATTAAGCTTGATACTAGTCCGCAATTTGCTGTTAGTCGCTCATCAGTGATGTCTGAGGCTAGTATTGTGGTTGCTCCTTTGCGGATCCGCGTCTGTGCCAGGGCAAGTTCTTTGACTGTACTTGTAATCTCTAGTGAGGGTGCCTGAGGAGTACTTGAGAATGCACCCTTCTTTATGACCACACCTATTGTTCTAGCTACCTCATCAAATCGCAAAACCGTTCGATCAATGCGGTCAAGCATGGAATCGCTAGCATCTAATTCCTTAGCCAGATTGGCATCATTATGGTACATATAGCCACGAATAAATCCGAATCCAGGCTCTATGCTAACGCTTAGCCCGCTGCCTGGTGCGACCTTTAATCCTGCCTGTCCATTTTCCGTATATAAACCATCGCTCAGAAATCGACTGAAGTATTCTGCATAGTCGCTTGCTAGGTATAACCGTTCGTCACCCTCAGCGCTGTTAAAAAATCGATAATGCTCCACGTTTCCACCCCCTAAATCCCGATATAACGGTTTCTATAGCTTACAAACACTGCAGCCGGCTCGACTTGGTCATCGCTCGAATACTCTACAACATTGTCGCCTACCTGCAGCGACCAAAACGTACTTCCAAGATCGATCCAGTTGAAAGCGTTAATTCTAGAACCTGACTCATCCTCGATCTCAACTCGTTTTGCACCAAAGTCCGTTGTGATGATTAGTTTATCGGTGTTCAGTAAGCTCCGATTAACCTGAATGTATTCTCCGGTGGTTTGGTTCGTAATTCGAGGGTTAGTCGCCGGACCCTTGAACTCTATTCTAGCCGGCGTTTCCACGTCTCCCTGGTTAATAATGTTGATTAGCTTGGGACCTTTCGTGGCATAGATGGTCGGCAAGCGTAGAGGGAAGCTCATACCGCCGATCCATGTCACAATCTCATCCGTTTCAGTCTCAATGTCGAGCCAAAAGGGCTTGGGGCAAAGGAGGGTTATTAAAAAGACCTGATGGTTTACTGAGAAATTGCTCGGAAATGCCGGGGCCAGTTCTGTTATGCATTCGATCTCCTTAACAACTGAGCCTTTTTCATAGCGAAGAGTGCCGCCTAGCTTGGGATTAAAGGCTTGCAGGAGTTGCCTGCGATAAGTGTCTTTATCGGGTGCTAAGATACTGCCTTCGATGGTCAGCTCCCGTTCGGCCAACGTTCCACCTGTCACGGTTGAGCCATCTTGATAAGGTGCTTTTTGTCTCAGGATTTCGTTGTAAACACTTCCAATGCCATCAAAGCGAGTAACTAATAATGGAGCAGAGTCCCCAAGCATGACACTCTGCCCTCGTTCGTTTGTGTAAGTAACTTTTGGCATGCTACCACTCCAGCGCCAGCCGTCTGCTGGCATTTTTTACTTGACGCGCTGTCTCTGACGGTGAAAGAGGCGTTGGAGACTCAATGGTAATGTATTGAGTTATTCCGTTGGGCTTATCCTGATTACCGGCCAACACACCGCGAGCAACCTCCTGGGCTGTTTTTAAGACCAAATCTTCACTAGCTTCATGGTTATAAATTTTTGTTCCTCGCGGGAGGTTGTAGATTTCATAGCCCTTCTCATGAAGTGTTGTAAGTCCGCCAGAAAAGTAGTTCGTTCCGTTATAGTTTTCGTCCACGTCATCATCTCCGCTTGAACCGCCGGATGTCTTCGTTATAATCCAACGGATAATTGGATTATTAGTAAACCATTCTTTAAGCTTGTCCCACCCGGTTTTAATGGTACCGTCCTGCTCGTTGAGCTGCTCAGCGACATCCGCGTTTTGTTGCTGGAGCTCATATACCACCTTTTCATGCATATCTTTTGCTTTAGTGATAGATGCTGCTCTGGTTCTTTCAGCAGCTTCTATCATCTTCTTGGCTTGATCATCAGAGGTAATGACCCCTTCATTTCGTTGCCTTGTAATGGATGCCACGACCTTTTCATACTGTTCATTAGCATAACTTCGGCTGCTTGCAGAGTCGTTATATCTTTTGCCTGAAGCTGCATGCGGGTGAGAATTGCCTTCTGTTCTGCTTCAGAATCCGTTAAAGCCTGAATCGCCAGTTGCTCCATTTCGTCCTTGATCCTTTTAATTTGATCCGCTTCTTCTTGAGTTATTGACCGATGATCAGCGGCGGCCTTTTCATAAATCTCTTTGATGGTCGCATGGAAGGAAGTTAGTTCATTATTCTTTGTCTCATGGGTTTGCTTCATCTTATCGAGTGCGTTTTGAGCTTCTTGCGTGTCCAAAAGGCCTTGATCAGCATAGAACTTGGTTAGATTGGCCAGATCCTCTTCGTAATGCTTATCCCGCCCTGCTTTAATATCGGCACCCATCTTCTCAAAGGTACCCACCATCTCGGCAGCCATCCCTTGGGTAATGGTTGTGTTAGTTGCCTTAAATGCCATGAGGGATGTACTTACTTTTTTGTCCATCTCCATGTAGGATGTTACCGCTTTTTTGGTTGTGTCGGAAACTTCATCGCCAAACAGATCTACACTTGGTATAACTTCTTCGTTTAAGGAACTTACCAAGGATCCTCCTATGGCAACCACTGCCGCCACTCCGGCTACTGCTATTCCTACCGGTCCGGAAAGTGCTGTCAACGCCGTACCTAAGGCTGGAAAAGCTCTCGTCAGAATACCAACTCCGGCAGCCCCTCCTGTAGCTGCGGCACTCACGGCACCAATCGCTCCTGCTGCTCCGCCGACCAGGGATATGAGTGGGCCTAGTACCATCATTAACGGTCCAATGGCTGCAGTTATGCCGATAATGGCAAGGACTGTCTTTTGTCCAGCTGGGGACAGCTGGTTAAACCATTTCTCCATCGATTTAATCGCCGGCACAATGATGTTCTTGATGATGTCTGCTAGGGGCAAAAGGGCTGGTCCTATTGCGGCTTGCATCTCGCGCAATGATTCAGTAAGGGCTCTCGCTGGATTTGTCTCATAGGCTGCTTTAGCGGCATTCTCTGTGGCACCTTTGAAATCTCCAAGACCCTGCATTCCGTCGGCCATGGCCATAATAACTTTTGATCGGACATCTTCCCACTGGGTCCCGAATAGGGCAACGCCTGCAGTATTCTGTTCGACCGGATCTTTCATTGCCGCTAAACCCGCGACTGTCGCCATAAATGCTTGCTGACCTTTTTCGCCCCCTTCAGCGATGGCGGTACCCATTTCCTCAGCAGATAGGCCAATGGCGGTAAAGCCTTCGGCTGTTGTCTTGGATCCGTCTTGGGCTCTTATGTTAAACTCTTTCATGGAGTCTCCGACTTTATCCAGGTTCCAAGCCCCAGCCTGAGCACCGGAAATAAGAATCCCCATCATCTGTTCAGCTGATATGCCCATTGCGGCAAACTGGGGGCTATATTCCCGCAAGGTATCGATAAGCTCGCCAGAATAATCTCCGCCTTTCTGGAAGCCAACGGTGATTAGGTCCAACGCCTCTTGTCCATCGATGCCGAATGCCTTCATGGCCACACCGGCAGCGGCAGTGACTTCTTTGATATCCTGATCGAATACGTCAGCAATGGTCATAGCACCTTCTGCAACGTATTGTAACTCCTCATCGACCAAGGCGCCCATATTTAACCTGACGTCTTTGATTGCGTTGTTAACTTCCTCAATGTTTTCTCCAAAGCCGTTTTTCCAGACTTCTTCTGCGGTGTCGCCTAAGTTTTCCGCTTCCTCGGCAGTAATACCAAGCTGAGCTTGAAGCTTGTTTTGAGCGTTTTCGGCGTCTACTGCCCCTTTAAGCATAACTGCACCAGCTGCGATGGCGGGTGCGGTGATACCAACAGTCATCTTTTCGCCGATGCCTTTTACTTTATCCCCAACTTCACTTAATCTGTTGGTATTACTTTCAGCGGTTTCCCCTAATTCGTTCAACTCGCTACTTGTACTTGTTATTTGCTCCTCAAAGCGTCTCAGTTGCTGCTCTGCGGCAGCAATTTCTCGCTGAAAAGCACGATATTCATCCTGGCCGATATCCCCTCTTGCCAGTTGTTCATTGACTTGCTCTTGGGCAGCACGAAGACGGTCAAGCTTTTCCCGAGCATTTGCTACCGCGTTCCCCAATAAGGTCTGCCTTTGAGTAAGTAATTCCGTATTCGTAGGATCGAATCTGAGTAGTCTTTCAACCTGTCTGAGTTCACCCTGAATGTCTCGGCTTGATCTATTTACATCAGCCAGGGCTCTTGTTAGTCCAGTTGTTTCGCCTTCGATTAATACTGAGATTCCTTTAATTGTTGCTGCTATGTTAATCACCTCCCTTACGGCATAAGAAAAACGCCCATAAGGCGTTTATAAAAAAACTTATTCACATTTCCACTAGTACTCTAAAGCAGTCTTTAGTGAAGTTAAGGTGCCATACTAATATTCTTGAAAGATGAAAATAATTCAGAGGCGCATTTCAGCTAACGTGACATTAGTTGAAAAATAAAATCTTATAATAATTATACCCAATAACTAAGTAAGCAATATTGACTAAAGCAATACAATATTCAATCTTTGACTTTGTTTGTCTTTTATAAATAGAAATTCCGATAATAACTATACAAAGAACCGCAGATAAAATTGTTACATAGTGAAAGAAAAGCAAAAACGTAAGTAAATTGATGTCTATTGTTGATTTTATAAAGTAAAGTCTCAAAATCGGTAACCAATTGATTATGCTCATTAAAATTAGTATAAATGTTATCTTCTTTGTCATAAAACGATTTATCCCCACCTAACGATATTCCTTTTAACATTATATGGCCTGGATAATCTTAATTATCTCCTTTACTCTCAAAAATCTGCCCTAACTAATCAAATAAGAGACCCAGGTATGGCGTATAACGTCCCGCGTATTCCCGAAGTCTGGTTATTACATGCATACTGTCTCAGATTTTGGGAATACGCTGTTATCTGATGCCGGGTGCCCCCAGAGTTATTCTAAAAACCTATTTAGCTAAGTCTTTTTCGGCGATCCAGGTTAAGAATGATGTGTCAGCGCTACCCAGTTCGACAATTCTATCCTTATACATCATAATTCCTAGGCCATGTTCTTCATCCCAAGTGCAATTTAATTCATAACCTACATATGCCATACCATCTTTATAAACATTCATTATATGAACCTGGGATAGTCCTATTAACCTTTTAAAATCTTCATATGCCTCTACATCTGGCATGTATTCTAATTTCTCATCACCCTCATACCCATAATCAGCATGCAAATCTGAGTAAATTTTAAATAAGGCCTCAATAATTCTGTCTCTTATTTCATTCTGATAATCAACTGTATATTGGTATGCTACAAGATGCTCATTTGATAAATGTGGATCCTTCTGAACCATATCTCCACCAATATCTAATCTGTAAACACCTTTTGAGCTTGATACAAAGCCATTCCATGAAGTTAAGTGAATTGTGCCTTCATATCCATATTCTCCAAGTGACACATTTGGTATATTGACATTCATTTTCCTTACCCCCTTATCCCGACTCCTAAGAATGGCACCGATACACCCGGTTTCAGATAACGTAGGATTAGCGAAATAGTTCGTATTATATCCGATATGAGAATTATATTCCGAAAAGTACATATATCTTACTTTATATGTTTTCGTCATATTACCTAAATTTCCTCCTGCGTCGGATATCTCTCACGAGTAACTGATCATTTCTCCATTATCGATGCACCTAACCTCGCAGTTTGGATTTTTATTTGATTCGCTAAACTCCCAAGAAAGGAATCTTAATCATATCAGACACTACAAATCAATTCCTATAAAATACATCAATGTCTTTTTGAGTGGCCTCCCTTTCCTTGCTATCCCCATCACCAACATATGATTTAGAGTAGGCAAGTAAGTCGCATACTCTAAACTCATTTATTTCTGCAAAACTTAAACCCGTTCGTTTGCCTATTGCCAATAATTCAAGATCTAATCGTTCCGGTACCCAGCTATCCTTTGACTCACCGTCTTTTATTCTTCCCAAGAAAGCCATTGGCGACCTCCTCCATTGAGGCCGCGAGAAAGGTTGGGTTTGTTAAATCGATTTCGTCAAATGTCACGAGCCATCCTTCAAAACTTGGAAACGGTTGCGGATAGGCATCCGCTTTGGTCATCGCCCAGGTAATCTGCAACAAGAAAACGGTATCGAGTTTCGAAGAATCTTTCTCGATCCCTTTCATTCTTGTTAAATCACCCAAGAGATCTGAATGAAATTCTTGTTTGTAATACAAGAGGGCCAGAGGCGTTGCTCTGACCCTCACTTTCTTATCGCCAATCATTAGCTCTTTCATAGGGATCCTCCTTAAGCTGCAGCCGGTATTGTAACTGCTGTGAAGAATGCGTTATAGGCCGTAGCATTCGTTTCGGAGAGTTCCATCGTCCCCTTAACCACGTTCTTGCCGCCGATTTCCATAGGTTTAATAACTAATGAAAGAATATCCGTTGCCGGCTCGATTGCGTCCCCATTTGTTTTATGTTCTTTAGCTGGACGGCTGGCAGTGCAGTCAAAGTACACGAAACGCCGATTCTTCTGATCACCTAAAACTTGCCCTAAGAGGGCAAAGGGCTTAGGTATCGCGTTCGCTATTTCAACCAGCATCCCATTTTACTGTCAATTTCCCAGCCGAGCATTTCCGCAAGCACTGCATCCGGCACTAAGGCCATTTCCAGGTCTGCCGTGTAGCCATTATTGCTCGTGCTCACATAATAAGACCCATTGTCTGCATAAAACGTACTATCTTTGCCTTCGGCTTTTGGCTTAAAGCTAACCGCGCCAGGTATAGCGATGGGAGTTTCCCAGGCGGGCTGGGTTACATTTGTAAGGTCTTTAAAGGCGATATGGACTTTCTCAAGGCCAAAGGTTACTTTGTTATCCATGTTTTATCCTCCTATCAGCTGAATTCTGTAGATCACTTGATATAATTCTTCCAATTCAATTTTTGCCTCACTTTTGGAATAGGGCAGGTGCAATTCTTTAAGCTTGTCTTGGACTAACTTCTCTATAGTAAGATCCTTCTTGTCCGTGTAAAGCTCTATGTTGTAATCACCAATATCAACATAGTTTTGGTTGTCCGCTTTGAGATCCTCGTCGTCCGTAAATTGATACGTAATAAACGGAGGAGATGGGGATGGGTTCTCAGGGGTTGACTCAAATTCACCATAAGCTATGGGCATGCCCAAGCTTTTTAATGCTGTTACTAATTCAACCTGATTCATATTACCCACCATTCCTTATAATCCGTTCAATGTTCCTTACCATTCTAGGGGCATATTTATCGTGCGCCGGCCCAAGATGAGGATAAGCCTGCACTCTTCCGCCTCCTCGCTTGGCGTGACCAAATTCAAGTAAGTGAACTAGTCGATAGAATTTCTTGTTCCAAATTACATATCGCCGATTACCTGGGAGAGACTTATCCGTCTTCACAAAGCTTGCCGCATATTTTCCTTTTCGCTTTGGAGCGAGTCTTTCCGTTTCAGCTAAGACATTATCGGCAGTGGTACCAACTTCTCTCTCGATGGAGACCGTGACGTCTTCTGTGTATTCCCGGATAGAATTTGCTATTTCGTTGGCCAGTTGATCAATTCTAATGTAAGCCATCGGCAGCCACCGCCTCACAGGTCAGTTCAATCTTTTCGCCTTTTCCTCCTGTACGAATGATTCGATAGTTTATGCCGTTGTGCTTGAGCTTGGCTTCGCCGAGGTATTCCCGGACATAGATTTCGAATCGTTTGGAAGGTCGCAAACCGTTAAGAGCCGCATTGTAAAACTCACCCGAACCCACCGAGAGTTCTTCTGCAAAGACTAGGCGTTCCGTAAGAGTCTTGATCTGATTGCCAATCTCATCCGATGTAATTGTTGAACTAACTAAAAATACAGCTTGATCCGGTCTGCTCATGGCAAGCTCACCGCCTTAAGCTGGGTCATGAGAATATCGAAAGCGGGACTAAAGGCGACCTCTCCACTTTTGAGGTTCCAAATATCATTCACACCCACGGTCAAGGCTGCAATCCCTAACTCAGTCTCTACATTTTCAGCTGTTACACCAGCGTTTAACATGTACTGCTTGACTGCAATTGCTTTGATCGAAATCGTTCCGTCGGTGTACGGGCTTGTTATCCCTAGCCCGGTTTTTACTTTCTCAAGTAATTCTTCGTTCGTCATTTACTCACCCTCTACGGGATCTAAGGAAAACGGGACTAAAACCATGGTCAGTCCCGTTTTTTTCATCTCATACCGTAACTTTTGAGATAGTTCCTCATGCTCCCTGACAGTGAGTGGCCTTTTTGCTTTCAAATAAAGAACGCCCTCAGTCTGTTTTAGTTCAACAGCTTCAGGCGCCTTGCTTTTGGTTCTAGGCATTTATGCCACCTTCCTTAACAAATTAGGTTGCGGAGTAGCTGTAATAGGCGAAGGTGTTCTTAGCGAACAATGGCTTGCCACCGGAGTACAGCTTGCCTCTCCATACCGTCTTATCCTCTGAAAACTTCTCAGAAGCATTCGCTTCAATGACGAAGGCCTCCGATTCATTGACAATATACGTTGAAAGATCGCCATACAACACGGACTCAGTATCAGGCATTTGGGATGTGAACACCACTGGCTGCCCGGCAATTAAGTAATTGGATTGACCAGGTCCACCCTGCACCGGAAGGCCGGATACTAAAGGCTTCCCTGCTGCATCGGTAATTGCGAAAAACCGCTTAAAGAACGTGCTGCGTTTCATAACCCATGTTGCATTATCTCCATAAGGGCTTTCAACCTCTGAACAGATCGTGGCAATCTGTTGCCAGTCCATCGCGGAATAAGTTTTAGCTGCTGAGGGTGCAACTTTAAGGGCTGCAATAATTCCTTGGAAGGTCGAGGTATCCACCGCGCCATTTAGCACATAGTTTTCAAGTAGAATCCCAATGTACTTCCCAATTTCCATGGCAAGGAACTTTTCAAAGGCTGGAATGCTGTTTCTGAGCAGCAGATTCTTAACAACAATCGTTGCCACAACGGCCTGCTGAGAAATTTTCACTTCAGTAAATGAGAAGTTAAGGGTTACTGTGCCGTCGGGATTCTCGGTGGGTGCCTCGGTAGTACCAATAGGAAGGGACACGTCACCTGTAAAGCCAAACTTAGTGATAGCCGTATACAATCGGCCATATTGTTTGATCACCGAATAGACATTATCGAGAGTTGTTTGGGGAACCAGGTATTCAGCGCCGCTGGCCACACTTTCGCCGCTCATATCCGTAACAGCGCGCTTACCATATGCCATAATGTCGGCATCTGCTTCGCTGATTTTCCCATTGAGATAACTTCTATAGAAAGCATCCCGGTACTTTGTGCTTGAGCGATAATTCTCTTCCGTTAGATCGTTATGGTTTTGCTTGCCGAACATAAATCCTCCTCGTTTCTCGGTCTCCGGTGCTTCCTGGAGCCTTTCATTGATTTCGTCCAATCGTTCAGACATACTTCTAAGGTTGTCGGCCACTTCGTTCATATCTTCGGCTGACATATCCCGATGATTTTTAACCTTGCTTTTCAGCTCCAGTCGCTTTTGTTCCAACTCAGATTTTTCCCTACGGAGTTCAGCCGCCTCTTTTTGCGTTAATTTCATGGATCCTTTTCCTCCTCTTTCTTAGTTGTCACGTATGGTTTACAACTGACTGATCAGGTTCATTAAGGCCAATTTGAGAGCTGCATCGTCAGCCGATGCAGGCGTCTCAGCGGTCTGCTCTTCGGTAATAATGACCGTTTCTTCATACGCCGGGAAGACGACGATACTTACCTCATAGACATCATTAATCTTGAGGATTACATCGATCTTGTTTTCCCAGTCGGTGGCGATCATGGCATTGTTATCGAACCAAAAGGACATGCCATCCACAATTTCGTTTTGAACTCGGTCAAAGACGTAATCGTCCAACCAGGTATTCCCCAGAGTTACCTCAATAAACAAACCGACCTCGTCAACAACGGTTCTCATATTCTTTCCTGCTCTGCCGAGCACCCAAGACGTGGCATGATCCCACAATAAAACAAGCTTTGAAAGATCAACCCCTTCCAAAGCTTTCTTATCGACCTTCTCGATCCACTTACTCCCACGGTAGGGGCGTCCCGGTGTGTCGAAAAGTATTGGGTACCCCCGCAATCTCCTGACGTTTTGGCCATCCACTTCTTCGCTGATCGCTCTAAATTTTGACCGATCATCATCAAAGAGCATGCGCTTTTTAGACTGCTGACTCAGGGGTGATTTTTTCTCCGCTTCCTTGTTCATCGCTCTCTCCTCCTTTCTGCTCCACCACGTAGCTCCCGGGACTTAGCACTTGAAAGTTCTTGTTTTCCAAGAACTTGTCTAGTTCCGGCGGCCCTTTGGTGATGCCAAGCCGTTTTCTGATCTCATTTCGGTTCATAATTGTCCCATAGACCATTTCTTTATAGAAGGCAGTCTTGGTCGCCAGAGTGCTGATTTCCAAGTCCACCAATTCTGCCTGAACGCAATTTCCGTGAAAGATTTCCGTTTCACTGAACAAGGCATAGGTGGAGGTCTCTTCGATTTGCCACACCCAGGGCTTGATGGTGTTGTCCACAAACTGCTCAAACTGAAGTTCTGAGGCGGTTCCGTTAATGATTTCATAGCTAACACCGAAGTAGTTATAGAGTTTTCGGGTGATATCATCCAGAAGTTTGGTATCTAAAGGATTGAGTTTCATGTCAAGATTGTGGACTTCATACTCAGCGCCGATCATTCCGAAACCGGTCGTGTTTTCAGCTGTTAGAAATAGCTCTTTAAACTCATCCAGCTTTTTCTTCATGTCAGAGCTCTTCAGCTGGGACTTGACTTGAAGCAAAGCAGCGATTCTTTGACTGTTCTCACTGTCCTTGACGGCTTGGTTTTGCATGGTGTTGACAATTTGTACATAGTTTCCTGAGGCCTGTTTGCTGAATCCTTGTTTGCCGTCAGGGAACCGCTGCAAATGAATTAGGTCCTCGTAATAAAATGGATAGCTTCCGCCTAACGTGACAATGATTCTCCCCTGGGCATCCTGGCTGAACTCACCTCTGGTAAAGGGCAATGGCCAAAGCCAGCGCAGTTTGCCGCTGTGTTCATCCCATTCGGGCATGATGAAACAGTTATTGGTTAATAACACTTTGGTCATACAATGAGTCCAGAAAACTTGAGGGCACTGATAAAGATTGGTTCTTACCTTCAGGGCAAACCCCAGCCGGTCATTGACTTGGGTCATGTTACCTTCCGTGTCTGCTCGGATATGGTAAAAGGGAATGCTGGCGACCTTTTCAGCGATGAAGTTAATGGCGGTCCGGATTTCCGGGATGTTGTAAATATTCCCCCCGAAGAGTTGCGTCAGGGAATATCCTCGGTTCAGTAAATCGATGACTTTGGCAGCCGTTATTTTTTCTTTCTGAAAATAACCTGCCACATATCGGAAGAACCCCAATTGATCACCTCTTTTCTACGGCTGGTATTCTTCGAACAGATCCAATACTTTTTTATAAGCAATATAGGCCATTAAAAAGCTCAGGTACCCGTCGATTCTCGCCTTACTCTTTGCCTTGTCCGGTTGAATGTTTGCGTTGGTGTCGATCTTAGCTGCAGTATTTGTTGTACACCACCGGAAAAGACCATTGTGTCGACTGAACTGTACAATCTTGTCCTCAAACAATGATTTGGTTTCCTTCATGGGTTGGGAAAGACTTTTAGCTCCCATCGCAACAGGGAAAACCACACCTCGTCCCTCGTTGTCTTCTCTTGGGAACCCCGATATCTCCATGTCGCTGGCAAAGTCCTCAAAGTGCCAACGGTCAGCACCGATCTTCCAGAAGGTCACGCCATAGTTCTCGGCTAGATCAACGTACCATTGCACAACGTCCTTTCTGCTTACCATGCTCCCCTCGCAAATATGCAAGAGCTCATGGTTAAGTCCATCACTTGCTCCGGTGTAAGTAAAGCTCTCGTAAGCCATTTTATCTGCCTTGCTTGTTTTGCTCAATCCTTGACCGGGCAATGAAATACTTTTGAAACAAATACAGTTTGCCTCCGATGGGTACCAGGGCTGACGATGCACAAAGATCCGTCGTCTCAGCAATGTCACTTGCTCCAACTGCATAAAGATCCCGTATCATGTCCTCGGTCATATCGATAGCGCATTGATCAACAATGGGGAGATCAAAATAGATCATGCTTAAGGAGCTGGCCCTGTTCAGATGCTTGGCCAAAAACGATGGCATTTGAGCATGGTCTTCCAGGGCTTTTTGATATTCGCCTTCGAGATAACTCATGGTGGGTCTGGCTTCCCCTGCTCCTGGGTTAGCCTTTATCCAGCACGTTCGATCCTCAGGCTTGTCATCATCGTCGATCCGCAAGATCATCGGGAAGACGCGCTCTTTACTCTTTCCGTTTAAGACCTTTTTACAGCGCTCGAAGATGCTGTCAAAGATTCCTTCACGGACAAAGCCAAAGGTTGAGATGATGACGTTCAACGGTTGAGCTCGGGCTCCTTGGGCCGAGGAAAAGACATCATAGGTGTTACGGTTTTTAATTGCATGAAGCTCATCGATGACAACACCATGAGGGTTTAAACCGTCCTGACCTTCGCTGTTTTTACTGCCGGCTTTCATGTATGAATTGGTAGCAGGAAACAGGATCATCTCAGTGTTGTCTTTATCCCTCTTAGTCCGCCAATGTTTTTTGGGGTTATCTTTGGGGGTCAGAACATCACTCGTCTGCAGAAAAGATTTTGCCGCTTCGTAAACAATGGCCGCTTGAGTTTTCATGGTGGCCAGACACCACACCTGAGCAGCCGGTTCTCCGTCGGCCAGTAAGAGAAAGTCTGCAATGGCTGAAATGAAAGTAGATTTACCCCATTTTCTGGCCACGAATAGGATGAGTTCCCTAAAGTATCGAACGGTCATCTGGAGTTCGGTGTCATAAATTTTGAAACCAAAAATGCAGGCAGATATATACTTTTGCTCTATGGATAATTCAAAAGGTTGTCCGGCCCAGCGGCCTTCCTTGTGCTTAACGAGTTTGCAGAAATCAATAAAGGCCTCTACGTCGGTATCGTCGTAGAAGACCTTTGGGTTTTTAAGTAAGGATTCAATGAGTTTCTTTAGCTTTTTGATGTCTTTACAATGCTTTTTAGGCTCTCGATCAACATAATCATGCCAGCTTTTTATATACTCGGGAAGAGCGACCTTAGGCCTAGCCACCTTTCCCCCGCCTTAGGATAATTTTTTCGAAGGCATCCGGCTCCGGGGCTTTAGGTGGAGGACCCTGCGGCGTTAAGTCTGTCAGCTGCTTGATTATGCTCATGTGGTTCTTCACCATCGTATTATAGATCTCAACCTCAGGTGATTTTTTCGTTCCAAATTGGTTTTCACCGTTCTTGTATTCAGAGACAGTGCCTTCTCGGTTAATGGTTTCCTGCAGATCCTCAAGGGTAATGGTCATGAAGGCAGCGTTGGTGATCAGCGATAAAACTCTGTTCATGGTCTCTTTGGGCATATTCTTGAAAAGACGCTTAAGTCTTTGGATCTCTTTCTTAATTCGCTCTTCTTTCGTTAAATCTTGATGTTCCTTTTTCATGGTTTTATCACCTCCCCACCACACCCCCCTATACGGATCTAACTCGCGTAATAAATAACCTTCCCTCCCCGGTCCCCAAGCTAAAAGCATTACTTTTTTACCCCGGGGGGGGTTGTGAAATCTTGTAATCCTGTACTTCTCCCGCTTTTATGGTTATGACAATCAGAACACAAGTATTGTAGGTTATCCGGATTGTAAGCTATGTTCCAGTCATGCTTGTTTGAATCGGTTAATTCAATGATGTGGTCAACTTCCTTGCCCGGCTTGATGATACACTTAGCTTGGCATTGCTCACAGAGACCGTTAGCTCTAATAATGACAAACTGTCTTGCCTTCTCTCATTCTTTGTTTTTATAGATCTCGGGATGCCTTGCCATTACATTGGTCCAGATATACCCTTATTCGACCGCATCATCCGATCAAGTGCTTTAAATATCTTTGTATCCTCGTACTTTATTTTAGGATGATATTTAACCGGTTCTTTCTTTAGAGTCTCATTAGCCATGTACTGCCCTCCTTATTGGACATAAGAAAAGAGCCTTTCGGCTCTTAAGCCCTTTACTGCACTGGGACACAGCAAGAGCACTTTTCAAAATTCTCTACACCTACACATTAACATATATTTGCGAGTTTTAAGTGCCAAGACTCTGCCAGCTTTATGCCAATTTACTGCCAGAATCAAAACACTGATACCTTTTTTACGACTCAAAAAATATTGTCATTTCCTAAAGGAATTGGAAAGTTTTTGTAGAAAGTATTTAGCATTTGAAAATTAGTTATTAATAGATAAAAGCACCATTTTTCTATCAAAATGAATATTTCTTGTGTTGATAAACGGAGTATTACCGACACATGCGTATTACATATATATTTTGGGCGTCTCCGACACTTGTAGAGAATTCATGGTTATATGACATACCAACTTAGATAGATATGAGAATAGGGGAGAAAGAAGTGGAAGAAATTAGTTTTTCTGTTATATTAATTGCTGTAATTACTGCCTATATTGGATACAAGTTCAATGATAGAACTAAAAAGAAAGAAAAGTTTATAAAAGAGTTGACTAATAGTTATAATGAAGTTTATTTTCCTATGTATGAGCTTCTTTTGAATATAACTAAGGCAGAAGATAGCATCCAAAGAGATAAATTACTAGAAGATTTTTTGGTTACATATTCTGGTGTTGATTCTAAGATTCGATTTATTGGTACTTGTTCTATATTGGAATACTTCTATGACCTCAGGAGCACATATAACAAGTACATTAAAGAGAACAAACAAAATGAATCTATATTATCAGAAAAACTAACTAACTTATTAAATATGATTGAAACTGAATTTTGGGATGCACACGATATTATTTATGAAGATCACATTCAGTTTAAAGATGATTCATTTAAAAATCCGTTTTTAGTTGTATCATTAAGTATTCTAAGAGTTATTTATTATTTTACTTCTTTTGCGCTTGGACTTAGTTTTCTTGTACTTTATGTTGTTATATGGGATAGAATTATACCTGTTGAATTATTACCTAAAGAAGTTAACTTCCAAAGCACAATTGGTTTAATATTATTTTTAACAATGGTCTACGGTATGATGTTTACTATTAAGGAATTTGCAGTGAAAAGGAATAGAAGGAAAAGTAAAAGTTTTAAAAATATTGTAAGAAGAATAAAGAGTAAAGTCTCTAAGAAGAATTGAGCGCAAGTTGGTACGTCATATAACACGCAGTTCCCGAAACTTAGAATATATGGATAAGGTAAGATGCTTCGGACTGCTGGGGCCTTAGACGACATGGATTAGAAGGAGAATAATAAGAATGATTGATTCTGAGAAAATTAAAAATCGTATTAGGAGATATGAACGTGCCTACTATGATGAATTAAGAATGCAAATGAGTAGATTAACAACTGTTTTGGATGCCTTTCCGGATTTTTTGAAAGGTCATAGGAAAATCGAAGCTTATCTTGTTCAGGATGGACTTGTAATTATTCATTGGTATGATGAGACGGATTCTTTTCATTTCACTGTTTCTGCGCTATATGCCCAAAATTTAATTAAAGAATTAAGTGATGAGATTCTGGTATTTGGTGGAATACCATTATCTCGACCGCTGAATATGTTGTTTTCGGATATGAATGTGAAAATGGAAACTACTATGGGGCCAGTTGAATGGTCAACTCCATGGGTAACAATGGAGGTAACAACTGAGCTAGGAATCTCTCGATGGGGAGAAGATAGCGCTAGGGATCAGGCCAGAAAAGATGTGTTAACGTTTACAAGTGCTTACTTAATGGATATGAATAATTTGACTAGACAAGATACTCCGAAAATCTTTGAAAAGCTCGAAGAGATAATAAAAGGTTTTCGTTTGGTCTTAGATTCAAATCCAAATGAAGAGGTTTGTCAGCGATATCTGACAGAAAATCCGGTACTGATGTATCCATCGGCCTTATCTATAATTCCTAAACATCGTCTAGGAACGGAGTATATTACTGATTTCGTAATTGAAAGTAGTTCGACCGAGTACATTTTGGTAGAAATTGAACCACCTAGTTTCAAATTATTTAATAATAATGGTGACCCATCAGCCAGACTTATGCACGCACAAAAACAGGTAGAAGATTGGCGTCAATGGGTTCAGGAAAATCTATCTTATGCTCGTAATTCTTTGCAAGGAATTATGGACCCTGAATGCTGGGTGATAGTTGGTAGACAAAAAGAACTAAGTGATGCGGATATTAAGGCTCTAAAAAGAAAAAACTCAGAACTTCATCATATAACTATTATGACTTACGATGAACTATTAGATAGAGCTAATCGATATGTGGAAAATTTGAAGAAACTGGGATAGCCCCACGTCATCTAAACCAGCTAATTGGTTGTAGTTTATTTAGCTCGAAGTAAGAGGAAGTTTAAAATGAGGACAATAAATGCAATTTATATTTCAGTATTCAAAGGAGGAGTAAAATGGAATGGAAATCGCCTGAATACTCAAAGGGTCAAATTATTAATGCAGGAAAATTCATAAAAGATACTGCTTCCAGTGCTGAAGAAAATAAAGAAGCATTAAAGGTTATTGATAATTGGAGAGCTTCACACGCATTCCCGCTTCAAGTTATTTATTGTCACTTGAAAAGAAAATATGATAAACCTAATTTTATTGTTGCGCAGAGGTTGAAGCGACTTGATTCAATCGTTAAAAAATTAGAACGAGAGCCCACTATGAGCCTTTGGACTATGCAAGATTTGGGTGGGTGTAGGGTTGTCGTTCCCACTATTGATGATGTATATGATGCGGCAAAAAAATACAAATCATCTCGTGTTCGCCATGTTCTAAAGAAAGAATACGATTATATACAACAACCAAAGCGCTCTGGCTACAGGAGTTATCATCTAGTGTATCAATATCAAAGCGACACTAAAGAGACATATAATCGTAATATGCTCATTGAAATTCAAATACGAACATATTTGCAGCATTTATGGGCCACTGCAGTAGAAACGATGGGGTTGTTTACCAAGCAAGCGTTGAAAGCCAGCAATGGGGAAGAAGATGCACTACGCTTCTTTGCACTAATATCCTCGCTGTTTGCGTTAAAAGAAGATATGCCAATTGTACCTGAAACACCTGAACAACCAGAAGATATTATTTCAGAATTGCAATTACTTGAGTCCAAGCACAACTATTTAGGCATGCTAAGCGGGATTCGTGTAGCAGTTGATCGTTTGGATGAGAAAAGTAGTAAGCGCATAAGCTACTGCATACTAATCTTAAACTATACTACACGACGTCTTAGGATGAAATTTTATAAACCAAGCCAGATAGATGAAGCAACAAAAGAGTATAATCAAATTGAAAGCACCAGAGCTGAAAACAAAATTGACGCTGTTTTGGTATCGGTATCCTCATTTAGCACACTAAAAGCTGCTTACCCAAACTACTTTTCTGATATCGACGACTTCGTAACTACTATAAATGAAATTATTAACGAAAAATAGTTGTATTCTAATTTATGGTAGATATACAGATTATGACCAAATTCTGTAGCAAATCAGGTTACATTCATATATTTATTTTTTGTGATTTGGAGTTTTGTCGGTAAATACTTAATACAGCTCTGTCTTAATCTGGGGGCACGATACGTCGTAGAACAGCGTATTCCCGAAATCTGAGAGAATATGGACGTAGTAATCTGACTTCGAGAATACGCGGGACGTTGGCAAAACTAAGGATGAGTGTTCAACCTTCACCAACCAACTCCTCAAAGCTAATCTGCTCCCTCTTTACATACCCAAATATCTGCGCCGCCATAACCACAAAACAAAATGAGTCCAAAAGTCTAATTAAAAAAATAATATTTTCAAACCATATTAAAAAGCTGCCCCTTTCTAACCTCTTTCATTTTATATTATATACAATTGAATTTTAGCTCACTGCTAGTTTTTGCCAATTCAAAAGAACTTGTCTGACTGACTAATATCGATTATAATACATGTTAACATAATAAAGTTATACGACTGGAGTGGGTTCGATTCCCACACTCCCCTCCAAGGTTGCAATCCTTTTAAGTAGTAGTTGGTGGTGGGCTGGCACATTGATTGCGGGACTAATATCCACTAACATAGCAAATATCTATTTAATTCTTAAACCTAATTGTAAAACGGGGTGGTTACTAATGAACGGATTGCCGATTTTGTTTGTAGCTCTAGTAGTCGTGGGGAGTTAGTGTAAAGGTTAGCATAGTGTTTAAACACCTAGAGCTACGATAAAGCGTCTTTATAGGCGCTTTTTCATTTTTTACCCCACCAACTCCTCAAAACTAATCTGCTCCCTTTTGACGTACCCAAACATCTGAGCAGCCAAAACAATCAACTCATCCTTTAACCTGTAATACGACCTCACAGCAATCCCTATTTCCCCTGCTACCCAAAAATCTTTGTTGAACCGCTGCATATACTTAAGATCAATCAACTTTCTCTCCGTTTTTCCCAGAGAGCCAAGAATCATATCAACCTCCCAGATCTTTTGCCTTAGATCCCTAATCTCGGTTTCAAGCTCCACTCTCCTATTTACATAGCTACCTGTTTGATCGCCAATCTTTCCAATGGAGCGGCCAGGGCTTAGGCTAATCTGAGCCGTATTACTAGGAAATTCGTTCTCAAGTTGTGCAATAAGTATCTGTAGACGAAGTTTGTCCTGCGTGTATGCCGTAAACCGACGGATCGTTTGTCGGTACCACAACGGCTTTACACGCTTTTTCTTTTCCTCAGTTGCGGCTTCAGTTGTCTCCAAGCCCCTTACCTCCTTATCCACATTTAGCTAAAAGTTTGTCCTTCGAGTTATTCACTTGACCCACAAACTAAGCAATGCATAGCAACACCAACCGTAACAGTCTTACCCCCACATTCTTTGCAGCCAGCACCTTCCCTATGGTAATAACAATTTTTCATCTTTGGCTTCTTGCCAAGACTTATTACCCTACACTCCTGGACATCCTTTTCGGTTTTTCTTTCCGGATTACTGCAGAATCTATCCCCGCACTTAAGCACCTTTCTTCCCTCCGATCCTCTCCCACCGACAATCGTCAGTATACGGATATTTACATTTATCATTTTCTTCACAAGCCTTGCACTGACATTTAGAGGCTTGTCCTTTACACTTGCGGCAGTTGCACATTTGACCTCAATCCTCTCTTCTCTCTAAGTATTTCTAGTCTTCTCAGCTCAATTTCATTGTCCATAACCCATCCTGAAATTGCATGGATAATATATTTAAACGTCCTTCATCAACCGGCACTGCCTTGGCCCTCTCAGGTTCAAATATGAGCTTGTTTTCTTGGGCATTTTCGCCGGCATAATATTGGCCGTTAAGTACAACGAGTGCTTTTTATGACTTGCTTCCCTCCTTGCCAAATCCTGACCAGCTTCCCATTCTCTAAAAATCTTGAACCAATCCTCGGCATCCATGCAGACTTTCCATTTCTCACGGTTTCGGCGGAAAGCCACAATTGGCATTTCGCCTTCTTTGGCATCCCTTCGGCTTTGAATCATTGCTTTTTCAATGTTGAGCGCTTCAACTCTCTTGCATTCAATGTGGATTCCAGGGAGGCCAACGACATCTTCCCCTTCAAGCCCACTAAATTGTTGGCCTCGTCTGCAATCATATCCTTGATCCCTACAGAGCCGAGCAAACTCGCGCTCACCGGCTGCACCTTTATCGCGACTGTTTGTCATTGCGCTCTTTTCAACTCCTGTTCATGCTCTGCTTCGTATGCTAGTCATCATTTACAGATAAAAGCCCTCGTACTTCCCAGGAGAGGCTTTATTAACAGGATCCTTATTCCCGCGCTTGTGCCCTTTTTGGCTTTTACGTTCAGCTTCACGGGTCTTAATATGATCAACTGTCAGAACACCAACATCTCGCCATTTGGAAAGGATACCTCCAAGATATTTTCTATTCCGCTTGTCTGGCCCAGCTGCATCACACTCATTGAGTGCTTCAATGACCACGGCATCTGGATCCGGACTTCCTCTGGATGAGAATTCATCACACCATGCGATAATATCCTCAGCCTCTCCTGGGGAAATCATCCTCCCCCATTTCTTATGAGCCCAATCGACGGCTTTTGTGCCAATAGCCACGGGGCGGTCTTCGCCAGTTTCGGATATGGCTTCCTCATCCTCGTTCAAGCTTGTCTCAATTTCCTCGCGCGCGGTGATGGTGATGATATTAATATCTTTATCTATATCTCCTTCTTTATCTTCATCTTCTTCTATAGCGTTTTCTTCGCGTTGCTTTGGCGTTACATTAGCGTTACTCTTTTTCTCTCGATGTTTACGCGCACGCTTTGCAACTTCTTCAGGCTTGTCAGAAGGCTTTTCATATTGTCTATCATCAAAGTGGATAACCGTAATGATCCCATCTTGATCCACATCGATCATGCGAAGCTTTTGGAACTTCTTAAGACAAGATGTTAGTTCCTCTTTTGAAATAAAGAGAGTCCTAGCCAACCCTTCAATAGGATAAGCTAGGCCTTCTTCGATGCAAATAATACCCCGAACTTTTGACTCTGCAGATAAACACAAGATGTTTATCCAAGTCCGAAATTCTAAATCACTTAATGCCTGCATCTTCGGGTCGGTTCTTATTTCGGTGTAGAGTTTAAGCCAGGGCATCTTTGCCATTTGTCCTCCTCCTAACGGAAATTTGATAAAGCTAATACTTAGGAACGTTGGGGGTTATCACTCATGCTGTTCAGCAGCATTGCTTTGATCTATCTGAGAGTCTTCATCCGTCCGAGTAATATCTACAATGACTTCCGGGACATCCGTCATATCTTCGGCAATATCAGCCTTTATGGTCTCATCTGAGGACTCCACTTGCTTGGCTACCTCGATGGAGATCGGCAACCATTTCCACGCAGATCTAACGACGGTTTTCTTTCCCATCTCAACGTAATCAGTTACCCACGGGCCATTATTTGAGCTCTTTGAACGCTTTCGGTGCTGATCAATTTCTGTCTTACTCATGTAATGGGTCTGATACCCTCCGTCTTTGAATTTAGCGACCATATAGAATCCACGAATCTGCCCTTGTTCCGTGAACTTCTGATCATCTCGTAGGTGCCAGGGAATATGTTCGAGCTTTTCATCCAGGCCATACTGGAGTTTGAATAAATCATTTTCATAAACTTCATGGGCTGCAATTGATTGAATATGGCCGGATCGTCGTGCTAGGTCAATCATTCCGCGATAACCAATTTGGAATTGAGCCTCTTTTCCGTAGGGGATGATATAGCAAGCACCCAGCATATTAGGTTCTAGCCCCAGTTGAGCTGACTGCATAACCGCTCCCATCAAACTCTCGATACTACACTCCAAAAGTTTTGGATTCGTCCTAATAGTTGTCAGCGCGATCCGGGCAAGCCGGTCAGCGTTCATATGCTTAGGCAGCGCTTTTGCAATTTGTGACTGCATTTTATCCAAGTAAGCTGCCACTGTTCTGGCTGGGTCGTTTACCTTCGCTGGGGCCTGTGCCTTATTTGCAAGCTTGTCCTTTAAAGCGTTATTATCCATCTCTTTTATCCTCCACTCCTTATTTAATAATGAATCGACGGGATTCGCTCCGGTTGGTAAATTGAACATATAGATCTGGATGAGCTTTCTTTAGGCTCTTACTATCTATTCGATTGGACGTTACGCTCTTCCAAGTGACCTTGCGATCTCCAAGTACCGCAATTTCGCTATTTTCCATAAGTAACTTAATTTTATTCTCAGATTCCTCCTTCCTATTTTCCCAGTGCTCTAAGTTTTCTTTTGCTTCATCATATTGTTTAAGAAGCACTTTAGCCTCATCAGGCAAAAGAATCACGCTTCCCGGATCTGCTGAGGGATACAACCGATTGAGCAGTTCGGTCGAAGCATCTGACCCATCAACTTCTGGCGGTGTTCTCTTAGCTACAAGTTGCCAGAAATCGTGCTCAATAGTGATGATATAGTCAATAAGTTCGTTGTCCCTATCAACCCTTTGATGCCGAAATTTATTCCCCCCAATCAGAACGGCGATATAACAAGATGGAAGATCTGTAACTGCTAAATAATGTTGTATTTGAAGCATATAAGCATCAGGTACCTTATCCTCTTCCCACGATGACTTAAGATATTCTGAAGCCGTCTTGCATTCCAGAAATGCACTTTCACCTACGACTACCCTGTCCAAGTTTGCAAGCATCCATGGATATTTAGAATGCTGCAGCATTTGATTCCTACGTCTAACTTTCATTCCGGTTCTCTTCATGAATTCCTGTGCAATCAGTTCCTCATGAAGTGTCCCCCAATAGGCTGCTTCCCCTGCCTCGTCAGGCTCAATTTGACCTGTCTTATCTAGCCACACTCCAATTGGACTTCTATATTTACTAAGACCTGCGATAGCAGCTACATCAGATCCTCCTATTCCACAGCGGCGCCATTTCAGCCAATCTTCACGAGTCATGTCCTTAGTTTTTACGAGTAACTGAACCCCCATTTTTATAACCCCATCTTTACAAATTTGTTATATAATATCTCATGCGAATTTTTCTTTTCGGCTTCCGTTCCAGCGGGAGCTTTTTTCATGCACAGATGTATAGGCGTTTGGCCGTTATAGTCAATAAAATGGAATTCCGATAGTTCGCCACCATCAATCTCAACGCCGACATTGCCTCGGTACTCCATGCCAGGGAATATGTCCTCTAGCACTCCGTATAGATCATCCTGATCGGCATCTAGCGCTGAAATGATCGTAACTCGCATGAGTCCATTCTCGTGAAAATCTATACTTGCCTTGGATACCAAATGGTTATGATTTCTGGCGAGGCCCTGGATATCTATAAGTTGACCTGCTGTGAGTTGTTTCATTTCATCCCTCCACTTTTTCAATCCGAACTTCTAATTCCCAAACTCCGAATTCTATGGCATCTCTACGGTTCTCCATGTAAAGATCTAGCTTATCCCCGCATATTGCACCACCCCGATCCGTGACGGTGTACGTATTATCCAATTTAGGTATATAGATCAGGGTACCAAATGGAAAACTCGGATCCGCTGCTATAGTCCGACCTTCTAGTACATGTTCACCGCTGGCCGTGATGCCCTTACCATCCATCCCTTTGTCATTGGCCGTATAAGCCGTGACGATCATTATTCGTCGTTCGAACTTTGAGGATGTACCTCGGCTAATCGAGGTTGCAGGATCGAATCCCTGATGGTATCTCGATTGCTGGTCGTGTAATTGCGACAGCTCCGGACAAACAGCCTCCGTTGGTGTTAAACATAAGATCGCTGCCAGTAGTGGGATAACAAAAATCCTTCGAACTTTTAATCACTCCTTTTCTAGCGAGTTTTTCAACATAGGCGCATACAAGTGCAAATCGGCATTGCATTTTATCTCTCGGCCCTGTGCACCCCCCGCATATTTCAAGACGCTGAAAAAAGCGTTCATAGGTCATTTGTGAGCCCTTCTTCCTTTGGTCTTGTTTCTCCATTTCATGTACTTTTGATAATGATTTAGCTTTTGCCTAGACTTTCTAGTGAAAAGTGGGGTAAATATAATTGTGAATAGTCCCGTCGCCCAGTATCCTTCAGGTCCTCTCTCCCACCTCATCCCACATCCGTCAACGGGGCATCTGGCTTTGGTTTTTCCTTCAGGAAACGTTATGGCTTGTCCACACTTACAGAGTGGAGTTAGTACAGTGTTTTTCAAAGTTGCCGACCTCCTTAATCCATCCGGCAATACATCAATTTTTCACCTCTCCTCGCCATACTTTTTCCCACATGCCGGGCAAAACCTGAACATAAGCTGCTCTAACTCGTAAGCTGTGTGTCGCCTTCAGGCAATTCCTGGACTGCTTTCTGAAGCAAGGCCTCTATCTGTTTACAATTGCAAAACGGATCCGAAGGCAACAGTTCTAATGTCAGGTAAAAGCTGAGAGTTTTGTCGGCCAGCTCTTTTGCAAGCACTCTTGATATCTCAATCTTCTCGTTCGTCTTTGCCCGGCTGCCTTTTGTAATCCAGCCCACGCGCGGTGAGTGCATAATCTTCATTACCACATCATGCGCTTGGTCCTTATTGGTTATCTGTTCTTTCATTAGGACCTCACCTCTCTTTCCTATGCCGCTCTCATCCATTGCCTCTTCTTCAGAATCAAAGCTCCCAGCGAACTTTCCGTCAATCCAGAGCTCAACATAACCGCGTTTCTGGATGATTTCGTATGACATAGCTTCACCACCTTAATAAACTCTTTTCACCACTTTCCCAGATCTGCTTGCATCAGGCACTCGTATTCGACGCTCCAAAATATCAGCAATTCTGAACCTGATTTGTCCCGGATGATTTTCCCACCCGGAACCAGCGGGCACTCTTTTACTGTCACGGATCCTGGTACAAAACAATCGTTGATAAACTTAAGAACTTTTCTGCTCGGACTTACGATATCGCTCTTGTCCAAATGTTTTTACCTCCTCCAAGTGTCTTAAGCATTTTGTTCGAGGCTTAACATAACCACGGCTTTCAAGCTTTTGCCGATGTTTCTCCTTGACTTCTGTAGCACTAAACTCATATTCACGACAAATCACATCTAGATAGTGGTCGATTGCTACTCTGGCGTCCAGCGCCTGCAGTAAGCTTTCAAAGATTATCTCCCTTTGTTGCTCGTTTATAGTCTCCGGAGGGCTTATGATCATCTTGGCTGCCTTTAAAGCCTCTATTGCCTCTTCAAGTTCCTCTTGGGTCTTTGCCCAAACCGTTGTCCTGTGCAAGTCTACCTCCCCATCCAGCCAAACTGCCCCATAAAGCCCACCCGTTACTTCTTCGGCTACGGCCATGCAAAGACGATGACTATCAATTGTCTTTGTCAGTCCGGAAAGGACCTCTGGTGGAGTCGGCAGCTCCCCACGTTCATATTCACTCAGAGAAGATTTTCCGATATATAATTGTGCGGCTAACGACTGCAGCGAAAGCTGAAATTCCGTCCTGGTTTCTCTGATCACTTGTCCAATGCTCATTATCATTCACCTTCTTTCAAGCGGAAATTTAAAGCTCGTCCATGCGTAATTCCGGAATAAAGGCGGATTTTATTCCGCTAGAGTAAGATGTATTCTATGGTCAACAGCCTTTCAGTCATTCTTTCAAGCTTCCTTGCCTGTCAGAACCTCAGTACCCCCAGAATTAATAAAATCCATAACCGCTTTAGTCGGTATCCTAATACCTCTACCAATTTTCGTGGCCGGCAACTTCTTGCGTTTTACGAGTTCGTATACGGTCCACCGGCTAACCTTCATGAGTTCAGCCACTTCAAAGGGATAGAGCATCACTTGAGTAATACTTTTTGCAACTTGGGAGACGGGTCTCTCCTCTCCTTCTGTTGCTGGATTTAAAACTGTTTTCTCCATCTTCATTCTCCTCTCACCTGAATTTCTACTATATGACTACATTTCGGACATTTTGTCTTTAAGACCAAAGATCCGCGTAGACTAAACTCAGCAAGTTTTCGGCCACAATATGGACAGCGGATCTGGTTCATTGGGCCTCATCTCCTTCACACTCAATTGTAACTAGATTTACTACCCGCTATTACGATAGCGTAACGGTTCGTGTAAAAAAAAGAGGTCTTCAAACTTCATATCAGGAAATGCAGCTAATACCCCTGCTACAAAATCTGGGCCTGGATCATTGTGCCTTGGATCATCATCTGGTAAGCGGACTCGCCAAAGTTGAACTGTAGAAACTCCAATTTTGCTTGCTATATCCACATCTCGAAGTCCATCGGTTATTTTTTTGAACACTTTAAATTTTAATTTAATTGAAGCCAACTAAATCCCTCCCTTCTCCATTACGCCCTCGCAACATTATAGTAGCACAACGCCTTACGAACACGCAAGTACTTTGCTTGATTTATTTACGCACGCGTAAGTATTACGTTAACGAAATAAATGTATTATACTAAATAGTGGGAAATCTTGAACGGAGTTGATGTAAATGCCGCAAGATGACATTGGAGCTCATTTGAAAAGCTTACGATTAAAGGCCGGATATGAATCCCTTGGATCATTATCCAGAGCCTCTGGAGTTACCGTTGCCACACTCTCTAGAATTGAATCGGGGGGACAAAAGCCAAATCCAGAAACTCTAGAAAAGCTGGCTCCTTTTTTAAAAGTTTCACACGAGGAGTTAATGACCGAGGCGGGTTACCTAAAGCCACTGTCTGGTAAAAGCAAATTAAAAACCAGTAACCTACAGGGCCGTACCGATAATATTACTCATACAAATAACCTCACCCCAAAAGAAGAACGCGACATTGCCAGGGACCTAGATAGAATACTGTCTGATCTCGAAAGCAACGAAGCCCTAGCATTTGATGGAGAACCTCTTGATGATGAAACCAAGGCACTTATGAAGGTCTCATTAGAAAATTCAATGCGCTTAGCCAAGCAAATTGCTAAAAACAAATTTACCCCTAAGAAATATAAATAGGCATTGCTGTGGAGGAGGGGTTTACTATAAATAGAACTAAGCAAGCAGCGGACAAGCTTATTAGACGCTATAAAACAAATGACCCCTGCAAGATTGCAGAGGCCAAAAACATGATCATAATATATGAACCATTGGGAAGTACATTAGGCTATTATAGCTCTTATAAGCGCATTAACTTCATTCATATCAATAACAGTTTAAATAGTGTCTGGCAACGGTTTGTCTGTGCACATGAGTTGGGACATGCTATCTTGCATCCAAAAGTAAATACTCCATTTTTAAGGTCTTATACCCTCTTTTCAGTCCAACGGATTGAACGAGAGGCAAACGAGTTTGCTGTTGAGTTACTTATGCCGGATTATACTATTTGCGCACATGATAATAAATCCCGATCAATCTATGAGATTGCGGCTAGTTGCGGGATCCCAAAAGAGTTAGTCAAATTAAAAAAGCTGGATAATTAAGAAGCTACCCTGGACATTTCAGGCGTAGCTTCTATTGCTATCTATTCATATCGACATATTGCGACTAGAAATATCTTATTATTCAAAATAAAACTAAGTTATTGAGTAGTGAGTAATACCAATTACTCACCATGAGCTAGTGCAAACAACATTCAGGGTACGGACAAGATAAGAGGGGGATGAAATATGTCCAACGCTATTTCTTATGACGATATGGCCTATCGAGAGTTCACAAAAAAATCCGAATTAGACACCATCCTGAATACTCTCATCGGGATCCTAGAAGGAATTACCCTAGACAAGAAAATCAACCCAAGCGAACTAGAAGAACTAAGACATTGGTGCAACTATTACCGCAAGTATGAAAAGAGGCATCCTTTCAATCAATTATTACCTATCATTGATTCTGCTCTCGAAGACAACATCTTAACGGATGAAGAAGTTCAAGATATTTTTTGGCTTGCAAAAAACCTACAAAATTCTGAGGGCTTCTATGATTATATTACTACCTCCTTACAGCGTCTATATGGCCTCTGTCATGGAATACTAGCTGATAACGAAGTAACCGAAACCGAAATAAGAAACCTGTCTGAATGGATCAATGAAAATGAAGATTTAAAAGGTTGCTATCCTTATGATGAGATTGACAGCTTGATAATATCGGTACTGGCCGACGGCAAAATTGATCAGGATGAGAAAAATATACTAAAAGCCTTTTTCGGCGAATTCGTCAATACATCGCGATCATTAAACATAAGCAAAACCGAGCTAGAAGAGTTAAAATCCAAATATAACATAAAGGGTATATGTGCCGCTTGCCCTGAAATTACAATAGAAAATTCAACGTTTTGTTTGACCGGATGTTCAATTTTTGCCCAAAGAGAGCAGATAAAGTCCCTAATTGAATTATGTGGAGGCAAATTTAGCAACACCGTAACGAAAAGCACAGATTACCTCGTTGTTGGCGCAGATGGCAATCCATGCTGGGCTTATTCGTGCTATGGGAGAAAAGTTGAAAAGGCTGTTATTTTGAGAAAATCCGGTCATCCAATTACCATAGTTCATGAGAACGATTTTTGGGATGAGTTATTACCATACGCTCAGCGCAAGGGTATAGACACTAAGGTGTACATGAAGAGGTAGTAATGTATCCCATTTACGACTTAAGCATGTGTGCAAGGAAGACGGTTACAATGGTTCAATTGCTATAAATTGGAGCTATTTATTTTTGTCTTTTATGTTATTTTATATTAATTTAGGTTATATTATAAGAGAGGAAGTTATATATATATGCCAAGAAGCCCTGAAGACTCTATAAGATCCTCTGCTTGGAGTGGAAAAATTGGCTTTTCTGCTCATGCTATGGAACGCATGGGTGAGAGAATGATAACAATTGATCAAGTCTATGATTGCATTTTATATGGTGCAAATATCGAAACTCAAAAATCATGGCAGAGATATCAAGGTGATATTTCAACAAGCTACAGGCGGTATTCCTTGTTACTATGTTGTAGTTGCAGATAGTTCCCCTTTTCCAGAGGTTATTACAGTGTGTTCTACTATAGATGAAGTTTGGGAAATCATTAATGGTATTCTCAAAAGGAGGTCAAACAAATGAAGTGCGTATATTGTGGTTCTGAGATGAAAAAGATTAAAACCAGTGTCTCCGCCTCGTGGGGAAAATACAAAATAGAAATTCAAGGGGTGGAACCTTATGTTTGTACCGGCTGCGATCACAAGATGTATGACCCTGAAGAGGCTAGGATGATTCAGGAAATAGCCCGCGGATATGCCGATTCTAAATTAATAGAAAAGCCTGAATTTCTAAATGTAGACGAAGTTTCCGATTTATTAAAAGTTTCACAACAAACTATTTACAATATGCTTAAAGATGGCAGATTAATTGCTTCAAAGATAGGCCGTGAATGGAGATTTAACAGAAACTCGGTCGAAAGGCTTTTCGCACCTCAAGCAGTAGCCGCAAGAGGCAATACAATAACTAAAAATGATTTAGATATTATTGACTCCCTTTTAGGAGAGTGAAGTTGATGTCAAGTTTTCTTGTCCAGAAACTACCTCCCGAGCATTACGCTCGGGAGCTTTTGGCCAATTTGAAAATCAGTACAGTACCTACACCGGTGGAAGTAATTTGTAAAAACCTCGGAATATTACTTAATTATCACTCAGGATTAAGTTGTGAATCCCTAATAGCAAAAAAGAACGGAAAGACTGGAATTATTATAAACGATAGAGAAAGCAATTGGCATCGTAAACGTTTTAGCATTGGGCATGAGTTGGGTCATTATTCTATTCCTGCACATTTACAAGATACATATCAGTGCAACCTTAACGACTTAAATCACTACTATCCTGATAAAATTGCGGAATTAGAGGCCAACCAATTCGCTTCTGAACTATTAATGCCTTCGAATCACTTTCTACCAGATGTAAAAAAACATGAATTAAGTCTTTTTAATCTCATTGAGTTATCCAATAAGTATGATACATCTTTGATTTCCACTGCTATAAGATTTATAAAAACAACGGAAGATTTAGGCGCCATAGTTCTATCTAAGGATAAAAACATAAAATGGACTTTCCACTCGCCACGTTTTTTTGGTGTAATTAAAGACAGAGGGCCGTTACACATTTCTTCAACTGCCCATGATTACTTTGAATATGGAATCGACCTTCCTACCTCTAGCCGCCGCGTGTCAAGTGATGTGTGGTCAAATCATTTTAGTGGAACCACTCTTATAGAAGAGACTCTATCAATGCCTTTGTTAGAGCTTACCTTATCAGTAATTAAGCCGTTACCAGAATATGTTGATGAACATTACAACACATACTACGGATAATACTAATAAGGAAGTTTTTTATAGTAATACAATTGATTCTTTATTTTACTAATGATAAAATACACTATATAGTGCGCCAGAGGACCAGTGCCGGATCGCGACGGCGAGAGACCCGGAGCGCCAAACATTTCAGAGGGCCTTCGAGCCCCACATTTCTCTTTAACGGAGAAGTGTGGGGCTTTCGTTTTTTTGAGAGCCCCGATAACTTAGGAGAAATCAAAATGAAAGTTAGAGCTCATGTCGAGAAACGCTCAAAGGATCGGTACACAATTGTCATTGATAAAGGTCGAAATGCTGATGGCGGTAGAGACCGAGATTATATCCCTACAGAAATCACTAACAAACGAAAGGCTGAAGAGGAAGCCGATCGAATACTCCAAGAATACCGAAATGGCACCTACATCCCACCCTCTACATTAACTTTTGGTGATTTCCTGGACGTGTGGCTAAAAGATTACGGGTTACAGAAACTTAGCGACAGAACTTATGAATTTGACGAGAAAATGTTCGAGCTACATGTTAAACCCCGTTTGGGTTCTATTTCCCTTGACCAACTTATGCCTCTTCACCTACAAAGATATTACAACTACTTACGCACAGAAGGCAGAAAAGACGGTAAGCCTGGCGGCCTATCTGAATCAACTGTCTTTAAACATCACTGCATTCTCCATAAAGTCTTAAAGACCGGTGTAAAATGGAAAATGATTCGAGAGAACCCTGCTGACTTCGTTGAGATTCCAAAGCGCCCAGATTCCGATGTAGCCTCTTACTACGAACCTGACCAAGCTGTTGTCATGTTGGAGTGTGCAAGAAATGAGCCTATTGATAAATACTCCATGGTGTCGATCGCAGTTTATGGCGGTACTCGACGAGGTGAAACCATCGGCCTAAGGCGGCAAGATATTGACTGGGATAACAATATTCTTAGAATCAGACAAACAGTCCAATATACAAAGAAAAAAGGGATCTTCATTAAGGGGACAAAAAGCAAGAAAGGAATTAGAGACATAAAAGTACCTGACTTAGTAATGGACGCTTTACGAACTCATTTGGCGAATCAGGAAAAGCTTAGGGATGAATTAGGAGAGGATTATATCGACAACGATTTAGTGTTTTGCCAGGATGACGGAAAGCCTATGTTCCCAGACACTATTACAAGTTGGTTCCGTAAATTTCTCATAAACCACAATCTGCCTAAAATTCGCTTTCACGATTTGCGCCATACGAACATCACTATCATGATTGCCAACAAAATTCCCGATAATGAAATTGCGCGAAGAGCTGGCCACGCGGATCCTGCCACTTCTAAGCGCCTCTATGGCCATGTATACGCCAGCATGAAAGATGAAGCAGCCAGTGCTATTGAGAATGCTTTAAAACCTGCAGCAAAAAAGGAACCCGATCCCCCGCAACCTACTTCAGCAAGTGCCAAAATAATTGCCTTCCCAAAAAGGAATCTTGCATAGGATGAATATTTATACAGACTAAAACAACCCTCAGAGATATTTCTGGGGGTTGAATTTTTGTGTTGAATAGTATAGGCGTGTAAATTTGGGCGACGATTTGGCGACGATTCGTTAAAATGGGCCTATCCCCCAAAAACACAAAATCCCGCAATCTCTTGCGGGAGTAGTGTTCCTATGGAGCCAATGGTCGGAATCGAACCGACGACCTGCTCATTACGAGTGAGCTGCTCTACCCCTGAGCCACATTGGCATAAATAAAAAATTCGACTTAGACAGTATAACATAAGTCGACTCGTTTGTTAAGGATAAATTAATTAGATTTATGCAAAAGTTATTAGGAAATTGGTGTTTATTCTCCTCTTTTTGGAAATAATACCCTTCCAAGGAGGATTAACCATGCTAAGCCGACGTGACTTTTTAAAATTGGCTGTCAAAGGAGCCGTTCTGGGCAATTTTTATCAACTTATCACTCCTCCTCTAGCAGAAGCTGTGGCAGCTGGTGAAGTTAAAAAACTTCCCGTGGTCATGATTGAGACAGGCACTTGTACTGGAGACAGTATCTCCCTTGACAATATTTGGACGCCAACCTTTTCGGATATTCTTACTAATATTGTCGATTGGCGCTATGATTGGACCATGAACCAAGTTCAAGGAGATGCAGCCTATAGAATTCTGCAGGACACCTACGAAAAACTTCCGAACGAATATATTCTTATCGTCCAGGGTTCCATGATTCAACGGGATGACGGACATTATAATCATGTTGCTTACGAGGATGGAAGGTTAATTACAGGGATCGATCTTGTTCGCCGTATAGGGCTCAAAGCAAAATACGTTGTTGCCATTGGAAGTTGTGCTACTTACGGAGGCCCTGTTGCAGGCTATCCCAATCCTACTCAGGCAACGGGAGTACAAAATATTTTACCCGAGCGCAGAGTCATAAATGTTTCCGGTTGCCCTGCTCATCCTGATTGGATTATGGGAACCTTGCTCCATTTGGCTTTATATGGTGAACCTGAGCTTGAGAAATTTGGACGGCCAAAACTTTTTTACGGTGAAACAATACATAATCGCTGTCCTCGCAGGGCTGACTATGACCAAGGTATCTTTGCCACTGATATCGGGCAAAAAGAATGCTTATTCCGAGTCGGCTGTAAAGGACCGGTCACCTATGCCGACTGTTCCATCCGCCGTTGGAATGACCGATTTAATTGGCCGATTGGTTGCAATACGCCCTGTATCGGGTGTACGGAACCCGGTTATCCGGATTTGATGTCCCCGTTTACAGTACATTTGCCCGATATCCCTTTTCCTGGGGGAACAAAAGTTAACACCGACTCCATCGGTCTAGGGGTTCTAGGGTTAACCTCTGTAGCGATTACCGGACATGTTGTGACATCTCTCGCTAAGGGGCGCCTGCAAAAGAATTTACTTAGGAGCTCTGTCAAAGTCCAACATCGACCCGCCATCAAAAAGGTCAATACTTATCATCAGTACCGGCTTAAGAAAACTAAGAATTAGGAGTTAGCATGCTGCAAAAGAAAACTATCTTTCCAGTGACTAGAATCCATAATCCAATGTTGTTAGAAGCTTGGCTCGAAAACGGGGAAATCAAGGACGCCTATATTTCTGATACACTTTATCGGGGGTTCGAGCAAATTCTAATCGGGCGTTCCGCCATGGATATGCCCTATTACACTCAACGTATCTGCGGCATTTGTTCATCTGCCCATGCTATTACTGCGGCACTAGCAGTAGAGCAGGCTTTAGGGATGCAAGTCCCCCCGAATGGGTTGTTAATTCGCAATCTTATCCTAGCTAGTGATTTTATCCAGAACCATATTCGTCACCTTTATTTATACACTATGCCTGATTATTTTCGGGGGCCAGATCTGGCCCCATTTATTCCCCATTCAGAATCAGACTTACGTTTAACCAGCCAAGAAAATACAATTATGACTGAACACTACTTTAAAGCTCTAGAAATCTCTCGAGATGCCCACGCTGCCTTTGCAGTGTTCGGAGGCAAGGCCCCTCATGGCCATGGGATTGTTCCCGGTGGTGCCAGTATGGAAGTCGATGCAGATAAAGTAAACCGTTATCGCGGGTATATGATGATGATCCTCGGCTTTATCGATGACGTTCTATTACCTGATGTTACTCTGATTATGGAGCGCTACCCAGAGTACATCGATCTTGGTAAAGGGATCGGTAACTATTTGTCAGTCGGAGGATTCCCCAGTCCAGAGGGAAGCACCCTTTACCCCCAAGGGGTCATTCTTCAAGGCAAACGAGAAAGCTTTAGTGAAAAACATGTTACAGAAGATGTCACCTACGCTTGGTATAAGCCCCACGGACCTCTTCACCCTATGGAAGAGGATACGGTTCCCGACCGCAGTCAAGCTAAAGGATACACTTGGGTTAAATCTCCTCGTTACCGGGGACAACCCGTAGAAGTAGGCCCCCTAGCAAGGGCTATAATTAATAAAGAAGAGGTTTTGGGCCATGGTGCCCTCGGTCGGACATGGGCGCGAGCAATCGAACTAAAAAAAATTGCTGTTACGACCTTGGAATGGCTAAACCGTCTTGAACCTGGAGCGGAAACCTTGGACCGTAAGATGGGACAAGATTCAGGGGTAGGGATAGGGCTTCATGAAGCAATGCGCGGTGCCTTAGGGCATTGGATATTGGTTGAAAACATGCGAGTCAAACATTATCAAATCGTTACCCCTTCAGCCTTAAACTTTGGTGCTCGTGATGAAACCGGAACACCTAGTGTCGGAGAAACATCCATACTAGGCTTAAAAATTCAATCTGAAGACCTTAAGGAAGCGGGCCGTGTTATTCGCTCATTCGACCCTTGCTTTTCCTGCAGTGTTCATATCATTGATGGAGAAAAGATTCGCGCCCTAGAAATTCCTGTCTAAATCTGAGGCTCCACGAGATATTTCTTTTATCTTAAACAAAACTTCTAGAGAGCCTGCTTCATCTAGTTTCATCGAACTTTTACAAGTGGGCTTAGTTCATTTTAGTTTTAGCGGAATTATCAGAGGCATAATGTACGGTATAAGGATAAGGGATTAACATGAAACACCATGTCAAACTAAGAAAATCTGTCAGGAAACAACTTCAAAAGGGAAACGTAGAAGGAACACTTATACAATCCCAGCCGATTTGGGTTAGAATCTTTCATTGGGGATTTGCGTTTAGTCTAACTCTTGTTATATTATCTGGCCTTCAGTTACATAAACCAGCTAGTTTTTTGGCTCTAAATTTCAGCAAAGTTCTAACCATACATCTAATTTCCTGTTGGTTTGCGCTTGGATTCTTGGGGATACGTATAGCAGACGCTCTCATCCGTAAGGACGATTCTTTGATCCCAAAACTTCAGGATCTCAAGCATTTCCCCCAACTTATGGCCTATTATTTCTTTCTGCGTTCTTCTCCCCCCCCAGGAAGAAAATATAATAGCGGGCAACTAATAATCTATACTTCCTGGTTCGTCCTGTTTCTAGTAGCAACTCTTCTCGGCCTTGCCTCATATTGGGAAGGCGAGCATCTTATTTGGGTCTGGAGGCTGGTAGGAGGTTTTCAAGTCATTCGTTGGGTTAAGTTTATTGTTAGTATTTATTTTCTTGCGACAATCCCTGTCCATATCTATCTGAGTATAACAGAAGATATCAGCCGACTTCAGGCCATGGTCACCGGTTACGAACGAAAACCCACCCCAAACAATCGTTAGAAAAATTTTCCTTGAATAATATGATACTTTTTGCTTCAAGTTTGGGTATAATGGGGGGTAGAGTTTTATACATGAAAGGGACGATTTGCCTTGGCATTACATATTCATTTTGTTGGTATTAAAGGTACTGGGATGAGCGCTCTAGCTCAAATTAGCGCGCAAATTGAAGGGGCTACTATATCGGGATCTGATGTTGAAGAAAGCTTTTATACTGACAGTGTGTTAAAACGTGCCAATATTCCTGTTTTAGGCTTTTCTCCAAGTAACGTAGAAAAGGCTAATTTGGTGGTTACCTCTGCGGCCTACACCAATCAACATCCTGAAATTGCCCGAGCCTTAGAGCTCAACATTCCGGTATTAAGTTATCCCCAATATCTAGGACGCTTGCTTGCTAAAAAACGAGGGATTTGCGTGACTGGAACCCATGGTAAAACAACAACAACCGCCATGATGGGTCTCGTTATGCTTCAAGCCGGATTAGATCCAACCATCGTTGTTGGCAGCGATGTCCCAAGTATTGGTGGAAATGCACATTCCGGCAAAGGCGAATTTTTCTTAGCAGAGTCTTGTGAATATCGTCGACATTTTCTTAATTACACTCCAGAACACCTGATTATTACCAACATAGAATTTGATCATCCCGATTATTTTAAGGACCTTGAGGATGTTATGTCTGCCTTTGCTGAATTAGCTCTAAAAGTCCCTGAACACGGTCACATTTACGTTTGGGATGAAGATCCAAACCGGCAATTCCTTAAATCAGCTGCGCCCATTACAACCTTTGGCATCTCTGAATCTGCGGATATTCGCGCAACAGAAATCCTATTTAAAGATGAGAAGAGTTCTATGAAAATCATGCTTAAAGGAAAGTACGTTGGGGATTTGGATCTGCATGTTGCGGGAAGACACAATATTGTCAATGCCTTAGCAACCATTGCCCTATGTCATGAAATCGGTATTCCTATGGAGGAAATCCTCTCTAGCTTAAGCAAGTTTAATGGGACGAAACGTCGTTTTGAACATATTGGCAGTAACACAAATGGAGCTTTAATCGTCGATGATTATGCCCATCATCCTACGGAAATACGTACGACCCTGGAAGGAGCGCGACTTTCTTTCCCTGATCGTCGTATTAGAGCTATTTTCCAGCCTCATACCTTTAGCCGAACGGAAAAACTCTTACTTGAGTTTTCACAAGCTTTTGAAGGAGCTGACGAAGTCGTTATTGCCGACATCTTCGCTTCGGCACGAGAACTAGAACATCATACGGTTTCTGCCCCAAATCTAGCTGAAATGATCCTTCAACAGGGTGTTCAAGCTCGCTACATTGGAACGTTGGACGATATCAAGGTTTATCTTAATCAAACACTCGCGCCCGAAGACCTTGTCCTTACTTTAGGGGCAGGAGATATCTATAAAGTCGGCTTAGAAATTGTTAGTTAAGTAGCGTTCTGAACAAATATCTAATTATTATTAAATAGGAGCCTTACATGTACTTAAGATAAGTATATGTAAGGCTCTTGGTTATACTGCCATTAGATTGTCATAGCTGTTGGTTTATCATCGTAAGATTTCCCCTTCTTCAAGTGGAGTCTTACGTTTTTTTGACTCAATCCCCCGTATGCCTGTGATAATATCCTTCCAATTGTGGCATCGGATAATGCCCTGAGGGAGCTCCTCTTGGTTATAACTGGCATCTAACAAAAATACGGGGACTCCACATTCAGCTATCAGCTTGGCATTTACTTGATAATCCTCAATAAACGCCTCGATCCCCCACTCTTTAACAACCTCCGCCTTACTGCCAAATCCTGTGCAGAGAACATGTTCATGATGAATTTCTTTTAACAAAAACCATTGCAATGTAAGATCCTTTTGTTCAGGTGTTCTTGCTGTGACATAAATTATTTCATGCCCATCTCGAAGAAGGGCTTCAATTCCTTCCTTAGCACCTGGTATTGGCTCAGGCATCATTAGCAAACGTTCTACGTTATTGTCAAAAAAGTTATTCATATCTTCACTAGAAACGCCAAAGGCCACATGCATATCATAATCATCGACGACTGGTATGTTCTTGCCATAGTGCCGATTTAATTCCTGTAACCAAAAAGGATAGCTATCAGAAACGACACCGTCAATATCTATTCCAATTCGCACCTTAATCTAACCTCTCAAGTTTGGGAAGTTCAAGGCTTGGTGGCATGTGGCGTTTATGTTCACTCTGACGATGGAGAGACTCGATGCGTTCTTGGATTTCAGGAGGGACTTCTTCCCCTAGCAGGTAGCGATCTATTTGGTCATAAGTAACTCTCATTTCCGCTTCATCCGTCTGACCCGGCCATAGCCCGGCAGTGGGTACACGAGTAGCAATTCTCATGGGTAGACCAAACATCCTTGCCCATTCACGTACTTCAGACTTAGTAAGTGAACTAATCGGTAAAAGATCGACACCGCCATCACCATATTTCGTGAAATATCCGGTATAGCTTTCAGGAGCATTATCCGTTCCCACGACCAAATAATTCATAGCGTTTGCCACTGCATAGAGAGTCGACATACGTAAACGAGCTTTCAAATTTCCTTGACTCATTTTTTCTGCCACTAAACTGCAGCTTATACTTTCCAGACCCTTTTTTACTTGTCCCATGACCTGTGTATGTGCACCACTTAGGTTTACTTCTATCGTTCTCATCTCGAAGCCCTCGGCGATCCATAGTGCATCCTCTGCATCTTCCGGATCAGAATGGCTAGGCATAACTACCCCTATAGAATTCTCTGGAAATGCTCGACTACAGAGACCTGCGACTACTGCTGAGTCAACTCCTCCGGAGATTCCTACAACAACTCCCCTTGCCTTCGCCTCACTGACCTTTTCACGTAACCAGTCTATGGCTTGTTCAATTCGGTCTGCTAATTGCTGATCTGTCCACATTCTTACTCCACTCCCTGCTTTTGCTTTATATCATTATGAATCGTTAAAAGTAATTGTTGTTTTAACTCAAAAAGATTGGTCGATAAATCCACAATATAGGTGTGCGGATTTATCAGTCGTTTCACTTCATCCCAAAAAGTGTCTAACTCTTGTTTTGCATAGGTTTGAATTTCCTTGAGCTTAGGTAATTCATACACTCGTTTCCCGCCCCTGAATACTGGGATCAATAGTTCCCTAGTATGGAAATTGGTTAATGTTTTTCGTTTCCACGTCTGAATAGGATCGAAAATAGTCAGAGGTTTTTCTGGATCAAAAACGTCATCTTCCATTGCAATAAGATCTGCCATAGCTTTTCCTGCTCTATCGTAAAAGCGCACAACTTTCTTGATTCCGGGATTGGTGATCTTTGCGATATTCTCCGAGACCTTTAACCGAGGATGAAAAACCCCCTGTTCTCCTTCGGCAGCCAGTTTGTAAACTCCCCCTAAAGAAGGGTTATCTTTAGATGTAATGAGATTGGTTCCAACACCCCAGGAATTGATCGCTGCCCCCTGAGCACGAATCGCGAAGATAGTTTCCTCATCTAAATCATTCGACGCCACAATGATGGCATCCTTAAGCCCTGCTTCGTCAAGCATACGACGGGCTTCTTTAGACAAATAGGTTAGATCTCCACTGTCAAGACGAATACCAACAAAATGGTGCCCTCTTGCTTCCAACTCAAGCCCGACTTTAATGGCATTTGGCACGCCTGATTTGAGGACATTATAGGTATCCACTAGCAATAAGCAACGATCGGGAAAGGTGTGAGCATAGGCTCGAAAGGCTTCCAATTCTGTTGGAAAGCATTGAATCCAGCTATGAGCCTGAGTCCCTGACACCGGGATACCGTAACGCTTTCCTGCTAAGACATTGGATGTTGATTGGCATCCTCCGATAAAAGCTGCTCGTGCTCCTAAAATCCCAGCGTCCGGCCCTTGCGCTCTCCGTAAGCCAAACTCCATGACAGGTCCCCCATCTGCAGCAGTGACTACTCGAGACGCCTTTGTTGCAATAAGAGTCTCAAAATTAACTAGGTTAAGAATTGTGGTCTCCAGAAGCTGAGTTTCAAAGATACGTCCCTTGACACGAATCAAGGGTTCGTAGGGAAAGACCGGAGTTCCTTCCGGTATGGCATCAATATCCCCCGTGAAATGGAATCTACTTAATTCTTCAATAAACTCTTCGCTAAATAGGTTAAGGCTTCTTAAATATGCCAAATCCTCTTCCCCAAAGGAGAGGTTTTCAATATATTCGACAACTTGTTCAAGCCCTGCAGCCAGCGCATATCCACCTTTAAATGGTAACGACCGAAAGTAGACATCGAATACAGCTTCCTTGTCCTGATAACCGTTTACTAAATAACCTTGCATCATTGTTAATTGATATAAATCTGTTAGCATCGTCCGATTTTCCATTTAATTATGCCTCGCTTTGTACTATCAATGCACATTCTAATTTGAATGTGTCTAACTATAGGATGTAATATCTATAAAAATTCATGCGTGAGAATTTCGACCTCTATGCAGGATATTCCTGCCTTAGACTTAAAATAAAGAAAAGTGCCCTTCAGATGTAACGATTAATTATACTTTCCTAGGATTAAAACCTAAAGCTGGCTTTAGGTTTTAATCGTGTATTATGTAAAATTTCCGCGAAAAAACAAAAGAGTTATCCACAGGGGAGGAAGGATTGTCCACCTTCTATCCCCGTGTTATCCACTATAGAATACGACCTATACTGACTTTATCCACAGGTTTATCCACACTATACACAGCTTTTTTTCTCATTCTGTTGAAAACTAAGGTTATACATCCTTTAATGACGCATGGTACAAACTTTTCTGGAACCCTATACCGGTATCAATACTCCTTTATAGTACACAATTCCAGATTAAGCCTTATTTTACGTCGAAATCCTCTAACACCAACTTTGCAGCAGTTTTCCTTCGACATAATATTTAAAAAGGTACTGTGAACTCAGAATTAGTCGTCTACCAAAGCAAATTTTCTAATAGCATACGACTCATCTTAATTCCCTTAGAGACAGTCTCGGGAGAAGGACCTCCTGTAATCTTGCGAGCCCGAACACAGAATTCGATACCAATTGAGCTAAATAGATCTTCTTCAAAAACTGGGGAGAGCTTTTGATAGTCGCTTAAACTTAGATCTTCTAACCCCATTCCATTTTTACTGCAATGTAAAACTATCCGTCCGACTAATTCATGGGCTTCCCGGAAAGGTACCCCTTTCTTTGCCAGATAATCAGCTAGATCTGTGGCATTGGTAAACCCCCCTTTGGCTCCAAAAGCCATTGTATCCCGATGGACCTGCATAGTTCTTAGCATAGGTTCTACAACCAACAAGCATTTCTGAATAGTATCTACAGCATCAAAGACCTGTTCTTTATCCTCTTGCATATCTTTGTTGTAAGCGAGGGGAAGCCCTTTCATAACGGTTAAAAGAGCCATCAAATCTCCATACACACGTCCGGTTTTTCCCCTAACTAACTCTGCCACATCCGGATTTTTCTTTTGAGGCATGATACTAGAACCCGTAGAATATCCGTCATCCATGGAGATGAACTGAAATTCCCCGCTAGACCAAAGAACAAGTTCCTCACACAGCCGACTCAAATGCATCATGAGGATGGATGCACTTGCCAGAAACTCAAGGGCAAAATCCCGGTCACTTACCCCGTCCAGGCTGTTTAATGTGACTCCATCTAAGCCCAGTTCCAGAGCCACTTGTTCCCGGTCAAGAGGGAACGTCGTCCCGGCCATAGCCCCAGAACCGAGGGGGGAAATGTTTAAGCGTTTACGTGTATCTTTAAGTCGACCTAGGTCACGTAAAAACATTTGCACATAAGCCATGAGATGATGTGCCAGCGTAATCGGCTGAGCCTTCTGCAGATGAGTATAGCCTGGCATCCAGGTTTCCAGATGCTCCTCCGACAGGTAGAGAAGGGTCTGAATCAACTGTTCCACCAAGGACTTTGTCTGATCAATTTCAGTTTTTAAAAACAGTCTTAAGTCCAAAGCGACCTGGTCATTTCGGCTCCGTCCAGTATGTAACTTTTTCCCTACAGGGCCAATCCGCTCAGTGAGAAGCTTCTCGACATTCATATGAATGTCTTCTGCACCAATCTCAAACTCAATCTTTCCCGCTTGAATGTCTGCTAGGATCTCGGTCAAGCCCTTAATTAGATGGTTTGCTTCCGCCTCTGAGATGACTCCAACGCTCCCCAGCATCCTTGCATGAGCGATACTCCCTTGAATATCCTGTTTATATAGGCGCTGATCGAACCGTATTGAGGAATGAAAGTCCTCCACCAACCCCTCTGTACTTTTTTCAAAACGTCCGCCCCAAAGTTTCACGTTACATCTCCCTTTCATCTATTTATTATCCTGAAAATTAGTTTAGGTTAATGTCATCCTGAGCGATAGCGAAGGATCTAGATCCTTCAGTCGTGCCTCCCTCAGGATGACATAGTGCTTGATTGCTTTTCTATACCCGTAGGGTCAATTCATGAATTGACCCTACCATATACGTAAAGAAAGCGCCGGGGGGCCCGGCGCTACACTTTACTCCTATTTACGCAACCCTGATTGTTTTTCCATCAAAGCTCTTACCTTCAGTGGTAAACCGAAAAGGTTAATAAATCCTCCGGCATCCTTTTGATCATATACCCCATCTTCACCAAAGGTCGCATACGCTTCATTATAAAGGGAATAAGGGGATTTTACACCCGCTAAGCTGCAATTTCCTTTGTATAATTTTACTCGAACTGTACCCGTAGCGTTTTTCTGAGTCACATTAACGAAGGCATCTAGGGCTTCACGAAGCGGGGTATACCAAGTTCCATCGTAGACAATTTCCGCATATTTTAAGGCGATTTGTTCTTTATAATGTAAGGTTAAGCGGTCAAGGGTAAGACGTTCTAACGCTTGATGAGCAAAATAAAGAATAGTTCCTCCAGGTGTTTCATAGACTCCGCGAGATTTCATCCCAACAAGTCGGTTTTCGACCATGTCAACAATTCCAACCCCATTTTTTCCGCCCAGTTCATTGAGGGTTTCTAATAGATCAACAGGAGCAATTTGCTGACCATTCAAAGAAGTCGGAACCCCTTGTTCGAACCCAAGCTCCAGGTAGGTTGCTTCATCTGGAGCATCCTCGGGAGAAACACCAAGCAAATAAAGGTCTCGTTTGGGCTCATTCCAGGGATCTTCCAGGTCTCCTCCCTCGTGGCTGAGATGCCAAAGGTTGCGGTCCATACTATACGGACGATCCTTGGTTACCGGAACCGGAATTCCACGTGCTTGAGCATAGTCAATGCAATCTTCTCGAGACTTAAGATCCCAAATCCGCCAAGGTGCAATGATCTCCAAGTCTGGATTGAGGGCTTTAACACTCAATTCAAATCTCACTTGGTCATTACCTTTACCCGTTGCACCATGAGCAATCGCAACCGCTCCCTCCTTCTCCGCAATTTCCACTAACCGACGGGCGATTAATGGACGGGCAAAAGAGGTTCCTAAAAGATAGTCGCCTTCATACACTGCCCCAGCCTTCAAGGTCGGGAAAACGAATTCTGTAAGGAATTCCTCTCTTAGATCCTCAATATACAGCTTGCTTGCACCACTTTTAATTGCCTTCTCTTGAAGAGGAGCCAGTTCTTCCCCTTGGCCAAGATCCGCCGCCATAGCAATTACTTCATACCCATAAGTCTCCTTAAGCCAAGGAATAATAATGGAGGTATCTAACCCACCAGAATACGCTAAAACAACTTTTTTCATAGTTATTATTCTCCCTCTCCAACAAGTTTTTAACCCCTACCTAGATTATGTGGCTGATTATTGTGTATAGTATTCTACTATATTTTTTAATTATTTACACGCAAGTTCATGCGATGTTACATAACTAAGGCCATTACCGCCTTCTGAGCGTGTAGACGGTTTTCTGACTCATCGAAAACCACTGATTGGGCACCCTCGATCACCTCGTCGGTTATCTCTTCCCCACGGTGAGCGGGAAGACAATGAAGAACAATAGCGGATTGATTTGCTAGTTTCAAAGAGTTTGAATTAATTTGATACCCTTTAAACGCTGCCATACGCTCCTGGGCCTCTCCTTCTTGACCCATACTTGCCCAAACATCCGTGTAAAGCACATCTGCACCTTTAACAGCTTCTGAGGGGTCATCGACTACCTCTACTAATCCACCATTATTCTTGGCATCGGCCTGGGCCATGGTGACAATCGCTGGATCAGGTTTATAACCCTGAGGAGAAGCAATGACAACATGCAAGCCCATCTTAGCTCCGCCAAACATCAAAGAATGTGCCATGTTGTTTCCATCACCAACATAGGCAAGCTTTAAGCCCTCTAAGCGTCCTTTATGCTCCTGAATCGTCATGAGATCGGCCAGAACCTGACATGGATGAAGTTGGTCTGTAAGTCCATTAATAATCGGTATTGTAGCAAACTCTGCTAACTCTAAGACTTCTTGGTGACTGAACGTTCGTATCATGATTCCGTCGACCATCCGAGAAAGAACCCGCGCCGTATCGGAAATAGGCTCTCCTCTGCCAAGTTGGATATCTCGTCCGCTCAGAAAAAGTGCATGTCCTCCAAGTTGATACATCCCTACTTCAAAAGAAACTCGAGTCCGTGTAGATGACTTTGTAAATACCATTCCCAAGGTTTTTCCCTGAAGGATTGGATGTGGGCGTCCGGCTTTTTGCTCTGCTTTAAGGTCTTTAGCTACATCTAAGATATAGCTTAATTCATCTTGATTGAAATCATGAAGGGAAATAAAATCCCGTCCTTTAAATAGGGATTTATCAATTGTTTTCATTACATCCACTCCTTTAATATGAATTATTATACACTTCACTGTATAATAATTCAATAGGTAAATCATCTTCTGCTTTGCTTTACCAGTTACCAAAAAGCTTCCAAAATGGGCACGAGGGGTAGGAGCTTTTTAGAGATCCCAAGTATATATTATATTAGTATTTCTAGCTTTTACACAAACAAAAACTTTTCTCCTTGAGTGATTAAACTAACATATCATCTATCCATTGTTTGTGCAAAATGCTATTTAACTATTTAATCTGACACAAAGATCAGAGTTTTATTGGCTAAAGATGGCACTAATGGATAATTGATTATATAATAGAACTATTAAATAGATACACTTATAGGGTTGGAAACTACCTACTTTACGGTTACTGTTTCCTATATGCTAATACGTTAGAGTAAGTTAATGGAGGTAAACATCATGAAATCAATTAAAGAAACAGATTTACCGGGTATTGGTAAGAAGTTTCAACTCCAAACCCGCAGCGGAGAGAAGGTTGTCGTCGTTGTACATGATGACGGCCGTAGGGAAATTTATCATTTTTATCGTGAGGACCCAGATGATTCTATCTCTATGGTCACTTTAGATGACGAAGAATCCCGTTGTATAGCTGCTATTCTAGGAGGGATGACTTATCGCCCTAAAGCATTAGAGACTGTAGATGTCGCCTTAGGAGATATGCTTATCGAATGGTACAAAATTGAGCCCGGAGCGTATGCCATTGGTAAAACTATCAAAGAATTGTGTATCCGACAGATTACTGGAGGAACGATAATAGCTATTGTAGAAGAGGATCAGAGTAAAACAGTGAACCCTGGACCTGAGGCGGCCTTTAGTAATGGCTCTACTGTCGTAATTCTTGGTGAAAAAAAACAAGTTAAAGCCTGTAAGCATCTCTTAGTTCATGGGAGTGTTCAGTAATGGAGCATTTGATACTGGAGATAGGGCTTGCACTAGCCTTGATTGCTGCTGCAGGACTTTTCGCCGGTAAACTCCGAATTTCTATTGTACCAATCCTAATCCTGACTGGCATGATCGTTGGTCCGCAAGCACCTCACATAAGCGTCTTAGACTTTCGATTTATTCACAGCGCCCCATTGATTGAATTCATGGGGCGTTTAGGAGTGCTGTTCCTCTTGTTTTCTCTAGGGTTAGAGTTCTCGATTAAACGTCTTTTAACTGCTGGGCCATCCATCATCAGAAGCGGTACAATTTATATGGTTATTAACTTATCTGTAGCTATTATATTCCCTTTGCTACTGGGTTGGCCTGTTAAGGAAATACTTGTCGTGGCAGGTATTATGACCATCTCTTCTAGTGCCATCGTAGCAAAAGTCATTGTCGATTTAAAGAGAGCGGCTAACGATGAAACGGAGATCATATTGGGGTTGATGATGTTTCAAGATGTCTTCGTGGCTATTTACTTTTCCGTTGTTTCTGGTCTAGTTCTTGCCGGTTCCACTTCCATTTCAGAAATAGCTATGAGTGCCTTAATGGCCCTGTTATTTATCGGAGGTTTTCTTTTTTTGGGGCATAAGCTGGTTCCAAAACTTGACCGTTGGTTGGATATCCCCTCGGATGAAACGTTTATGCTTGTTATATTCTCTATTTTAGTTTTGGTAGCGGGTTTCTCTGAAACCCTGCACATTGCTGAAGCCATCGGGGCTTTACTCATTGGTCTGGTCCTGGCAGAAACAGAGCATTCCGAACGTATAGAGCATTTAATTGTTTCCTTTAGAGATTTCTTTGGGGCTCTTTTTTTCTTTAGTTTTGGCCTAAGCATTGACCCTTTTGCCTTGGGGGGAGCTGTTTGGCCTGCCGTAGCAGCTGTTCTCTTAACTCTCTTAGGTAATATCGTGTCCGGCGTCTGGGCAGGGAGAAAAGCGAGTCTTTCCCACAGAGCTTCACTGAATATTGGTTTATCCATTATTTCGAGGGGTGAATTTTCGATCATTTTAGCCACTCTTGCAAAAGCAGGCGGATTATTGCCTGCACTCCAACCCTTTGCCGCCTTATATGTTCTCATTCTCGCCATTCTAGGCCCCCTAATGACGAAGGAATCTCGTTGGGTCTATAATCAATTAAGGCCACTGCTGAAATGGCCGCAAATTCCTGATAGAAGGAAGTTAAGAAAAAGTACAGGTCAATGAGTGAACAACTCATTGACCTGTACTCTTTTTGCTAGGTCTAAGAGGAAAGTTGCTTAATAATCTGTCGTTTATATCGGATAAATGCCTCGGAGACCGAGAACTGATCTCCTCTAGGTCGTGGCGTATCGATAACAATCTCATGAGCAATCATCCCGGGAGGTCCAGTCATGATATAGACCCTATCCGAAAGCAAAATGGCTTCATCAACATCGTGGGTGATGAATAACGCAGACATGTTAATGCGTCCCATTAACTCGAGATACCACTTGTGCATCGCATTTTTTGTAATGGCATCCAAGGCAGAAAAGGGCTCGTCAAAAAGTGCCACCTCGTGGGAAAATAAATACGTTCTTAAGAGTGCAGCACGCTGGCGCATCCCTCCTGAAAGCTGGATGGGATACTTCTTCTGAGTCCCCTCCAGTCCAAAATCTGCGAAGTAGCTAAGCGCCTGAGTTCTGGCCTTCTGCTTGTTTACACCCCGAATAAAAAGCGGCAATGCAACATTATCCAGCACAGTCAGGTGGGGCTGCATCAAGTCTTTTTGCTGCATATAGCTCACTTTGCCTGCCTGCCCGGTTATATCCTCACCATTTAAGAGCACATGCCCTGTTTCAGGGGGAAGCACGCCTGCAATCACGTTGAAGAGAGTACTTTTGCCGATCCCACTTACACCTAATAAGCTTACCAACTCGTTCTCTCCAAGGTTAATATTGATATCCTTGATGATTAATTCACCCGCAAAACTCTTAGATATAGTTTGGGTTTCAAGCTTTATTTTACCCATGGTTACTCCTATATGTCATGAAGCCCTACTTGGCCAGATAAGCGTTTGTAAATCCTGCTCCAGAATCGAGTTTATTCGGTATGAGCTTGTTCTCAAACATCCAGGTATAGAAATTGTCCCACCGCTCCTGATCAATATATCCCCATTGTTTGACTTCAGCCTTATACTGATCCGCAAGGTATTTCTGGCTGGCTGTTGCAATATCCAGATCCACTTCAGGGGCATACTTCACTAGGATTTTAGCTGCTTCTTCTGGATTTGCAATGGCGTATTCGTACCCTTTTGCTACGGCTACTAAAAACTTTTTAGCAGTATCTTCATTTTGATTTAGGTATGTCTGACTGGACGCGATCACCGGGGTGTAAAAATCCAACACTGGATCAATGTCTTTAAAAGAGAAGAAGTTTGTATCTAGACCTTTCACTTTGGTGGCTACTCCATCCCAACCATAGTAAATCCATACGGCATCAACATTGCTTTGCAGGGCTGAAATAATATCAGTTACGGTACTGGGAATCATTTTTACATTATCGTAGTTCCCACCGTCTTTTGTGATGACTTGCTTCAAAATGGCTTTTTCGACAGGGGTATCCCAGGTTGCGTATACTTTGTTCTCCATGTTTTTGGGACCTAGGATATTATCCTCTTTTAAGGAGATAATTCCTGATGTATTATGTTGCAAGATGGTACCTACCGCAACGACATCCAACGGACTATTCGAGGTAATAGCAGCGGCAATTTCCTCTTGGAAACTTACTGTAAACTCTGCCTTTCCCGCTGCTACTAGGGGCAAAGCTCCACCCTCTGGGGGTTGAATGATATCGACTTCCAGACCAGCATCCTTAAAATATCCTAATTCCTTTGCAGCGTATACTCCCGTATGGTTGGTGTTGGGGGTCCAATCCAGGACAAAGGTGATCTTTTCGGTCGACTGTTGGGTTGGCTTTTCTGTACCTGTTTGTGAACAGCCAGTTAAGCCAATTATCATTAAAACCGCAGCCATCAAAGCAACAAACTTCTTTTTCATGTTCTTTCTTACTCCTCTACTTAAATACTTATGGTCTTATCTTTCATAGTACATCTTAGTTGATTAATTTCTTTCCTCCTCGGTATGTCTCCAAGGCATTGCCCTACGTTCTAATAGCCCTACGCATTTCATGAGCAATAAACTCAATATGATAATAAGGAAAATAACTGCGAACATCTTATCAAAGGCGTAGGATTTCCGCACGCGAGTCATATATACTCCTAATCCACTATTTCCACCCAGCCATTCCGCTATGACTGCACCAACAATAGAATAGGATACGGATATTTTGAGACCCGAAAAGAAACCCGGCAAGGCATTGGGCAGCTTAATGTAGCGATATATTTGCCACTTCCTGGCACCCATGGCACGCATTAAATTCATTGCATCCGTATCGGAGGATTTGAAACCACCTAAAAGCGCGATGGTCATCGGGAAAAAGCACGTTAATACTACTAGTGTGATCTTAGGTGCCATATCATACCCCAACCACAATACTAATAGAGGAGCAAGGGCAACCGTAGGAATCGTTTGAGTGACGACCAAAAGGGGATGTACGGCTTTATATAAAGCTTCAAACCGATCCATCAAAAGTGCTATGCTAAACGCTAAAACAATGCTAATAGCCAAGCCTCCAAAGGCTTCTGTCAAAGAAACTGCTGCATGCTGCATGAGCTCGGAAAACGAGTTGATAAAGGCTCGGATCACGTCGATGGGGGAAGGCAACATAAACTTAGGAACAAATCCGGTTTCCGTCACCATATGCCATACCAGCAGTAAGAATAGTAATAGTGCTGTTGGATAGAGCTTATTGGTGATGTTTTGTAACTTTTTCATCGATGGTCCAAATTCCGCCACCAGGCTTATAGCTGATTTTTACATAGGACATCACACTAGGTGCACCTTCCTCGATACAAATCAACTGGCAGCGTTTAACAATATCCATGAGCTGTTCAAAGTCTCCCTCAATAGTCGTTTCAAATGGGCCCACAAAGACATTAAGTCCAGTCGATTTTAAGTACTCAATAACTTTGTCCACTACGTGTAGGATTTCTTCTCCCTCCACTGCCGGTAGTACTTGGATCGCAACACTCGCATTAATCATCTGCTTTCCCTCCTTCTTTGTTATATAAAATAAAAAAACCCTCTAAAATTGTAGAAGGTTCTTACTCACGCAATGATCGGCATCGATACATGCACTATAATTCCCTCCGCTAGCATTACCTAGTTCAGGTCAATGGGTCGGAAACTCATATTTCCCTCTCAGCCGATAGATCAGCTCCCCAAATATTTATTATTTTCGTAATCATAGCATCTCGGTTAGGCGTTTGTCAACTTACATCTAGTGGGACGGGGGGACAGGTTCCTAGTCCCCCCGTCCCACCCGGTTTACATCACCAAATACTCCTGTAAAGCGAGAACCTGGGGAGACGTATGACTTCGTATCTCTTGGAACGCTCGGACGACGGCTTTCGCAGTATCCATTGACGAAAAACATGGGACGCCGTGTTCTGCAGCTAACCTCCTCAGAAGATAACCAGTCCTCTCCGGGGTTCCTTTATTAGGCGTGCTAAGGATGAAGGAGAATTCTCGCTGTCTTATGGCTTCTTGAAGCGCCTGGCTGGATTCAGTCACTTCTTCTACCTCTACACCACATAGGGCTAAAGCCTTGGCAGTATCTCCGGTTCCCTTGACACCAAATCCCAACTGAGCTAGTTGTCGAGCCAGGGTAATCGCTTCTGGCCGATCTTTCTCTGCAACAGATACTAGAATATTCCCATCTTTGGGGAGGGGAATACGAGAAGCCGCAAAAGCCTTGGCTAAAGCATGCCCGAATTGGGTATCCATCCCTAATACTTCCCCTGTTGACTTCATTTCAGGGCCTAAGGAAGTTTCGACCTTTGTCAATTTTTCAAAGGAAAAAACCGGAGCTTTAACAACGACGAAGGGAACTTCAGGAGCAAGTCCATGGTTATAGCCCATATCCTTCAAGGTCTTGCCAAGAGCAACTTGAACAGCTAAGTTCACCAGGGGAATCCCCGTCACTTTAGAAAGAATCGGAACCGTACGGCTTGCACGTGGGTTCACTTCTAGAACATATACCTTGCCTCGCACGACGACAAATTGAATATTGATAAGTCCTCTGATTCCAATTCCTTCAGCCAGACGACAGGTGAAATCTTCGATTTGTTCGATTTCAGCAGGGGTTAAACTCTGGGGCGGATAAACTGCCAGACTGTCTCCTGAGTGGACACCGGCGCGTTCGATATGCTCCATGATGCCTGCTATTATCGTGGTCTCTCCGTCTGAAACCGCGTCAACTTCAACTTCTTTTCCATCCAAATATCTATCCACCAAAATCGGATGCTCTGGAGATAGATGAATCGCCCGCCTTAAATAATCTTCCAGTTCATCTAGATTCTCTACCACTTGCATAGCACGACCACCAATGACATAGGATGGACGGACAATCACAGGAAATTCCAGTTCCTCGGCAATTTTCTTGGCTTGGTCGACTGATATAACACTTCGCCCTTCAGATTGAGGGATTCCTAAACGACCTAATAATTCAGCAAACCGCTCCCGATCCTCAGCCATATCAATCGCATCAACGGGGGTTCCTAGAACTTCTATTCCCGCAAGTTTTAGACGGCCCGCTAAATTTATGGCTGTCTGTCCTCCAAATTGAACTAAGACTCCATCCGCTTTTTCTTTACTTAAGACATGAAGCACATCTTCTATGGTCAAGGGCTCAAAGTAGAGCTTATCTGCAATATCGAAATCTGTGGATACTGTTTCCGGATTATTATTGATCATAATGGCTTCTACACCCGCTTCTTGCAAAGCAGTGAGTGCGTGTACAGAGCAATAATCAAACTCAATTCCTTGCCCGATTCGGATAGGTCCTGAACCTAAGACGACAACCTTAGGACCTGTACTCACCTTTCCCTCATCTTCTTCCTCATAGCTGGAATAATAATAAGGGGTTGCCGAAGCAAACTCTGCTGCACAGGTATCTACAGTCTTATAAACTGGAATAATCCCCAAGTCCCTACGCATCTCACGAACGGTTTCTTCCGAGCGCCCCGAAAGTTTGGCAATGGCTAGATCAGAGAACCCTAGAACTTTTGCCAAGCGCAGTAACTCGGTGGTTAAGGGCTCATTTTGCAAGCGTTGTTCCAGTAGAACTAGCTCTTTAATCTTATACAAATAGAAAGGATCAATCTGAGTAAGCATTTGAACTTCTAGTATGGTCCAATCCCGACGAAAGGCTTCAGGAATTGCGAAAAAACGTTCATGATCGGCTGACGTAAGTTTGTCTTCGATCTCCATCTCTGTCCAACCCCCAGAAGCTTTAATCCGAAGACCGACTGTGCCAACCTCTAAAGAACGGGTTGCTTTTAAAAGGGCGGCTTCCAACGTCCGCTCCATGGCCATTACTTCTCCCGTCGCTTTCATTTGTGTGCCCAGACGATGGTCAGCAGCCGGGAATTTATCAAAAGGCCAACGAGGGAATTTTACAACTACATAGTCCAGAGCCGGCTCAAAACAAGCACTGGTATGACCGGTCACTGGATTCGTCAATTCTGGCAGAGTAAAGCCCACAGACAAAAGAGCCGCCATCTTGGCAATGGGATAACCAGTGGCTTTAGAGGCGAGGGCACTCGAGCGGCTAACCCGGGGATTAACTTCAATTACGACGTATTCTCGATTGACTGGATTTAAAGCAAATTGAACATTACATCCTCCATTAACCCCCAGGGCCCGGATTATCTTTAATGATGATGCTCTCAGCATCTGATATTCGACATCACTCAAGGTCTGCGAGGGGGCAACGACGATGCTATCTCCAGTATGTATTCCTACGGGGTCGATATTTTCCATGTTACATATTGTAATGCAGTTATCTGCCGCGTCACGCATGACTTCATACTCAATTTCCTTCCAGCCAGCCACACTCCGCTCTAAAAGACATTGTCCAATGGGGCTGGCCTGTAACCCTCCCCTTAAAATATCATCGAGTTGTTTGTGGTTTTTGACAATCCCGCCACCCGTTCCGCCAAGAGTATACGCAGGCCGAATAATCAGCGGGAACCCCTGTCTTTTGGCGAATTCCTTGCCTTCTGCTAAGGTGGTTACAATGACGCTTTCGGCCACCGGTTCTCCCAGTGAGAGCATTGTTTCCTTAAAGGCATCCCGATCTTCTGCTTTATAAATTGTCTCTGAGTTACAACCAATGAGATCCACGTTATATTGTTTTAAAAGTCCACCGCGCTCTAATTCCATAGCTAAATTAAGACCTGTTTGCCCACCTAGTGTAGGCAGTAAGGCATCCGGGCGTTCTTTACTGATAATCCGCTCTAGTACCTCAGGCAACAAAGGCTCGATATAGGTAATGTCGGCTGTTTGCACATCCGTCATGATGGTTGCCGGGTTACTGTTAACCAGCACTACCTCCAACCCCACATCACGAAGAGCTCTGCACGCTTGGGTCCCCGCATAATCAAATTCTGCAGCTTGCCCAATTACGATAGGCCCTGATCCAATGACAAGGACCTTCTTCCACGCCGGATTAAGAGGCATATCCAGCCCTCCATTCCTGCATTAATTGCGCAAATTCCTCAAAGAGATAAAGTGATTCACTTGGTCCCGGTCCTGCCTCCGGGTGGTATTGAACCGAAAAAACAGGTAACTCTCGATGCTTAACCCCTTCAACGCTTTGATCATTAAGGTTACGATGGGTTACGTAGAGAGGAGTTTGATTTAGACTCTCTTCTGAAATTGCATAACCATGATTCTGTGAAGTTATTGTCACTCGTTTAGACTCTAGATCTTGTACGGGTTGATTACCTCCCCGATGCCCAAACTTCATCTTATAGGTGTCTCCTCCTAAGGCTAGGGATAAGAGTTGATGTCCCAAGCAAATACCAAAGATAGGTCGTTTGCCCAATAACCCTTGAATAGTTTCTATACCGACTGCTACCTCTTTAGGGTCTCCCGGACCATTAGAGAGAAAGACGCCATCCGGTTGAAGCTTCATTATTTGTTCTGCGGAGGTAGAATATGGAACAACGGTTAGCTGAAACCCGCTTTCTTGCATGGCCTGAAGGATATTCCTCTTAATCCCGAAGTCCATTACCACCACATGAACGGCTTCATTCTCGTTTTTGATAGCAGGTAAGGTATAGATCTTAGGAGTACTAACCTTTTTAACAACATCACTTGGAACAGATTTTGTTTTCAAGCGAGGAACCCATTCACTGACATTCTCTACTTCAGTCGTTATTACTCCACGCAGAACACCGTGTTCTCGAATAATGCGGGTTAAAGCACGAGTATCAATTCCCTTTATCCCTACAACTCCGGATTGCGCCAACGTCCTGGAGATGTTTTTTTCCATCTGCCAATGACTGGGATTGCGTGCAGCTTCTTTAACAATGAACCCTTGGACCTGAGGTTTATCTGATTGATCATCCACTCTGTTAATCCCGTAGTTTCCAATGAGAGGATAGGTCATACACACCATTTGTCCAGCATACGATGGATCGGTTAACACCTCTTGATAACCAGTCATTCCTGTATTAAAGACAACTTCTCCAAAGGCCTCTCCCGTTGCCCCAAAAGACTCCCCCAATAAAATTTTCCCAGTCTCAAGTACGAGTGCTGCTTTCAATCCTATCCCTCCTCGGAACAATCTCTATCTATCTCCTAAGTCCCTTTTATCTAGATCTTTCAAACTAATTCGGGCCTCAGTCCTCTGGAATCACTTCCATAGTTTCGAGAGCACTTCATCTAGAATCCCCAAAGCTTTATCTATTTCTTGCTTCTCGACCGTTAGTGGAGGAAGGAATCGTAAGATTTTCCCCCCGACACAGTTGATTAAAAGCCCATGTCGTAGGCAATCGGCAACGATTTCAGGGCCAAACTTAGAAACTGGCCACCCCACAATAAATCCTTTTCCTCGGACGGGACCACCTGTCTGATAGTTCTGTGCCAATTTTTCAAGTCCTTGTTGAAAATATTCCGCCCGCTCTTGTACTCCCTCAAAAAATCCATCCTCAAGCATCAAGTCTAAGACGGCACACCCTGCGGCAGTGGCTAAGGGATTTCCTCCAAAAGTTGAAGCATGATCTCCTGGCTGAAAAGCGTTGGCAACTTTATCTGTAGCTAACATAGCTCCAATCGGCACTCCACCGCCCAAAGCCTTCGCCAATGTCATGATGTCCGGATGAACACCGCTCCACTCATAGGCAAAAAGCTTCCCAGTCCGGCCAACCCCGCACTGTACCTCATCAAAAATCAATAACGCTCCATATTGGTCACACAGTGCCCGTGCTTCCTGGAGAAACTCTATCGAGGCTGGAATCACACCACCCTCACCTTGAATAGGTTCAATAAATACTGCAGCAGTATTATTGCTAACCTTTGCTCTTAGACCTTCGATGTCATTCAAGGCGGCATATGTAAAGCCTGCAGGTAGTGGGTCAAACCCTTCCTGATATTTAGTTTGTCCGGTGAGGGTAAGGGTCGCTAGGGTTCGCCCATGAAAAGAGTTTTCGAGGGAAACAACTTCATATTTATGCTCACCAAAATTTTTCTTAGCGTATTTACGAGCGAGCTTAAATGCTGCTTCATTAGCCTCTGCTCCGCTATTGCAAAAGAATACTTTATCCGCAAATGAATGCTTCACCAAGCGCTCAGCCAAAGCCACTTGATTTGGTATCCAGTAGATATTTGAAGTGTGCAAAATTTCTTTAGCCTGTTCCTGAATGGCGTTGACAACCGCAGGATGGCTATGTCCCAAAGAATTAACTGCGAGCCCCGTCACGAAATCTAAATATTGTTTTCCGTCCGAATCCCAAACATATGCCCCGTCCCCTTTGACCATTGTCATGGGTAAGCGACCATAAGTATTCATTACCACATCTTTTCCACGTTCAATAATCGCTTCGGTTGTTAAGCCTTCTAACATTCTAATTCATCCTCCTTACTGGATAATTCAGCCTTCGTGGTTCGTTGTTCGATAAACGCCCTCCAACAATTCTATCAATGGCAACTGGATAAGACTTTTAGCAGAATGATCAGTCATCGCTTTTGAACATCGTGCCAATTCCACCATCCGTAAATAGCTCTAATAAAATTGCATGACTGAGTCGACCATCAAGGATATGCACGCTGCCAACTCCCTTGTCTAACGCTGAAACTGCACACTCTACTTTAGGGAGCATTCCACCGCTTAAAACTCCTTGTTCCTTTAGCATCGCCACTTCCCCTCTGGAAATCGTAGAAATGAGAGATTCTGGATCCGTAACATTTTTCAGTATTCCACGTACATCCGTCAAGAGCAACAACTTATCTGCCTTCAACGCCTCAGCAATTTTTCCCGCAGCCGTATCCGCATTGACATTGAATGTCTCTCCTTCGTCTCCGCTGGCCACCGGTGAGATTACCGGAATATATCCCTGCCCCAACAAGGTGTTTAAGATGTCGGGGGTAACACTCTGGATTTCGCCTACCAGCCCTAAATCAACGTCTTCCATCTTTCCTAAACTATTGGGCATCTGCATAGGCTTCTTAACCGCTCTGAGTAGTTTGGCATCCTTTCCTGATAGTCCAACACTCTTACCTCCAAAGCGATTGAGCAGGGAAACCATTTCAGTGTTCAGCTTCCCCAACAAAACCATTTGTGCTATCTCCATGGTTTGAGCATCCGTAACTCTTAACCCTTGCACAAATTGACTTTCTATTCCGACCTTCTTCAGCATAGCATTAATCTCCGGTCCTCCACCGTGAACGAGGACCGGACGAATCCCTACAGAATGTAAAAGAAGGATATCTAACATCACCGATTCTTTGAGAACTGGATCAACCATGGCGTGACCGCCGTACTTAATTACCACAGTTTTTCCGGCAAATTTCTGGATATATGGAAGGGCTTCTACTAAAACCCGCGCTTTACCTAATCCCTGCTCCATGGGGGTCATCTAAACACCTCCAACTTAATTTTATACCTACGTACTTTTAAGAAAAGCCACGTCTACTCCTCGTTCCTTAAATTCAAAAACTTGTCATTCTGTTTCCTTTAGTCGCTTTCATTTTAAGTTCTATAACTCCCATTGATCGTTACGTATTCATGAGTTAGGTCACAGCCCCATGCCGTTGCTTGTTCTTCCCCGTTATGGAGGTTTAAGCGAATGTGAACCTCTTTGTGACCAAGAATTTCTTTGGCCCTGTCTTCCGAAAAGGCGACTCCTTTTCCCGCTTGGGCGACGATTAAATCCCCTAGAAGGACATCAACACTTTCCGGATTGAACTCCGCTCCAGAATATCCTGCCGCTGTCAAAATTCGGCCCCAGTTCGCATCCTCACCGAAAAGCGCAGCTTTCACTAAACTAGAGCCACAAATGCTCCGGGCAATTTTACGAGCATCTTCGATTGTTTTAGCTCCTAAGACTGACACTTCCATTAGCTTACTGGCTCCCTCTCCATCCCGCGCAATATCTTTAGCCAGCTCAATACACATGGACTTAACCATTTTTTCAAAGTTTACTCGGTCTTCCCCGACTGGGGCGATTCCCGAGGATCCATTTGCCAATAGGAGAACCATATCGTTGGTACTAGTGTCTCCATCAATCGTTACCATATTAAAGCTTTCTTCGACTGCCTCACGCAGGATACGTTGCAGATCCTCCGAAGACAGGAAAGCATCTGTGGTAATGAAGCCCAACATGGTACCCATATTAGGGTGAATCATCCCAGATCCTTTAGCAATCGCTCCCAGATGGATCACACCACCTTGAGAACAGGGAAGCTCATATGCATACTCCTTCACCATGGTATCTGTGGTCATAATTGCTAATGCTGCCCGATGTGCTCCTTCATCAGCCATTTCCTTATGTCCACGGATCCCTTTGACCACATCGTTAAGAAGAAGGGAACTCGCTGTACGAATCCCGTTTAAGACTCGATCAAGCGGCATTTCAACCCCAATTACACCTGTTGAAGCCACTAAAACATCCTCAGGCTCTAAACCCAAATACATCCCTACAACTTCCGCCATGGCAAAGGCTGCCTGATCACCGAATTCGCCAACACAAGCGTTGGCATTTCCGCTATTTACGACAATAGCTCGGGCCATACCATTCTTCAAGTGGCGCTGTGTTAAATAAAGCGGGTGGGCTTTGACCAAGTTCCGAGTGTATACTCCCGCAGCTTGCGCTTGCACATCTGAAAAAATTATTGCCACATCGTACTTGTCCTTATATTTAATGCCTGCCTGGACACCAGTTGCATAGAAACCCTTGGGAGCAGCTATACCTCCATCAGTTGGCTTCCAAGCCTTTTCTGTACTATCCACTAATTTACACGCTCCTTCACTTTATCCATTTAAGTCTTCATGAGAACAAATTGCTGATTTGCTAGTCGATCGCGCTATCTTACCCATTGTCTGAGTAGGTTTATGGCCAAAGAGCTGTTCCCTTAAGACCTTGGCTTTCAGGCCATCCCATAGCAAGATTCATATTCTGAACGGCCTGCCCTGCCGCACCTTTCAACAGATTATCAATGGTAGCAACAATAACTGCATTACCTGTTCTTTTATCCAAAGTCAATTGCAAAAAGGCATGGTTGCTTCCACTGGAAAACTTTGTTTGGGGCCAAGTCCCTGGTGGCAAACGATGAATGAATTCTTCGTTTTGATATTGATCTGACCAACAGTTGCGTAGGTCTTCCTCTTCAACCCCATCCGAAACTTTAGCATAAATTGTCACCAGCATCCCTCGTGTCATAGGCACTAAATGTGGTGTAAAGTTTATGGTTAATGGCTGCCCTGCCGCCCGAGATAGTTCTTGTTCTATTTCCGGAGTATGACGATGATTTGCCACACCATAGGCTTTGAAGTTTTCGTTTACCTCTCCGAAGTGCGTATTTAGCGAGACTCCTCGTCCTGCTCCCGACACACCCGATTTGGCATCAATTATTAAATAGCTTGTTTGAAGTAATTGTCTACGAAGCAAGGGGACCAGGGCTAGGAGAGTTGCCGTTGGATAACACCCAGGGTTTGCTATTAAGCACTTTCCTCGTATTTGTTCACGATAAAGCTCAGGTAACCCATATACTGCGTCTTTAAGCAGCTCGGCTGCTGGATGTTTTATCTTGTACCATTCCTCGTATATTTCAGCTGCATTCAACCGAAAATCGGCTCCCAGGTCAACAACCTTCATCTTACGCGCTAAGAAAGCACTTGTTCTTTCCGCCGTTAGGCCATGTGGAAGCGCACAAAAGAGGACATCTACATCCGGTATGTTTTCATCTTGCAAAATCCCCACATTTTGATCCAGCCAATGTGGATAAACCGTATCATAATTTTCCCCGGCTACGCTTGACGATGAGAGATATAACTCCTTCACCTCTTCATGGCGCTGTAATAGCCGTACTAATTCCTGTCCTGCGTATCCTGTAGCTCCAAGAATACCGACCTTCATATCTTAAACCCTTCTCTCTGATATCAATTTCACTTTTAATAATTATACATATACCTGCATAAACATTCAACCGTTAATTAAATACTTTTATACTTTCTGACAGTACAAAAAAAAGAAAGGGTTTCCCCCTTCTACCAATACGCTGCATGGTGCAGTATTTGATTATGACTTATATTTCCACCTAATACAACTAATTATTCTTTAATATAGATTAGATTCATCCTCTGAATTGACGAAACTCTCGCTTGATCTGTTGCAAGAGCCTTTTATCACTTAAAACATCCCACCCTGTTAAAGCGAGGGTTTGCATCGCTAGCAAAACTAAGTTTTCGGCATTAGCTGATAGTGAAACTTGAGCAAATTCTCGTGTATGCGGGATCTCTGTACCCGTTCCTAATGTTAGATAGGGATGAATTGCGGGAACAACTCGACTGACATTTCCCATGTCTACGGACCCCATAGCCGTTTGAGGAGGGGCTATTTGATCGATGCCCATTTCAGCCAGGTTTCTAGTAAAGCATTCTGCTAATGATAAATTTGTATGCATCTCATCATATGAAAATTCAAATTTACGCCAAGTCACCTTTGCAGAAACCATGGAAGCTGCGCCTTCAGCACAGCGTATCACTTGCTCTCTCAATTCATCTAAGTCTGAACGTTTTCGGGCGCGTAGATAAAACCGTGCTACAGCACGTTCCGGGATAACATTCGGTGCAGTCCCTCCTTCCGTTATAATTCCGTTAATCTTCATATCTCGATTAACCTGCTTTTTCAGTGCATTGATCCCAACAAAAAGGTTAATCACCGCATCTAGGGCATTAATCCCAAAATTGGAGGCTGCCACAGCATGGGCAGAACGTCCATGAAACGTAAATTCTATGGCATCTAAGGCTAGGCTTGAAATGACAGAGACATTTTGACTGCCAGGATGAAACATCATCGCTGCATCTACGTTCTTGAAGATCCCTTTCTCAACTAACGTTACTTTTCCTCCACTCGTTTCTTCTGCTGGAGTGCCAATCACTAAAATTTCACCTGCAAGATTCAGACTTTTGCTCAAAATGACTGCTGCGCCAGCACTTGCCGCCCCAATTAAATTGTGTCCGCAGCCATGCCCCATAACAGGCAAAGCATCATATTCTGCTAAGAAGGCGATTGTTGGCCCGGGATGATTACCTTTAAATCTTGCCAAAAAGGCAGTTTTCATTCCCGCTATCCCAAGATCCACACTAAATCCGTGCTTCTTTAAAAAATTGCTTAAACAATTAGAGGCAAAGTATTCCTTATATCCTAACTCAGGGCGCTCCCCAATCTGACGAGCAACTTCCCATACTTCTTTGCGAAGATGCCGTCCCTGATCCCTGAAAAATGCCTTAATCGCATCCATGGGTACCCCATCTCTCTTCTCATGATATTATCTGTAGTTTCTATTAAAGGTTCCCTCTTATTTTACCATAATCCTTTTTGATCGCAATTAATAATCCGAAAATATATTATATTTGAATAGTTTACTTAGATTTGAGAACACCCCTTTTAATAAATTCGTTCTCCAAAAGCTGATGAAATCAAACCTACCGCAAGTTTTGCTGTTTTATTATTGGTATCCAAGATGGGATTAACTTCTACGACATCCATACTTGAAAGTCGTCCAGAATCTGCCAATAGTTCCATTGCTAAATGCGCTTCTCGATATGTAACCCCTCCCGGAACTGGAGTCCCAACACCAGGTGCTTCTTCAGGATCAATCACGTCCAAATCAAAGCTAACATGAATCCCATCAGTCCCCTCGGAAGCAACTTTTATTCCTTGTCTAACTACTTCCATCATTCCCATTTGATCGATATCTCTCATCGTAAATACTGTGATTTTTGATTTGCGCAGCATTTCCTTCTCTTGAGGATCCATTTCACGAGCACCAATAATAACTGTATTTTCTTCTCGAATTTTTTTTATTCCTCCGCCGATCGACGTTAACTCTTGAGCACCAATCCCATTAGCTATGGCTAACGGCATACCATGAATGTTCCCGCTTTCCGTAGTATCAAGGGAATTATAATCTCCATGTGTGTCAAACCAGATTAATCCAAATGATTGTTTACTTAAAGCCAACCCCGCCAAGGTTCCAATACCTAAACTATGGTCTCCTCCAAGAATTAAAGGAATCACTCCATCCTTTATTGCCTCCGCTACTATGAGATGAAGTTGTTCATTGATCATGACAATTTCCTCTAAATACTTTAGCCGTTTGTTCTTGATCTCTCGGGTCTCAGGAACCGGAACTTCTAAATTTCCATAGTCTTCAACCTTCCAACCAATTTGCTTTAATCGCTTATTTAATCCTGCATAACGAATGGCACTTGGTCCCATATCCACTCCACGGCGATCAGCACCCAAATCAATGGGGACCCCAATAATCCTGATAACTTTTTTTTGCATAAGTTATACCTCCTAATTTACTACTCAAAGTAATTTGATACAAATTTTCTTTAAATCAAGAGTGCTCTTAATATTGTCCGATTTCTCCGTACATATTAATGTACCCCTAAAATCAAAAAAGCTTGCAATAATTTGCAAGCGTATATCAAAAAACACATCTACTATCCACAGTCATACGACGCTGCCCATACAATGGGCCGTCTCCCACTCTTCCGTTCCCAAGACCCTAGCCAGGGACGCAGTGTGACGAGCACGGGGTCTTTACGTAAGCAAACTTCCGTTAAACGACCGACCCCAGACACGGTGCAGCGCACACGATCCCCTCCCGCCATCCTGCATGAAGGCTAATCCGTGCGAAGACAGTGTCTGCAAGAAAAGTAATCCGTGCGAAAACAGTGTTTTCGTGGGCTACAGGGACACTTGGCCATCCATGGCCTGCGGACGACGGCACAGGACGTGCCTAGTGCAGGGTGCGCCATGGAGGGCATAGCACACTGCTGGCGCTTTTGGCACGATAGTCTCCAGTGGAGAGTATCGCCGAAGGCGCAGACCCACAGACGGATACTATCGCGCCGAAGGATGTACCCCACTCCCCATAGCCAGGAGCTTAAACGGTTAGTTTGCTCTGCGTCGTAAGCACCGAGGGCTTTGTCACACAAGCCCCCCCTACTTCAACAACCGATGAATCAATTCTTCCTCGGTAAGTCCAAACGATAAACTAAACGTCCCTGCTCTAAACTGTCTTTCTGCTCTCATTTGATGAACGATATTTAAGAAGACATCTTTATCTTTTATAAAGCCTTGGACGAACAATAACTCTGCAATCCGCTCTGCGCTGGTGCCTTTTGGGATAACAAAATCCTGATCAACTGGGCTAGGAATTTTTACCATAGGGGGGGTATTTTGTTTGGGAGTGGACTCGGAAGACTGAACAAGCGGAGGAGAATCCGGTTGTTTTGTATCCTCAGTCATAGGAAGTATTTCTTGCGAGTTAACAATGGATTGAACGTCTGAGATTTCTTCTTGAGGGGAGAAAATCAGAACCATCATTGCACTCAGAATGAGTCCTGAACCCAGTCCGAGCCAATAGGAACGTGTTACTTTCAAGGGGTGTTCCCTCCATCTGACCGCATGCTTAATACCATCCTAATGGCATCTTGGCTTAAGACTAAACGTTGTGCAATTTCCGGTATACATTGCCCATTTGCAGCAAGTTTTAATACTTCTTGGTACTTAGGAGAGAGCTGTGGAGACTTTTCGACCTTAGACTTTTTTTCTCTTTTGTCTTTAGTATTTAACAGATAAAGACTGCGTTTTTGTGGAGGTTGGTCAATTTCACAGGACTCTGACTTTTGGCAGTTGATCTCCTTTAACTCTAATAGTTTGCTGTCTAAATCGCGAACCTGGTCTTCAAGACGAATTGTCTCTCGTTTCAAATACGCAAGCCCTTTCAGGGCGGTCAGGGCTTCTTCATTTGATGGATTCTGCCAACGCCAACCCAAGATTAGAAACCCAACTCCAAGAATGAATAAAAAGATCGACAAAATGTCCACATACGCTTCCTCATTTCTTAGATATCTCAACCTATCTACATTCGAGAAAGCAAAATGTTTTCCCTGCATATACTTACATTATTCCACAAATTTTTTTAATTTACTTCGGTAATAATCTAATTATCGACTTGTTTAGTAAAATAGACACTTAACCCTTTGTAAATGGCAATTGCTAAGGTTTGTTGGTATTCAGGGGTCGTCAATAACTGTTCTTCTTGTTGATTTGAAAGGAAGCCGAGTTCGACAGTTACAGCAGCTTGGTTGGCTTTTTTCAGAACATATATGTCTTGATTGCCCTTTGCTACTCTATTACCCTTCGTCATATTATTAAGTTCTTGCTGAATCGATTGAGCCAATAACTTGCTTTCAGGGGAATCCGAATGATAAAAGGTTTGTGCTCCAGTAAGCCTGGAATCCGGAAAACTATTGGCATGTATGCTTAAATAGACTTCCGCCTGAGTATCCATTGCTAATTGAATCCGCTGCGCTAAATCCTCTCGTTTCCTTCGCAAAAGGCCCTGAGAAGTTCCCAAATCACGGTCATCTTCCCGAACCATAACTGTCTTTGCTCCGCTTTGCTGAATAAGGGCCTGTAAACGTTTAGATACACCCAAGGTAATGTCTTTCTCCAATACCTTGCTTACTCCAACTGCCCCTGGGTCTACCCCTCCATGACCAGCATCGATCAGCACCACACGATTTCCCAAAGTCCAACTCCAAATTTCTTTGTCCTGACCATTAAAACCTGCTGCTAGGGCTACCATTAATATAAGCGTAAGCACAATCCCTATAAGTACCTTGCGTCGTTTCATACTTACAACCCAAATCGGTTTCATACTATCCCTCCCCTAGTCTACTCCGTCTTACATTATGGGAGAGAACTTCAGAATATGCGTTTAGCTTGTCACAAAATTACCCATGACAGGGGCATGACACTAAAAAACCCCCAAACCGAAATGGTTTGAGGGTTCTTGATAATTAACGTTTTGAAAATTGTGGAGCTTTACGAGCTTTCTTCAAGCCGTATTTACGACGTTCCTTCATACGTGGGTCACGTGTCAAGAAACCAGCTCTTTTGAGACTTGGACGAAGACTGATATCTGCTTTTAGTAGTGCGCGAGCAATGCCTAAGCGAATCGCACCAGCTTGGCCGGTGGTGCCTCCCCCATGAGCGAGAGCAATAACGTCATATTTAGCAAGTGTATCAGTAATGGTAAATGGTTGTTGAACAATCATTTCCAAAGTCTTTTTACCAAAGTACTCAGCTAACTCACGTTTGTTAATGATAAACTTTCCTTCACCCGGAATAAGACGAACACGAGCAATTGCATTTTTGCGTCGTCCAGTTCCTGCATATTGTAATTTAGTTGCCATGTTTTACTTCCTCCTTCCTACTGAATTGTCCAAATTTCAGGTTGTTGAGCTTGATGTGGGTGTGAATCTCCCTTATACACTTTTAACTTTGTGTACATTTGGGCGCCCAACTTGTTATGAGGAAGCATTCCCTTCACAGCATGTTCCATAGCTCGTTCTGGCATAGTTTGCATTAACTTTTTGTAAGGAACTTCTTTTAACCCACCAGGAAATCCAGAGTGACGACGATACATCTTATTGTTTAGTTTATTTCCTGTTAATACTATTTTTTCTGCATTGATAATAATAACATGATCCCCTGTATCAACATTAGGGGTGAATGTCGGTTTATGTTTACCTCTCAGGAGACGTGCTGCTTCCGTAGCAATACGACCCAAGGAGACTCCCTCAGCGTCAATAATATACCATTTACGCTCCTGGTCTTGTGCTTTCGCAAAAAACGTGGACATGACTTTCCCTCCAATTTAGAAGTTTTGACTGTTTTTTCTCACTCGCATGGGGCTCAATCATGCTTGCGTATGCCAGGGGCATGGGGCTCAATCATAACCAAGGCATAAAAACTCATGTTTATATTGTATTTAAATTTTGTCTTAATGTCAAGTTCATATTTTTTCTAATTACTAAACAACCTTATAATAATAGTACTATATCAGGTCATTGAAAACCTCAAAGGGGCCTTCATCCGTATAATTGACATGGACAAGTGTTAATCCTTGCGCTTGCGCAATCATACGAGCTTGGGTTCGATCTTGGCTGGCAATGATCTCCGGTATTTGTTGAGGGAAAATTCGACCTTTTCCTACGTCCATAAGCGTGCCAACGATAATACGTACCATGTGGTACAAAAATCCATCTCCTACGCAGGATACTCTAACCAATCGGTTTTCCTCTTCTTTAACTTGACATCTGTAAATAGTACGTTCAAATCGTTTACTATCTCCACCAGCTGCTGCAAAGGTTTTAAAATTATGACAGCCTTCTAAATAGCAAGCCGCTTCCTGCATCTGAGCAACATTTAGCGGAACGGGGACATGTGAAGTATATAAACGCTTAAATATATCCGGAATGGGTTTATTGTCAATTAGATAATCATAGCGTTTCCACTTTGCTGACCATCGGGCGTTAAACTCATGGGGAACACATTTTGCTTCAAGGATTCGTATATCCCTTGGAAGCAGGCTGTTGAAGGCCTTAGGAATTTTCTCTTCGGGAATCCTGGCTGATGTCATGAAATTTACGATTTGCCCTGATGCATGAACACCAGCATCCGTCCGACCAGCCATTGCTAAGGTTACCTCTTCCTCAACTAATTTTGCCCAGACTGTTTCCAAGGTCCCTTGGACCGTGGGGCCAACGCTTTTAATTTGTCTTTGAAACCCGTGATAGTTTGTTCCATCATAGGCTAGTTTCAATCGAATGTTTCGCATAATACGTAAAGCCTCCGCTGCTTAGTAGGAGCCGCAAAGGCCAGGCATGCTTACCATTATAAGCAACCCGGCCTTTAAGTACCGCATTATACGAGTTCGATGATTACCATGGTGGCAGCATCTCCCCGACGTAAGCCGAGTCTCATTATTCGAGTATAGCCGCCTTGACGGTCAGCATATTTCGGCGCGATAGTATCAAACAATTTCTTAACAACATCTTCATCCATAAGATAAGCCATTGTTGCACGACGAGCAGCCAAATCTCCTTGCTTGCCAAGTGATATCATCTTTTCAGCAATAGCATTTAGTTCCTTGGCACGTGCTTCTGTCGTTTCAATACGCTCATGTCTTAACAGGGAAGTGACAATGTTACGCAACATTGCCCCGCGATGCCCAGAATTTTTTCCTAACTTGCGGTAAGCCAATTACATTCCCCTCCTTTTGCACCGAATTAGTCTTCAGCAGGTCGGAACGATAAACCTAAGTCTTTCAGTTTAAATTCCACTTCTTCCAAAGACTTGCGACCAAGGTTACGTACTTTAATCATGTCTTCTTCCGTCTTTTGGGTTAACTCTTCAACTGAGTTAATCCCTGCCCGCTTCAGGCAGTTATAAGAACGAACAGACAGATCTAATTCCTCAATCGTCATTTCGAGGATTTTATCTTTGGCTTCCTCTTCTTTTTCCACTAAAATCTCAACATTATTGAGCTTATCAGTGAGTCCCATGAAAAGGCGCAGATGATCACTTAGGATCTTGGCTGCCGAACTGGTAGCCTCTTCCGGTGAAATACTGCCATTAGACCATGCTTCAAGAGTTAACTTGTCATAGTCCGTGATTTGACCAACCCGGGTATCCTCTACCGTGTAGTTGACCTTGTAAATCGGGGCAAAAATGGAGTCAATAGGGATAACTCCGATGACATGATCTGGCTTTTTATTTTTATCAGCCGAAACGTAGCCACGACCACGTTCCACCGTCATTTCCATAAAAAGTCTGCCATCTTTATCTAATGTAGCAATCTTCAAGTCATTGTTCAAAATCTCAATATCTGGGTCGGTTATAATGTCCCCAGCCGTGACAACCCCTTCACCTTGTGCCTCAATGCGAATCACCCTAGGTTCATCTGTATAGCCTTTCAAGGCGAGGGATTTTAAATTGAGAATAATGTCCGTAACGTCTTCCAAAACACCCGGAATCGTTGAGAACTCGTGTAGTACTCCTTCGATTTTGACTGATGTTACCGCTGATCCCTCGAGTGAGGAAAGGAGAATTCGCCTTAGTGAATTACCTAAAGTGATTCCATATCCTCGCTCAAGAGGTTCAACAATGAATTTTGCATAGGAGTTATCTTCAGAACGCTCGATACACTCGATTCTGGGCTTCTCGATTTCTAACATCGGAATGCACCTTCTTTCTCGAGAACTTGATATACAAACCATCCGACCCAAATGGGTTGAACGTCAACATTAACGGGAGTATTTCTCCACGATGAGGTGTTCTTGGATAGGCAGTTGAATATCTTCGCGAGTAGGTAGTGCAACTACAGTTCCAGCAGCAGTATTAGCATCCAAGCTCAACCAACCGGGAACTGTACGAGAACCCAGGTTTTCGAGGAGTTGTTTCATACGTGGTGAGCTCTTACTGCCTTCTTTAACAGCGATAACTTCACCAACACGAACGGAGTAGGAAGCGATATCGACTTTTTTGCCGTTAACCGTAAAATGTCCGTGATTTACGAGTTGACGAGCTTCTGGGCGCGATGACGCAAAACCCAAGTGGAAGACTACATTATCTAGTCTACGCTCTAAAAGTGAAAGCAAGTTTTCACCAGTTACACCTTTGCGACGAGCCGCCTCATCAAAATAACTACGGAATTGTTTTTCCATTACACCGTATAAGCGACGAGCTTTTTGTTTTTCTCGTAACTGAAGACCGAAGTCCGTAGGCTTCTTAGCTCGGGCTTGACCGTGTTGTCCAGGAGCGTAAGCACGACGGTCAATCGCACATTTCCCGGTATAACAACGCTCTCCTTTAAGGAATAACTTCATTCCTTCACGTCGGCATAAGCGACAGACTGGTCCAGTATATCTAGCCAATGATTACACACCTCCTATACCCTTCTACGTTTCGGTGGCCGACAGCCATTGTGTGGAATCGGTGTCACGTCTTTAATTAAATTAACTTCTAAACCTGCAGCTTGCAGGGCTCGAATAGCAGCTTCTCGTCCAGCTCCAGGTCCTTTTACATAACACTCAACATCTTTTAAGCCATGTTCCATTGCGACTTTAGCACAGGTTTCTGCAGCCATTTGCGCTGCAAAAGGCGTGCTTTTACGTGATCCCTTAAAACCTAGGGAACCTGCACTAGACCAGGAGAGTGCGTTCCCGCTGGTATCCGTAATGGTCACCATGGTATTGTTGAAAGTGGATTTAATATGGGCAATTCCACTCTCAATATTTTTGCGTTCCCGGCGTTTTGTCCGGACAACTTTACGTGCCATCTCGGTTATCCCCCCTTATTACTTTTTACGTTTTGCTCCAACAGTCTTAGCCGGGCCCTTACGGGTTCGGGCATTGGTTTTCGTGCGCTGACCTCGGACTGGAAGTCCACGACGATGTCGCAGGCCACGATAGGAACCAATTTCCATAAGACGCTTGATATTGAGGGAAACTTCGCGACGCAAGTCGCCTTCAATCTTAATCTCTTTATCAATATATTCCCGAAGCTTGCCGACTTCGTCTTCTGACAAGTCACGCACTCGGACGTCCGGGCTTACACCCGTTTTAGCGAGAATTTTATGTGAAGTCGGTAGCCCAATCCCAAAAATATAGGTTAAGGCTATCTCTAAACGTTTCTCGCGCGGTAAGTCAACACCAGCGATACGTGCCATCTAAAATTTACACCTCCAACTATTTCAGTTCTGGAAAACAATATAAAATCGGTGCATTGGAGGATTACTCCAATCAGCCGCGCAACCGAAACTTTTTTAGCCTTGTCTTTGCTTGTGTTTCGGATTTTCACAAATGATCATGACTTTACCATGGCGACGAATAATTTTACATTTTTCACAGATCTTTTTAACAGAAGGCTTTACTTTCACTGTAATCCCTCCCTTTGGTCATTACTTAAATCTGTATGTGATTCTTCCTCTAGACAGATCATAAGGGGAAAGCTCCACAGTGACCCGATCTCCCGGCAGAATCCTAATAAAATTCATACGGATTTTTCCTGAGACATGCGCTAAAACCTTGTGTCCATTCGCTAATTCTACTTGGAACATTGCGTTCGGCAATGGCTCCAAGACTTTACCTTCTACCTCAATAACGTCTTCTTTTGACATGCTTACTACCCCTCCTCTGGCATTCCATACGCCTTGCACCTAACATCGAGTTAGAACTTCTAGGCCATTTTCCGTAATTGCAACCGTGTGTTCGAAATGGGCCGATGGCCGGTTATCTTTCGTAACCACAGTCCAGCGATCCTTTAGCGTCTGCACTTCATACGTACCCATGTTCACCATGGGCTCAATAGCCAAGGCCATACCAACCTCGAGTCGTGGCCCCCGGCCCGGTTTGCCAAAATTAGGGATCTGGGGATCCTCATGCATGGCTTTTCCAATCCCGTGCCCAACATAATCGCGCACTACCGAAAACCCATTTGATTCAACGTGCGTTTGAATCGCATTAGAGACGTCATAAAGACGATTGCCCGCGTTTGCTTGTGCGATACCCAGCAATAGGGACTCTTCAGTCACCCTTAAGAGTTTTTGGAGATCTTCACCAACTTCGCCAATTGGTAAAGTTACAGCCGCGTCCCCAAAGTATCCCTCTATGAGCGCTCCACAATCTATACTGATAATATCCCCAGATTCTAGACTCCTTAAACCGGGTATTCCATGAACTACCTGTTCATTTACAGAGGTACACAGCGTTGCAGGGAATCCATTATATCCTTTAAACGCTGGTATGGCACCCTGTGCACGAATATATTTCTCAGCAATGCGATCTAGTTCAAGGGTCGTAACACCGGGCTTAGCGTGCTCACGGATTAAGGAAAGTGTTTCTGCCACGATTCGCCCCGCATTACGCATCCGAGCCAATTGATTCGCATTTTTCAGCTTTATCATGCTGATTAGGCCAAGGCTTTCAGAATATCCTGAAATACCTGGTCAATTTTTTGGTCACCATTGATTCGCTTTAACAGACCTTTTTCTTCATAGAACGCGATCAAAGGTTCTGTTTGAGAGTTATAGACATTTAGGCGATTCTTAGCTGTTTCAACCGTATCATCAGAACGCTGATATAGTTCTCCTCCACATTGACCACAAACCCCTTCTTGAGCTGGTGGGTTGAAGATCATGTGATAGGAAGATCCGCACTTCCGACAAACGCGTCGTCCAGTAAGTCTAGGAATCAATACCTCTTCGTCAACTTCAATGTTGATAACACCATCGAGTTTCATCCCAAGTCGGTCTAGAATATCGGCTAAAGCACTACCTTGGGCCAGTGTCCGTGGAAATCCATCAAGAAGAAATCCCTCCGCACAATCAGGCAGCGCTAAGCGTTCCTCAACAATCCCAATCGTCACTTCGTCGGGGACTAAGCCTCCAGCATCCATATAGGATTTAGCCTTTAAACCTAAGGCTGTTCCTTCTTTAATAGCTGCTCTAAACATGTCACCCGTTGAAATATGTGGAAATTTGAATTTCTCAACTAGAGGATTTGCCTGTGTCCCTTTACCTGCACCTGGTCCACCCATTAATATTATCTTCATCTTCCTCTTCCTCCTCTTATTTCATAAACCCTTGATAATGCCTCGACATAAGTTGGGATTCAATCTGTTTCATCGTATCAAGCGCAACCCCAACTACAATCAGAAGGGATGTTCCACCAAAATAGATGTTCTTGAGTCCGGTAAGTCCAATAACTAGTGTCGGTAGGACTGCGATCAAAGCTAGAAATAAACCACCTGCGAGAGTAATACGGTTTAATATTTTTGACAAATATTCTGCCGTAGGTCGCCCAGGTCGGAGGCCGGGGATAAATCCCCCATACTTCTTCAAGTTGTCTGCTACATCAGTTGGATTAAATGTAATCGACGTGTAGAAGTACGCAAAAAATATTATGAGCGCACCATAGAGCAGTAGATAAGGGATCGAGGTAAGGCTGCCATTCATGCTAAACCACGTGTTTACAAATCTGGCAAAGCCTGACGTCGGCATCCAGGACGTAATTGCCTGTGGAAAAGCCAGTAACGACATGGCAAAGATAACTGGTATTACCCCTGCTTGGTTTACTTTGAGCGGAATATGACTACTCTGCCCCCCGTATACTCGACGACCGACCACTCTCTTAGCATATTGAACAGTGACACGGCGCTGACCTTCCTGAACATAAATGACCCCCGCGGTGATAAAGGCAACGATAAGAGCCAATCCAATAAGAGAGAGCGCATTGATCTCTCCAACCCTTAACATTCCCCATAAGGATGCGAGTGCTGACGGGACACGGGAAACAATTCCTGCAAAAATGATTAGCGAAATACCATTTCCAATCCCTTTTTCGGTAATTGCCTCTCCGAGCCACATTAGAAAAGCAGTTCCAGCCGTCAAAACTAATGCTATTAGTAGGTAGGTCGGCCACTTCATTGCCGGGTTGGTGATTGTAACTGCACCCCGAATTCCATAGGTGAGTCCGATAGCTTGGATAAATCCAAGTCCTACGGTTGCATAGCGCGTATATTGAGTGATCTTCTTACGCCCATAGTCTCCCTCTTTGGAAAGTCGTTCAAGGGTGGGTATGACAACGGTTAGTAGCTGAAAAATAATGGATGCTGTGATATAGGGAGTTATACTCAACGCAAAAACAGACAGGCTCTTAAAGGAACCACCTGAAATTGTGTCCATGAAATTCATCATGGCTCCCGACCCAAACATTTGATTCAGAATGTCACGATCTAAAAAAGGAGTAGGAATATGTGCTCCGATACGAAAAATCAGGAACATCAACAGAGTATAACCGATTTTTTTCCTGAGATCCGCTACATTCCACGCATTCTTCAGGGAATCGACAGCCATCCTATTCCACCTCTACTTTTCCACCCGCTGCAACTATCTTCTTTGCCGCTGCTGGGCTGACTTTGTCAATTTTGACGGTCAGTGCTTTGGTCAAATCCCCTGTTGCCAGAATCTTTACGCCATCTTTATAGGCTTTGATTAAACCAATTTCGAAGAGGCTTTCGATGGTAACTTCAGCACCGTCCTCGAAACGTTCTAAGTCACGAACATTCAAGGCGACAATTTCTTTCCTTGAAATATTATTAAAGCCGCGCTTTGGAGTTCTACGGAACAGTGGATTTTGTCCACCTTCAAAACCTGGACGTACTCCGCCACCAGCTCTCGAATTTTGCCCTTTGTGTCCCTTACCGGAAGTTTTTCCATGACCGGAACCAATGCCCCGACCCAATCGCTTAGGTGCATGTGTTGATCCTTCAGCAGGCTTTAGTTCATGCAGTTTCATGCTCGCCACACCTCCTTCTATTGAGCTAGTGTTTCTACCGTAACCAAATGCATGCATTTATGAATCATTCCTAAAATTCCAGGACTGTCTTCATGAACTGCACTTGATCCGACTTTTCCTAAGCCAAGCGCTTGTAACACTTTGTGCTGAGATTTTGAATATCCGATCGGGCTCTTTGTCAGTGTCACTTTAATTTTCATGACCGACCCTCCTTAACCTAGAACTTCTGCAACTGTCTTGCCTCGGAGTTTGGCAATCTCTTCTGGACGCTTAAGAGATTTTAAGGCTGCCATCGTCGCATTAACCATATTATGCGCGTTTGCCGAGCCTAATGACTTCGTTAGAATGTCATGAACTCCTGCAACTTCGAGAACCGCACGAACTGCGCCGCCAGCAATAACTCCAGTTCCTTTAGAAGCTGGCTTTAACAGTACTTGCCCTGCACCAAAAATTCCAATAATGGGATGAGTAATTGTGGTACCGTGCATCGGAACACTTACGAGATTCTTCTTTGCATCTTCGATGCCTTTACGAATTGCCTCAGGCACTTCTCCAGCTTTTCCTAGTCCGGCACCAACACGACCATTGCCGTCTCCGACCACAACTAGTGCGCTAAAGCTAAAGCGGCGTCCACCTTTTACAACCTTGGCCACACGGGCAATGTGAACAACCTTTTCAATCATGTCCGATTTATTAGCTTCGAATTTCGCCAATTTGAAATTTCCTCCTTTACCCAAGCTTAGAAGCTGAGTCCAGCTTCTCGCGCTGATTCCGCCAATGCTGAAATTCGGCCGTGATAGACATTTCCTCCACGGTCAAATACTACTTGCGTGATTCCTTTTTCAAGGGCCTTCTTCGCAACCAGTTCGCCTACTTTTTGAGCGCCTGCGGTGTTACCGCCTGACAATTCTGCAGCCTTAAACTCTGGATCGAGTGAAGAAGCAGCTACAAGGGTTACGCCGAGCTCGTCATTGATAACTTGAGCGTAAATATGATTTAAGCTTCGAAACACTGCTAATCGAGGGCGCTTGGCGACTCCGACAACATTCTTGCGAATACTTTTATGCTTTTTCATGCGAATAGCTTTTCGATCGATGCGCTTAATCAAAGGGAACTCACTCCTTTCACAATTGGCAAGAGATTTTGCCCTTGCCTATTTAATCTTACTTCTTGCCGCCTTTTTTACCACCGGTCTTACCAACCTTACGACGGATAACTTCACCTTCGTATTTGATCCCTTTGCCTTTATAAGGTTCAGGCAGTCGTTCTGAACGGACAACAGCAGCAAAGGCACCTACGAGTTCTTTATCCATCCCTTTAATCAAGATCTTGTTAGGTGCTGGAACTTCAATGTCGATTCCTTCAGAAGGAATCAGTTCTACTGGGTGTGACTTTCCTACCGTTAAAACAAGCTTGTTACCTTGCTTGGATGCCCGATATCCAACCCCCACCATATCCAATCCCTTGGTAAACCCGTTCGTAACGCCCTCTACCATATTGGCGATCAACGTGCGGGTCAGTCCATGCAGGGAGCGGCTTAATGGTTGATCATCTGGCCGTGTGACAATGATTTGATTGTCTTCTACGGCAATGTTCATTAATGAATGGAGTTCTCTTGTTAAGGTACCTTTTGGGCCCTTAACTGTGGCAACGTTATTCTCTATTTTGAAGTCCACACCACTGGGTATCCCAATGGGGCGCTTGCCAATTCTGGACATTCACTGCACCTCCGCCTTAGAAAATTACCAAATGTAGGAGATTACTTCTCCTCCAAGACCCTCTTTACGGGCTCTCTTATCTGTCATTATCCCCTTGGATGTTGAAATAACTGCAATACCGAGTCCACCAAGTACTTTCGGCATTTCATCCTTTTTCGCATAAACACGCAATCCCGGACGGCTAATCCGTTTTAGGCCGGTAATAACACGCTCACGGTTTGGACCGTATTTCAAATACATCCGAATTACGCCTTGCTTGTCGTCCGCAATAAATTCTACGTCTTTGATGTAGCCTTCTGCTTTAAGCAGTTCAGCAAGTTCTCTCTTAATACGAGATGCTGGTACCTCAACTTTATCATGGTAAACCATTCCAGCGTTGCGGATACGAGTTAAAAAATCTGCTATCGGATCTGACATTGACACTTCAGTCGTCCCCCTTCCTTACAATGTTTTACCAACTGGCCTTCGTGATCCCAGGAAGTTCCCCTTTGTGAGCCAACTCCCGGAAGCAAATCCGGCAAATTCCGAATTTCCGCATGTAAGCATGGGGACGTCCACAAAGCTTGCATCGGTTATGCGAACGCACTGCGAATTTTTGTCCACGATTTTGACGGACAACCATTGATGTCTTAGCCACGTTCTTGAACCTCCTTTTCTCTAATCACGGTATGGCATTCCGAATCCACGAAGCAACTCACGTGCCTCTTCATCGGTTTTTGCCGTTGTTACAAAGACTACATCCATTCCGCGCAGCTTGTCGATCTTATCGTACTCCATTTCAGGGAAGATCAACTGCTCCTTAATTCCTAAGGTGTAATTTCCGCGTCCGTCAAACGCCTTTGCTGAAATACCTCGGAAGTCACGAACACGAGGCAGTGCCACGTTTAAGAGACGATCCATGAATTCATACATACGTTGACCACGTAAAGTGACTTTACATCCAATGGGCATTCCTTCGCGTAGCTTGAAGGCCGCAATGGATTTCTTAGCTCGTGTGACAATCGGTTTTTGTCCGGAGATTTTCATAAGATCTCCAAGAGCAGAATCAATCGCCTTGGAGTTTTGAACTGCTTCACCGATGCCCATATTGATAACGATTTTATCAATTTTGGGGATTTGCATCACATTTTTATAAGCAAACTTCTGCTGTAAGGCAGGAGCGATTTCGTTTAGATATCTATCATGCAGACGAGCCACTAAGGTCCCTCCTTTCGCAATTAGTGTTTATTCCGGTAGATTCACGCCGCACTTTTTACAGACGCGGAACTTACCGTCTTCCGTTACCTTAAAACTGACACGAGTCACGGATTTACACTCTTGGCAATATAGCATTACGTTTGAGCTAGCCATTGGAGCTTCTTTTTGAACAATGCCGCCTTGAGGCATGCTTTGAGAAGGTTTGGTATGACGCTTTATCATGTTAGCCTTCTCAACCACAACACGACCTTTTTTACGAATCACATCAATAACTTTGCCCTTTTTACCAGCATCTTTACCGCTGATAATCATGACGTAGTCACCTTTTTTTACGTGTATCTTACCTGGTTGTACCTTATGCTTAGTAGCAGCCACTTTCTTCACCTCCACCCATCATGGGTCTTAGATAACTTCCGGTGCTAGGGAAATAATTTTCATATAGTTATCACGCAACTCGCGAGCAACCGGTCCGAAGATACGGGTGCCACGAGGACTTTTGTCGTCTTTAATAAGAACTGCAGCGTTTTCGCTAAACCTTATATAAGATCCGTCTGTACGACGAATTTCCTTCTTCGTCCGCACGACTACAGCCTTAACGACGTCTCCCTTTTTGACAACGCCCCCTGGCGTTGCTTGTTTAACGGAAGCAATTATAATATCGCCAATCGTTGCATATCGACGCATTGAACCGCCCATCACGCGAATACACATCAACTCTTTAGCGCCTGAGTTGTCACCAACTCTAAGCCTAGTTTGTACTTGGATCATTCCATTGACCCCCTTCCGAACTAAATATCAAAGATTAGAGAGCAATTGATCTCTCGGTTATCTCAACTACGCGCCAGCACTTATCCTTACTTAAGAGGCGAGTTTCCATGATCGTCACAGTATCCCCGATGCGGGCATCATTGTTCTCGTCATGAGCCTTATATTTTTTCGTGCGAGTGATCGATTTCTTATAGATCGGATGACTCTCCGTGATTTCAACTGCTACAACGACAGTTTTATCCATCTTATCGCTGACAACTTTGCCATAGCGAACTTTCCGTTGGGCTCTTTCCACGTTAAAATGCCTCCTTTCTCATCTTAGGCACGTTCAATCTTTAGCTCGCGCTCACGAAGAATCGTTTTGCCGCGCGCAATTCCTTTGCGGACTTCACGAATTCGCATTGGGTTATCTAGTTGTCCCGTTGCCAACTGGAAACGCAAATTAAACAGTTCTGTCTTGAACTCGTCGATTTCCTTTAGTACTTCTTCATCCGTTAGATCTCGGAAATCTTTAGTTTTCATTTGCGTCACCTCCTTCTTGATCTGCACGGGTAACGAACTTGCACTTTACCGGGAGCTTATGCATTGCAAGACGCAAGGCCTCACGAGCTTGTTCCTCTGTTACGCCGTTTAATTCAAACATAACTCGACCGGGTTTTACAACTGCAACCCAGTATTCCGGCGAACCTTTACCACTACCCATACGTGTTTCAGCTGGTTTTGCTGTAATAGGCTTATCCGGGAAGATTTTAATCCAAACTTGACCACCACGTTTAATATAACGGGTCATAGCAATACGGGCAGCCTCTATTTGACGGTTTGTAATCCAGCCTGCTTCCATAGCCATTAGGCCGAATTCACCAAAAGTAACTTTATTACCTCGTGTAGCCTTACCTGATATACGGCCACGATGTTGTTTACGATGTTTCACTCTGGCTGGGACTAACATCTAGTTTCCTCCTTCCACCTGAGCGACGGCCTTTTTAGCGGGGAGAACCTCACCTTTATAAATCCAGACCTTGATACCAATTTTTCCGTACGTGGTATTGGCTTCGGCAAATCCGTACTCAATATCTGCACGCAGGGTGTGAAGGGGTACTTTCCCTTCATGATACCATTCGGTTCGGGCAATTTCGGCTCCAGCCAAACGACCGCTGCATTGAATTTTAATACCTTGAGCGCCCTGTCTCATCGTACGGCCAACGGTTTGTTTCATGGCTCGTCGGAAAGATATGCGTTTTTCAAGTTGTAGTGCAATGTTTTCTGAAACCAATTGGGCGTCAAGCTCAGGCTTCTTAATTTCTACGATATTTACAGCTACTTGTTTGCCAGTTATGGCCTCAAGTTGTTTACGCAGGTTTTCGACTTCAGCGCCGCCACGTCCAATAACAATACCCGGTTTCGCAGCATATACAGACACTTTAACTCGACTGGCTGCCCTTTCAATCTCTACTTTAGGACATCCAGCTTGTTTGAGTTTATTTTTAACGAACTCACGAATCTTCAGATCCTCATGAAGAAGTTCCATGTAGTTCTTACCTGCATACCAACGGCTTTCCCAGTCCCGGATGATTCCGACGCGGAGGCCTTTAGGATTAACCTTTTGACCCACAGTTTAGCCCTCCTTCTTCTCGCCTACAACTACAGTAATGTGACTAGTCCGTTTCCGGATTTGGTCAGCACGTCCCATAGCTCGAGGCTTGATGCGTTTTAAAGTCGGTCCTTGATCCACACATATTTCAGTAATATAAAGCTCATCAGCATTCATATCATAGTTATGCCCTGCATTTGCAACTGCAGACTTCAGTACCTTGGTCACATCGTCGGTGGATCCATTAGGTGTAAACTGAAGGATTGCGAAAGCATCACTGACCTTTTTACCACGGATCAAATTAACAACTTGGCGCACCTTACGAGGAGAGATACGTACATATTTTGCCACTGCTTTTGCTTGCATGTGCCTTAACCCCCTCTCGAATTATCGTAAGCCGCTGGATTTTTCGCTGCCAGCATGGCCCTTATAGGTGCGAGTAGGCGAAAACTCTCCAAGTTTATGCCCAACCATATCTTCAGTAACATAAATCGGAACATGTTTTCGTCCATCGTGAACCGCAATGGTGAGTCCGACCATTTGCGGGAAAATTGTTGAGCGTCTGGACCATGTCTTGATGACGCGTTTGTCACCGGATTCGTTCATCGCTTCTACACGTTTGAGTAAACGAGATTCGACGAAAGGTCCTTTTTTAAGAGATCTGCTCATTCATGGGCCTCCTTTCGACTACTTGCTGCGTCGTTTCACAATAAAGCGATTCGACGGATTCTTCTTCTTCCGGGTTTTTGCTCCCAGTGCAGGTTTTCCCCAAGGAGTAACTGGGTTACGACCGATGGAGTTACGGCCTTCACCACCACCATGTGGGTGGTCACAAGGGTTCATTACGGAACCACGGACGGTTGGGCGTACACCCATCCAGCGCGATCTACCAGCTTTACCAATATTAATATTTTCATGATCGAGATTACCAACTTCACCGATGGTTGCGCGGCATTCAATACGAATCATGCGCATTTCACCGGAGGGAAGTCTCAGGGTTGCATAAGATCCTTCCTTAGCCATCAGTTGAGCCGAACCGCCAGCTGAGCGAACCATTTGTGCGCCTTTGCCAGGTTTCATCTCGATGTTGTGTAACAAGGTACCAACCGGAATGTTTTGGAGTGGTAGAGCGTTACCAACCTTAATGTCAGCATCAGGACCAGAAACAACCATTTGATCAACTTGCAATCCGTTCGGTGCTAAGATATAGGTTTTCAGACCATCTTGATAGTACAATAATGCGATATTCGCAGATCGGTTTGGATCGTATTCAATGCTAGCAACACGTGCGGGAATTCCATCCTTATTCCGCTTAAAGTCAATGACACGGTATTTTCGCTTATGTCCGCCGCCTTTATGACGCACACTCAAGCGACCGTCGTTATTGCGACCTGCTTTTTTAGTCAATGACTTGACTAAAGAGCGCTCAGGTTCTGTTCTAGTTAACTCTTCAAAGGTCGAAACTGTCATATTCCGACGACTTGGCGAGGTCGGTTTAAACGTCTTTATTGCCATAGGTCTTCTTTATCCTCCTTTGCTTCAAGCTGCTTATAGGCCCGCGAAGTTTTCAATCTTATCTCCAGCTTTAAGCGTAGCAATCGCTTTTTTGCGGTTCGGTGTCTTGCCAAGATATTTGCCAACCCGTTTCATTTTTCCTCTGACGGATAATGTACGGATCTCCACTACAGAAACCTTAAACATCTTTTCTACCGCAGCTTTGATTTCAATCTTATTCGCAGCAGGATTTACCCAGAAGGTGTATTTATTCTCTTCGACAAGCCCTACTGACTTCTCAGAGATCACTGGGCTCTTGAGGACATCTCGTGCGTCGCGCATTACGCTAACACCTCCTCTGCTTTTGTTACGGCATCTTTGGTCATCACTAGAATATCGTGATGCAACAAATCGTAAACATTCATTCCAGCAACATCCATTGCCTTCACGCCTTCGATATTACGTGCAGAACGAAGCACTGCCTCATCTGCGTTATCCATCACAATCATGGCCTTCTTGTCAATATTAAGAGCTTTGAGAACTTTTACGATCTCCCGGGTTTTTGCCTCACTTAAGCTTAAAGCATCAAGGACAATCAGCTGTTGCTCCATAACTTTCGAAGAGAGTGCCGAGTACAACGCCAAACGGCGGACTTTTTTAGGTAACTTAAAACCATATTTACGTGGTTTTGGTGCGAAGATTACACCGCCGCCTCTCCATAATGGAGAACGGGTGCTACCTGACCGTGCACGACCTGTTCCTTTTTGACGCCATGGTTTGCGTCCACCTCCGCGCACTTCACCGCGCAACAAAGCGGACTGAGTTCCGCGTCTTTCTCCTGCTAATTGCGAGACAACTGCTGAGTGAAGAACGTGGACATTCGGAGTAATCCCAAACACATTTTCACTGAGTTCAATTTCTCCAACAGCTGCGCCTTGCATATTTAATACTTGAACTTTCGGCATTGCTTATTCCTCCTTTCTCTGTGTTACTTCGCCTTGACAGAAGGCTTCAGAATGAGCAATGACTTTTTCGCTCCAGGGACAGCCCCTTTAATCAAGATCAAGTTTTTATCCATATCAACCCGGATAACTTCCAGGTTTTGTACAGTTACACGTTCGCCGCCCATACGTCCTGGCAGAGCGCGACCTTTAAATACTCGAGCCGGGCCTTTCGCGCCAAGGGAACCTGAACGACGATGATACTTGGATCCATGTGCCATCGGTCCACGGTGTGCGTTATGACGCTTGATCATGCCCGCAAACCCTTTCCCCTTCGAAGTACCTACAACATCAACCTTGTCGCCTACTGCAAACAGATCGACGGTTACTTCTTGCCCAATTTCATAGCTTTCGACATCATTAACTCGAAACTCACGAACATAGCGCATCGGCTTAAGTGAAGCCTTTTGGAAATGCCCTTTTCGAGGCTTGTTACTCAAGCCATCACGCAGGATAGAAAAACCGACTTGGATAGCGTTGTAACCATCTGTTGCAATCGTTTTCTTCTGTACCACTGGGCAAGGACCTGCCTCTACGACAGTAACAGGAACCACACGTCCTTCAGTTGTAAAAACCTGAGTCATTCCAACTTTTTTGCCTAAAATTCCTTTTGACACGAATGCCACCTCCTAAACGCTTTGAAGTGCACTAGATTTCTCTAGAGCACGAAAACGTTATTTTATTTATATTGTCGGGATTCACTCGACAGCAACTCCACGCCCCCGGGTGTTTCTCGCAACAAACATAACGATAGTATATCACAAACTAAAGTGATTTGCTAGCCCAATTATAGCTTATTATAACTTAATTTCGATATCGACACCCGCGGGTAAATCCAGACGCATTAGTGCATCCACGGTTTTAGGCGTTGGCTCGAGAATGTCAATAAGCCGCTTATGAGTGCGCATCTCAAATTGCTCCCGCGAATCCTTATTGACATGCGGAGAACGCAGAATTGTATAAATGCTTTTCTCAGTGGGGAGGGGAATTGGTCCACTTACCTGTGCGCCAGTTCTTTTTGCTGTCTCAACAATGCGTTCTGCTGATTGGTCAAGAGTTTTGTGGTCAAATGCTTTAAGTCTAATTCTAATCTTTTGGCTCATAGTTAGTACAACCTCCTCATAATTCCCGTTCTACGGGTTTCGATCGCAAAAATTCCCTAGTGCGAGCGGAGTTACTCGTCTAGCAACCTTTTACGTCATTCCAGAAGTCAGAGGTCAGAGGCCGGATTGGCAACTGAACCTCTGCTACGAATGACGAAAGGAAGACAACGCTTCCTTTCGTCAATACGTCTATCAAAATCAATATTAGCCGCTGATTTTAGCAACGATTCCTGAACCAACGGTACGGCCACCCTCACGGATAGCAAAGCGGAGTCCTTCTTCCATAGCGATTGGAGTGATGAGTTCAACTTCAATCGTTACACGGTCGCCAGGCATAACCATTTCTGTGCCTTCTGGAAGAGTGATTACGCCAGTTACGTCGGTTGTACGGAAGTAAAATTGTGGGCGATAGTTGTGGAAGAATGGTGTATGACGTCCACCCTCTTCTTTAGTAAGAACATAAACCTCACCAGTGAACTTGGTGTGAGGTTTAATAGTTCCAGCTTTAGCCAAAACTTGTCCGCGCTCAATGTCTTTACGCTCAACACCACGAAGAAGTGCGCCAATGTTGTCACCCGCTTGAGCTTGATCAAGAAGCTTCCGGAACATTTCTACTCCAGTTACGACAGTTTTACGCGCAGCTTCGGTCAAACCAACGATTTCAACTTCGTCACCAACCTTAACAATTCCGCGGTCAACACGACCTGTAGCAACGGTACCACGACCAGTAATTGTGAAAACGTCCTCGACAGGCATTAAGAAAGGCTTGTCGGTGTCACGCTCGGGTGTAGGAACATACGAGTCAACAGCGTCCATAAGGTTCCAAATCTTACCGCACCACTCGCATTCGCGGGTTCCACAACCACATTGAAGTGCTTTAAGGCCTGAGCCTGGAACAATTGGAGTATTGTCACCGTCATACTCTTGAGCAGTGAGGAGTTCACGAAGTTCCATTTCGACGAGCTCGATCAATTCTGCGTCGTCAACCATGTCAACTTTATTGAGCCAAACGACAATACTAGGAACACCAACCTGGCGAGCTAAGAGGATGTGCTCACGGGTTTGTGGCATAGGGCCATCTGCAGCGGAAACGCAGAGAATTGCGCCGTCCATTTGAGCAGCACCAGTGATCATGTTTTTAACATAGTCAGCGTGTCCTGGGCAGTCCACGTGCGCATAGTGACGATTATCTGTCTCATACTCAACGTGTGCAGTAGAAATGGTGATTCCACGCTCGCGCTCCTCAGGAGCCTTGTCGATTTGGTCAAACGCGGTAGCTACAGCTCCACCATGTTTAGAAAGAACTACGGTAATTGCTGCTGTTGTGGTGGTTTTACCATGGTCAACGTGACCAATGGTTCCTACGTTAACATGTGGTTTATTACGTTCGAATTTAGCTTTTCCCATTTTTTTCACTCCTTTAATATACTAAAACTATATAATTTCATGGAGGTTACGAAGCAAGGACTTCAGAAGTTCGCGACTCGTGCCTCGTGCCTCGAACCTCGCTTATGACCCTTGTCGCTTGGCAATAATGCCATCAGCAATAGTTTTCGGTACTTCCTCATAATGGTCGAACTGCATTACATAGACTCCACGGCCTTGGGTTGCAGAGCGAAGATCAGTAGCATATCCGAACATCTCGGAAAGTGGTACGAATCCACGTACTACTTGAGAATTGCCCCGTGCTTCCATTCCTTCAATCCGTCCTCGACGTGAGCTTATGTCTCCAATGACATCTCCCATGTATTCCTCAGGAACTGTCACTTCGATTTTCTCAATTGGTTCGATGATTGCCGGATCCGCCTTGAGGGCTCCTGCTTTAAATGCCATCGATCCTGCAATCTTAAAGGCCATTTCCGAAGAGTCAACATCATGGTAAGAGCCATCATAGACAGTAGCACGCATATCGAGAACAGGATATCCAGCTAAGATACCATTTTGCATTGCTTCTTCAATACCGGCACCAATCGGATTGATGTATTCACGTGGGATAACCCCTCCGACAACTTTGTTAACAAATTCGAATCCACTACCCGGCTCAAGCGGCTCCAATTCAACCCAACAGTGTCCGTATTGTCCACGTCCACCGGATTGACGAACAAATTTTCCTTCTGCTTTAACCGAACGTCGAATGGTTTCTTTATAAGCAACTTGCGGACGTCCTACATCGCACTGAACTTTAAACTCACGCTGTAATCGGTCAACGATAATCTCGAGATGCAACTCACCCATTCCTTCGATGATCGTCTGACCTGTTTCCGTATCCGTGTGCATTCTAAAGGTTGGATCTTCCTCAGCCAAACGGCCAAGAGCTCCCCCCATTTTTTCTTGGTCAGCTTTCGTCTTAGGCTCAATCGAGACCGAGATAACAGGTTCAGGGAACACCATTTTCTCGAGAATGATTGGACTCTTCTCGTCACACAGAGTATCCCCTGTGGAGGTATCCTTCAGTCCGACGGCAGCAGCGATATCGCCCGATCGTACCTCTTGAATTTCCTCACGATGGTTAGCGTGCATTTGGAGTATCCGTCCAATGCGCTCGCGTTTACCTTTAGTTGAGTTGAAGACATAAGAACCGGAACCTAACACGCCAGAATAAACACGGAAAAAGGCCAGCTTGCCCACGAATGGGTCAGCCATGATTTTAAAGGCTAAAGCTGAGAAAGGTTCGCTGTCTGAGGCTGTGCGGTGATCTTCTGCCCCAGTATCCGGATGCACTCCATTAATAGGAGGTACATCAAGCGGAGAAGGCATGTACTCAACAACAGCATCTAGTAACGGTTGCACTCCCTTGTTCTTGAAGGCTGAACCACAAATTACTGGAATAAATTTGTTTCCTACAACTCCGCGTCGAATACCGTCGCGGATTTCCTTTTCTGTGAGCTCTTCCCCTTCGAGGTACTTCATCATAAGTTCTTCGCTGGTTTCAGAGACTGCCTCAATCAACTTTTCACGATACTCATTCGCCAATTCGACCAAGTCTTCTGGGATTACATTGTGTTCCGCGGTAGTACCTAAATCATCTGTATAAACAACAGAGTTCATGGTTACCAAGTCCACAATGCCTTTGAAGTTCTCTTCAACACCAATCGGTAATTGGATAGGAACAGGGTTCGCACCTAACCGATCAGAAATCATCGAAACGCCCCGGAAGAAATCAGCGCCTAGTCGGTCCATTTTGTTGATAAAAGCGATACGCGGAACTTTGTATTTGTCCGCTTGACGCCATACTGTCTCAGATTGTGGTTCAACCCCACCAACTGAGCAAAACACCGCTACTGCACCGTCAAGCACACGCAGAGACCGTTCAACTTCCACTGTAAAGTCCACGTGCCCTGGTGTGTCAATTATATTAATCCGATTGTTCCTCCATTGGCATGTTGTCGCCGCAGAAGTAATAGTGATACCACGCTCTTGCTCCTGAACCATCCAATCCATGGTTGCAGCGCCGTCATGAACTTCTCCGATTTTATGCACACGTCCGGTGTAGAAAAGGATACGCTCTGTCGTTGTCGTTTTTCCTGCATCAATGTGAGCCATAATTCCGATATTTCGTGTATTCTCTAGCGAAAATTGTCTTGCCATTGAGAATCCCCCTTTCTGTCAAAATAAGTGTGTCTCAAATTACCATTTGTAATGCGCAAAAGCCTTATTAGCTTCAGCCATTTTGTGCATGTCATCTTTTTTCTTGACAGAACCTCCGGTATTGTTAGAGGCATCAAGTAACTCCCCTGCAATTCTCTCTTGCATTGTCTTTTCGCCGCGCTTACGAGCCATAGCGACAAGCCAGCGAAGAGCTAGCGTCGTACGACGCTCCGCACGTACTTCAATAGGAACTTGATAATTTGCTCCACCAACCCGGCGTGCCTTGACTTCTAGTACCGGCATAACATTTTTAAGCGCAGTACCGAAGACTTCAAGAGGGTCTTTACCGGACTTTTCCTGAATCATATTAAATGCGCCGTAGCAAATAGCTTCTGCCGTTCCCTTTTTACCATCTAACATAATTTGATTGATGAACTTAGTCAACGTTTGATTCTTGTAAATCGGATCTGGCAGAACATCGCGTTTCGCAACATATCCTTTACGTGGCATTTGGCAACCTCCTTTGTATCAATTTTAAGAATCCAAGTGCCCTAGTTAGGCTTTCTTGGGACGTTTTGCACCATATTTCGAACGTCCTTGCGCACGTTTTTGTACAGCGGTTGTATCCAATGCGCCACGAATAACGTGATAACGCACACCAGGAATGTCCTTAACACGACCTCCACGGATAAGAACAACCGAGTGTTCTTGTAAGTTGTGTCCAATTCCTGGGATATAAGTGGTCACCTCAAGTCCATTTGTCAAACGCACACGGGCAACTTTCCGAAGCGCTGAGTTAGGCTTTTTCGGAGTAGTAGTATAAACCCTAGTACAAACTCCTCGTTTTTGAGGGGAACCTCCTGAGGGATATTGCTTACGTTTAAGTGAGTTATAGCCCCACTGTAAAGCCGGAGCTGTAGATTTTTGTTCGATGGTTGCGCGTCCCTTACGAATCAGTTGATTAATTGTTGGCATGTCTCCGCCTCCTTTCTAATGAAATCAATATACAAGGAATTGCTTGCTGCAGCATCTAACAAGCAATTCCAAAACCAGCTCTTTAGTTCGGTCGTCTAACGCAGAGTTAATCATTCAATAGGGCCGCTACTGCAGTGCCTATTTCGATTCCGCACGCTCTCCCTAATTCCTTCATGGTAGGAACTTCAATGCATTCAACATTATGGTTATTACACCATTCAAGAACAGGTCGTCGCACATGTGCCTCGGCATCTTTGGCCATGTAAACTCGCCGAACGTGCCCTTTTTCAAGGGCCCGTTGGGTTTGCTTTAACCCAACTGTTTTTTGTTTGGCGTGTTTGAAGGCTTCATCAAGCATCAAAATGCTTTCCCCCTTAAATCACACTATAGTAGTTTAGCATTTGAGGTCTAGTGTGTCAATAATTCGGTCGGATTTGTTTCCAAAGATTTTACATTTTGATATCTTAACATGCCTGTTCCGGCAGGAATCAACTTTCCGATAATGACATTCTCTTTCAGGCCAAGTAGTGGATCGACTTTCCCTTTTATAGCTGCTTCCGTAAGAACTCGAGTTGTTTCTTGGAAAGATGCTGCCGATAGGAAAGAGTCCGTAGCTAATGAAGCCTTTGTAATCCCTAATAGTACTGGGTGAGCAACAGCAGGTTCTCCGCCCTCAGCAATCGCGCGGGCGTTCTCATCTTGAAAGTCAAATACATCTATGAGACCGCCAGGTAACAGGCTTGTATCTCCTGCATCATCAACTTTCACTTTGCGTAACATCTGTCGCACCATTACCTCAATATGCTTATCGTTAATGTCAACCCCTTGAAGACGATACACGCGTTGGACTTCTCCTAATAGGTAGACTTGAACTCCACGTTGACCCTTAACCTTCAGCATATCATGTGGATTAATACTTCCTTCAGTTAGCTCATCTCCTGCTTCAACCATCTGCCCTTCTTTGACACAGAGGCGTGAACCATAAGGAATTGTATAAACTATGTGTTCTTCAGCTTCGGTAAGGAGATCGACTTCACGACGTCCTTTAATTTCGCTGATTGATACTTTCCCTACTGCTTCAGAGATGATCGCTTGCCCCTTAGGTTTACGTGCTTCAAATAACTCCTCTACCCTTGGAAGACCTTGCGTGATATCGTCACCAGCAACACCACCAGTATGGAACGTACGCATGGTTAGCTGTGTTCCAGGTTCTCCAATGGATTGAGCTGCAATGATTCCTACAGCCTCTCCCATCTCAACTGGTCGACCGGTGGCCAGGTTTCGACCGTAACATCTCTTGCAGACGCCAAAGCGAGATTTGCAGGTTAAAACCGATCGGATTATGGCCGAATCAAAGAGTTTTGCAATTTCAGCAGCCTGTTCTTCCGTCATTTCGGTATCGGGTGTAGCTAGCACTTCCCCCGTCTCGGGGTGTCGTAATTCTTCTAGCACAAACCGACCCACTAGACGATCTACCAAGGGTTCAATAATTTCTGGACCGTCTTTAATATCTTCCACCATAATTCCATTTAAGGTTCCACAATCTTCCTCGCGAACAATCACGTCTTGAGAAACATCGACTAAGCGACGAGTCAGATAACCTGAGTCAGCCGTTCTTAATGCAGTGTCTGCCAGACCTTTACGTGCGCCGTGAGAAGAAATAAAGTACTCTAAAACTGTCAATCCTTCACGGAAATTGGCCTTAATGGGCAATTCGATGGTTCGTCCAGATGGGTCTGCCATGAGTCCGCGCATTCCAGCCAATTGTCTCAGCTGCTGAATGTTTCCGCGGGCTCCTGAAGTTGCCATCATATACACGGGATTGAATACATCTAGAGTATCCATCAAAGCTTGGGTTACGGTTTTGGTTGCCTTAGCCCATGTATCAATAACCAGATTATAGCGCTCTTCATTCGTAATCAAACCACGACGATATTGTTGTTCGGTTTTAGCAACAGAGGCATCTGCACTGGTAAGAATCTCCGTTTTCTCTTTCGGAACTGTAATGTCCGTCAGACCAACCGTCATCCCTGCCCGAGTAGAAAACTTAAATCCTTGACTCTTCAGTCCATCTAACAAGTTAGCCGTTGCTGCATAGCCTGCCTTGCGATAGGTTTTCGCTACGATATCAGCCAGGCCTTTTTTGCCGACAACTTCATTGAAATACCCAATTTCGGATGGAATAACGGAGTTGAAAATTAATCGACCAACCGTCGTTTCCAGAAGCTCACCATTACGCCGAACTTTTATGCTAGCCTGTAAGTGAACTTCTTTGGTATCGTAAGCCAAAACAGCTTCGTCATAATCTTTGAATATTTTTCCTTCTCCAAAAGCACCAGGACGTTCCATGGTCAAGTAATAGGATCCTAAAACCATATCTTGAGTAGGAGTGGCTACTGGTCGTCCGTCTTTGGGGTTGAGGATATTGTGTGCTGATAACATCAGCAATCTTGCTTCCGATTGAGCTTCTGCCGATAATGGAACGTGTACCGCCATTTGGTCACCATCGAAGTCAGCATTATACGCCGTACAAACTAAGGGGTGAATCTGCAGAGCCCGACCTTCAACTAAGATTGGCTCAAAGGCCTGAATTCCTAGGCGATGAAGGGTTGGAGCACGATTAAGGAGTACAGGGTGATCTGTAATAACTTCTTCGAGGACATCCCACACCTCGGGACGTACCCGTTCAACCATACGTTTAGCGCTCTTAATATTGTGTGCATGCCCCTCATTAACAAGCTTTTTCATCACGAAGGGTTTGAAGAGCTCTAAAGCCATTTCCTTAGGAAGACCACACTGATGAAGTTTAAGGTTAGGACCAACTACAATAACTGAACGTCCGGAATAGTCAACACGTTTTCCTAAGAGATTCTGCCGGAAACGGCCTTGCTTTCCTTTTAGCATATCACTTAAAGACTTAAGCGGACGGTTTCCCGGACCTGTCACTGGACGTCCACGCCGACCATTGTCAATTAAGGCGTCAACCGCTTCTTGGAGCATCCGTTTCTCGTTTCTCACAATGATATCCGGAGCACCAAGATCTAAGAGACGTTTTAGGCGGTTGTTCCTATTAATCACCCGTCGATAAAGATCATTGAGATCTGAAGTCGCAAATCGACCACCATCTAACTGAACCATAGGTCTTAGTTCAGGCGGGATCACGGGGACAACGTCCATAATCATCCAATCAGGGTGATTTCCCGAGGATTTAAAGGCTTCCACAACTTCAAGACGACGAATCGCCCGGATTTTGCGTTGTCCAGATACTTCTTTTAGTTCTATTCGCAGCTCCTCATTCAGCTTTTCTAAATCCATTTCTGCGAGCAGCTCTTTTACCGCTTCCGCTCCCATGCTAGCTTGGAATCGATCTCCATATTTGTCACGGTATTCTCTATACTCTGTCTCTGTAAGAAGTTGTTTCTTCATTAGAGATGTATCCCCAGAGTCTGTTACGATGTAAGAAACAAAATATAATACTTTTTCCAAAGCACGAGGAGACATATCCAAAAGCAATCCCATGCGACTGGGAATTCCTTTAAAATACCAAATATGGGATACCGGAGCAGCTAGAACAATGTGTCCCATCCGCTCTCGGCGAACTTTAGAACGGGTCACTTCAACGCCGCAGCGGTCGCAGACAATCCCTTTATAACGAACCCGTTTATATTTTCCGCAGTGACACTCCCAGTCTCGAGTAGGGCCAAAAATCTTTTCACAAAACAGACCTTCACGTTCGGGCTTTAGGGTCCGATAGTTAATAGTTTCTGGTTTCTTTACTTCTCCAAATGACCACTCACGAATCATATCTGGAGAAGCTAAACCAATACGCATACGGTCGAAGTTATTGACGTCTAGCAATCCTTATCGCTCCTTTCGTCCGGGACTATTTGAGATCGCCAAGATCTATATCTTCTTCCTCGAGAACTTCGACATTCAATTCATCGAGCGGATCTTCTTCGTCCACCATGTTGTCCTCCTCATCACCCTTTTCACCTGCTACTCGAGTGGATGGAAGCGGGAGTTCTTCATGTAAATCAATACCAAGTTCCTTTGCTGTTTCCGTTATATCCTCATCGGTATCATGAATCTCGATTTCCCGATCATCTGCCGATAAGACTCTAACGTCAAGTCCCAAACTCTGCATTTCTTTAATCAGAACTTTAAAGGATTCTGGGATTCCCGGTTCAGGAATATTCTCTCCTTTGACGATAGCTTCATAGGTCTTTACTCGTCCAACTACATCGTCCGACTTAACAGTTAAAATTTCCTGAAGTGTATAGGATGCTCCATAGGCTTCCAAGGCCCAGACCTCCATCTCTCCAAAACGCTGCCCACCGAACTGAGCTTTACCACCCAATGGCTGCTGAGTTACGAGAGAGTATGGACCCGTCGAACGGGCGTGAATCTTATCGTCAACTAAATGGTGCAGTTTGAGCACATACATATAGCCAACAGTGATTTTGCTATCAAAGGGATCTCCGGTTCGTCCATCATACAATACGGTCTTCCCATCGCTGGAAAGCCCGGCCTTCTCTAGTGTCTCAAAAATATCATCCTCAGTAGCACCGTCAAAGACTGGAGTTGCAATACGGATCCCCAAAGCCTTAGCCGCCCTGCCCAGGTGAGTTTCAAGAACCTGACCGATGTTCATACGAGATGGAACACCTAATGGATTAAGAACAACTTCGATCGGCGTACCATCTGGCATAAATGGCATATCCTCTTGACGCATAACACGGGAAATAACCCCTTTGTTACCGTGACGCCCTGCTACTTTGTCCCCAACCGATATTTTCCGTTTTTGAGCGATGTAGACACGTACCAGTTGGTTAACACCTGGAGACAATTCATCTCCGTTTTCCCGGGTAAATACCTTAACATCGACGATTTTACCTGCTTCTCCATGAGGTACTCTTAACGACGTATCCCGTACCTCACGAGCTTTTTCTCCGAAGATAGCACGCAACAGGCGTTCTTCTGCAGTAAGTTCAGTCTCTCCCTTTGGAGTTACTTTACCAACTAGGATATCTCCTGGTCGAACTTCAGCCCCGATTCGAATGATCCCACGTTCATCTAGATCTCTCAGGACATCTTCTCCGACATTTGGAATGTCTCGAGTTATTTCTTCTGGTCCGAGTTTCGTATCCCGAGCATCTGATTCATATTCTTCTATATGAATCGATGTATAGTAATCCTCACGAACAAGCTTTTCGCTGATCAAGATCGCATCTTCGTAGTTGTACCCTTCCCATGTCATAAAGGCTACCAGAACATTGCGGCCTAAAGCCAGTTCTCCATGGTCAGTCGATGGGCCATCTGCAATAATTTGACCTGCTTCAACGATCTCACCTTTTTTAACAATAGGGCGTTGATTAATACAAGTTCCTTGGTTAGAACGGGAATATTTAAGAAGTTTATGCTTTTCTGTTATCCCATCGTCTCCAAGGACAATGACCTCATCCGCTGTAGAACGATGGACTACTCCGGCTCGTTTTGTGATGGCACAAACACCAGAGTCTTTAGCGGTCTTGTATTCCATCCCTGTTCCCACATAGGGCGAATCCGTACGCAAGAGGGGTACAGCCTGACGTTGCATGTTTGAGCCCATCAAGGCTCTGTTCGCATCATCATGCTCCAAGAAGGGAATAAGGGCCGTAGCAATGGATACCATCTGCTTAGGAGAGACGTCCATGTAATCAACCTGATTTGGCGACACATGCACAAAATCCGGTCCATGTCGACCATCAATTTTCTCCCCTAGAAACTTGCCGTTCTCATCAAGTGGTGCATTGGCCTGCGCCACGACATATTTCTCTTCTTCATCAGCAGTAAGATAATGAATCTCATCGGTTACTCGACCGTTCTCCTTATCTGCCTTGCGATAAGGGGCTTCAATAAAACCATAGGGATTAATGCGGCCGAAGGTACTTAGGGATCCAATTAAGCCAATATTCGGACCTTCCGGTGTTTCTACCGGACACATCCTTCCATAGTGAGAGTGATGAACGTCACGCACTTCGAATCCCGCACGTTCTCTGCTCAATCCCCCTGGTCCTAAAGCACTTAAGCGTCGCTTATGCGTTAACTCAGCTAGCGGATTCGTTTGATCCATAAACTGAGACAACTGGCTGCTGCCAAAGAATTCTTTAATAGCAGCTACGACAGGTCGGATATTAATCAATACTTGAGGAGTAATTACTTCTACATCTTGTATCGTCATTCTTTCACGCACGACTCGTTCCATACGTGATAATCCAATTCGGAATTGATTCTGCAGAAGTTCTCCTACTGAACGCAACCTACGATTTCCTAAATGGTCAATGTCGTCCTTATGCCCTTCGCCATCCATCAAGGCAAGCATACGCTGTACACTAGCCACGATATCACCGCGGGTTAAATGTCGTACATCCATTGGAATATCAAGGCCTAGCTTCTTATTAAGTTTATATCGGCCAACCTTAGCCAGATCATACCGTTTGGCGTCAAAGAACAGAGCTTCCAATAATGAACGCGCACTGTCAACAGTAGGTGGTTCGCCTGGCCTTAATCGTTTATAGATTTCGACCAGAGCTTCTTCCGTAGACTCTGAGTTATCTCGTTCCAAAGTAGCGCGGATATATTCGTTATCGTTAAACAACTCTAAAATCTGACCGTTGCTGGCATATCCCAGGGCACGGATAAGAACAGTCCCTGGAAGCTTCCGAGTCCGATCAACTCTTACAAAGATATTATCGTTAACATCCGTTTCAAACTCTAGCCAAGCACCACGATTCGGGATAACTGTAGCTCCATAGAGTTTTTTCCCGCTCGGATCAATTTGTTCTGCATAGTAGACTCCTGGTGAACGAACAAGCTGGCTGACGATAACACGTTCGGCACCGTTAATAATGAAGGTACCTTTGTCTGTCATCAACGGGAAATCCCCCATAAAGACTTCCTGTTCTTTCACTTCCCCTGTTTCCTTGTTAATCAGGCGTACTTTTACCCGGAGCGGCGCGGCATATGTAACATCGCGTTCTTTACACTCCTCCACCTGATATTTGGCTTCTCCTAAGCTGTAATCAACGAATTCTAAAACAAGGTTGCCTGTGAAATCTTGAATCGGTGAAATATCGCGAAACATGTCGCGCAACCCTTCATCAAGAAACCAACGATAGGAGTTCTGCTGGATTTCAATTAAATTTGGCATGTCGAGAACTTCACGGATCCTGGAGTAACTCCAACGTTCCCGTGTCCCAACCTTAACAGGATAGAACATTTTACGTTTCACCCCTCAGTGTGGTTTTCTCTCATTGAGGTCTAATAATATATTGACATATACAGCCAAAAGCAAGGCCTTTAAAAGAACCTCGCTTAACTGTTTATGATGTTCCGCTATCATTCCGACAATTTCAAAGATAAATCTCCTTATTATCTTAAAGCTTTTAATTAATTACCATTGCATGGACTGATTAAGTAATAAATTCCATTTACGTATAGTAACATTTATAAAGTATAACAAAACGGAGGCTCTATGTCAAGCAAATATTCGTATTTTTAGTTGGAGGTTTTTACATACTTAAGTTTTTACAATGAAGATTATTATTCATTGTAAGACTAAAAAGTTACACAACCTCAATATAAAGAAGGTACCCTCTGCAAGAGAGTACCTTCCACTTAATAACGTCTTACTTAACTTCGACAGTTGCACCAGCTTCAGTTAATTTAGCTTTTAAAGCTTCAGCTTCGTCTTTGGAAACCTTCTCTTTGACTGGTTTTGGTGCGTTGTCAACGAGATCTTTAGCTTCTTTGAGACCCAGGCCAGTTGCTTCACGAACAACTTTGATAACGCCGATTTTAGAAGCTCCGCAGTTCATAAGAACAACATCAAACTCAGTTTTTTCTTCAGCTGCATCAGCTGCAGGAGCTGCTGCTGCTACGCCTGCTACTGCTACTGGAGCTGCAGCACTTACGCCAAATTCTTCTTCAAAAGCCTTTACGAGTTCTGATAACTCAAGAACGGTTAAGCCTTTAACGGCTTCGAGAATTTCATTAATTTTAGACATTTTTAATTTCCCCCTTAATAATTATAAAAGAATTTTTATTAATATAGACGATTTATTATTGAGCTGCCTTAAGCTTACGCACTTCTTCTAAAGCATATCCCATCTTACGGATCGGTCCTTGAAGAACATTAACCATACCTGAGAGAGGCGCTTGCATGCCGCGCAGAACCATAGCGAGTAGGACTTCGCGCGAAGGAAGATCAGCAAGGGCTTTAACTCCCTCAGCCTCAATAACTCTTCCCTCTAGGACTCCAGCTTTAATCTGGAATTTCTTGAGTTTGTTTGCTTTAGCAAAGTCAAGTAGTATTTTGGCTGGAGCAACAGGATCCGCACTAAAAGCAAGTGCTGTCGGTCCTTTAAGGAAAGGTTCAAGCCCCTCTACCCCTAACTCATCAGCCGCACGACGTACGAGGGTGTTTTTTAAAACCCGATACTCCACTCCAGCTTTGCGCAATTCAGCACGTAATTGAGTTACTTGGGCCACAGTTAAACCGCGGTAGTCAGCTAAAACTACACCAGAAGATTGTTGGAACTTTTCCTTAATCTCCGAGACTATTAGACTTTTTTCTTCGATGTTAGGCATTCTGTGTACCTCCTTCCCATTAGATAAACTTAGCAAAAAACCTCCGCGCTTGCAGAGGTTAAGAATGCCAAATAAATATCTTTCGGCGTAATCTTCCAACCTCGGCAGGACATTAAGCCTTACGGCACCTGCTTTCTACAGCGGACATATTAAATTCCTGATAAGTTTATCCCATTTGCAGAACACTGTCAAGCTTACCCGTGTTAGATCGCTTTAGCGGGATTAATGCGTACGCCAGGTCCCATTGTTGAGGATACCGTGACACTCCGCATGTATTGGCCCTTGGCAGCAGCAGGCTTCGCTTTAAGCAAAGTCTCTCCTAACACACGATAGTTTTCGAATAGTTGCTCTACACTGAATGAGGCTTTACCGATAGGCGCATGAATAATACCAGCCTTATCCGCACGGTACTCAATCTTACCAGCCTTGATTTCTTTAATCGCACGAGTTACATCAGGTGTAACTGTTCCAGTTTTCGGGTTAGGCATAAGTCCTTTAGGTCCAAGAACTCGACCTAATTTACCCACCATTCCCATCATATCTGGTGTTGCAACAACCACTTCAAAGTCAAACCAGCCTTGCTCGATCTTTGCAATCATGTCTTCGGCTCCAACAAAGTCTGCTCCTGCTAACTCTGCTTCTTTGGCCTTCTCACCTTTTGCAAATACCAATACAGATCTAGTTTTGCCTGTCCCATTAGGAAGCACAATTGCGCCACGAATCTGTTGGTCTGCATGACGGGTATCAATGCCCAATTTAAAGGCAACCTCTACAGTCTCGTCAAACTTAGCCTTCGCGTTCGTCTTTACAATTGATAAAGCCTCTGCTGGATCATGGAGTGCAATACGATCAAATGATTTTACCGCCTCTTGATACTTTTTACCTACTTTAGCCATTCCATTAACCTCCTTGTGGTAATGCGGGCTTAGCCCTCCCACAAAATTTAGTTTTTAACCTTCAACAACGTCGATTCCCATGCTCCGCGCAGTTCCTTCAATCATGCGCATTGCTGCCTCGACACTTGCTGCATTTAAGTCCTTCATCTTCATGTCCGCAATTTCGCGCACTTTCGATTTAGGCACAGCTGCTACCTTTTTACGATTTGGTTCTGAAGAACCTGACGTAATATTTGCAGCCTTCTTGAGTAATACCGCTGCTGGCGGGGTTTTGAGAATAAAGGTAAAGGAGCGATCTTCGTAGACAGTAATTTCAACCGGAATGATTAGCCCTGCCTGATCCTTAGTACGCTCATTGTACTCTTTGCAAAAGCCCATAATATTAACCCCGTGCTGACCCAAAGCTGGACCAACCGGAGGTGCCGGTGTTGCCTTTCCCGCATTAATCGCCAGTTTTACCAAACCAATTACTTTTTTTGCCATTATCATTACACCCCCTTGTTAGGATAACCTCGTATTAGTCTAATTTTTGAACCTGTGTGAACTCAAGTTCAACAGGAGTTTCTCTCCCAAACATGGAAACCTCAACCCGCAACTTGCCTTTATCCGCAAGAATCTCTCGTACCACTCCAACAAAGTCTTTGAATGGACCAGCAATAACCTGGACGCTTTGATTGATCTCAAAATCAATTCGCGTTTGGATTTCATCCATCCCCATTTGTTGCAGGATCGTTACAACTTCATCCTCAAGCAACGGAATAGGTTTAGTTCCGGAACCAACGAATCCAGTTACCCCAGGAGTGTTGCGAACAACATACCATGAGTCGTCAGTCATTTCCATTTCCACGAGGACGTAGCCCGGGTACACCTTGCGTTTTGTAATTTTTTGCTTTCCGTTTTTGAACTCAATTTCATCTTCCATGGGAACAAGCACTCGAAAAATTTTCTCTTCCATATTCATGGATTCAACACGTTTTTCAAGATTCATCTTAACCTTGTTCTCATAGCCAGAATAGGTATGAATCACAAACCAATCTTTTGCCATTTCTCAGGGACCTCCTCAGACGCTGCCTTGGAAAACTAATATGTTTAGGGCAGCAGCTTGGTCAAGGCCGCACTTAAACCGCTATCAACAATCCACATTAGGATAGATACAATCGCCACCGCAATAAACACAACTACTGTGTAGGTTAGCAACTGCCTGCGGCTTGGCCAATGAACTTTTTTGAGTTCGCTCAAAACCCCGCGGAAATACTCTGTCGCTTTTTCCTTCTGTCGCTGAGTATTGGCCGGTTTCTTCAACTCGCCCATCACTTCACATCCTTACAGACATCCACATCATTGACTTCGTGACAACGCCTCCTGGCGTACATCCAAACTTGCAAAAAAAAAATTACTTTGTTTCTTTATGCAGAGTATGGCTCTTGCAAAACTTGCAAAACTTTTGAGTTTCCAAACGATCTGGGTTATTTTTCTTATTCTTTATAGTAGCATAGTTACGGTGCTTGCAATCCGTACACGCTAAAATAATGCCAACACGCATTCACGAACACCTCCCGGACAACGGTAGGACGCTGTATTTTTTCCATTACTCAAAATACTTTATCATAAGATAATTTCACTGTCAAGGAAAAACATTATGAAAGAACTCAGCTTACGCCGTAGACGCCAAGTTAAGATCCTTCAGACGTTCCTCCTTCAGGATGACACAGTGCTTAAGTCGCTTTCATAGCAATGACATGAGTGAAAGAGGACCCTAAGGTCATACCTTCTGATACGTCAAAAAAGACAGCGTCGCTGTCTATGTCTAACTTGGTTGCGGGGGCCGGATTTGAACCGACGACCTTCGGGTTATGAGCCCGACGAGCTACCGCTGCTCCACCCCGCGATGTTACCTGTTAAAATGGAGCCGACGATGGGACTCGAACCCGCAACCTGCTGATTACAAATCAGCTGCTCTGCCAATTGAGCTACGTCGGCGTCTATTAAGTGCCACACTCATTACCTCAGGGCACTTACGTAGTTTACCACTTCCTCTTTAGAAATGCAAGTCTTTTCTCAGAAAGATCTATGTAAAATCATTCATCCCGCCGCTCAAGGTATCGTTCCAGCTTCCGTTTAACTCTCTGCAATGCGTTATCTATTGATTTTACATGCCTTCTCAAGTCTACAGCTATCTCCTGATAGGATTTGCCTTCCAGGTACGACATAAGAACTTTCCATTCTAAGGAACTGAGAATCTCCCCCATTTTTTCCTCGATGTCATCAAATTCTTCCCGACTAATGATTAGCTCTTCGGGATCTGTAATTCGAGTTCCTGAGATAACATCAAGAAGTGTTCTGTCAGAATCCTCATCATAAATAGGCTTATTTAAAGAAACATACGAGTTTAGCGGAATATGTTTCTGCCTTGTAGCGGTTTTAATTGCAGTAATTATCTGACGTGTAATACATAATTCAGCAAACGCTCTAAAGGAGGAGAGTTTGTCTCCACGAAAATCTCTAATTGCCTTATAGAGTCCAATCATGCCCTCTTGGATAATATCTTCGCGATCAGCGCCAATAAGAAAGTAAGAACGTGCTTTAGCTCGAACAAAGTTTTTATATTTATTAATTAAATACTCTAGTGCTGCAGCGTCGCCTTCCTTGGCAAGCTCAACCACCTCTTCATCCACGATAACGTCGATGATTTCGCACTCCTGTAGTTCTGGTTGGGCTTGAAGAGTCAAGTTGATCCCCCCTACTATGTCGTTCCGAAGAAGACGCAATCTCGGCTAGCCCTCGTCCACGAGAACATCCTCATTATACTCGACCCTAAAGAAAAGCGTCAAGGCGAAGTTTTGGTTGTTCTGTCGGTTACGGGAGGCAATTGCGATGTTTGAGACCCGTGGCCCAAGGTCTGAGGTCTGCTTCTGAGGCACGAGGTACGATGTTGATGTCCGAAATCATAAGAACCAAAGCTCCTAGAATTTGCATATCAGCAAGCATTAAATGCCTCACCTCGATTTTCACAACTTGTTAATCGTGCTTCGTGCCTCGTGCCTCGCACATCGCTCTTTGTCTGAAAGCTTCATAAAGCATGACTGACCCTGCCACACTTGCGTTTAGGGAAGTTACCTTCCCCTTCATCGGTAGACTTACAATTTCATCACAGTTTTCTCTAAGCAGGCGGCTTATGCCCCTCCCTTCACTACCAATTACGATAACTCGAGAACCAGTGAGATCTGCCTCGAAGGCCCCTTTTCCCCCTGCTTCAGCCCCCGATACCCAACACCCCTTACTCTTTAATTCTTTCAAAGTTTGTACCAAATTGCTAACCCGAGCCACTAAAACATGTTCAACTGCACCAGCAGATGTTTTGGCTACTGTTCCCGTCAGAGATACACTTCGGCGCTTGGGAATAATCACCCCATGGGCTCCAACAGCGTCAACCGTCCTTAACAAGGCGCCCAGATTATGAGGGTCTTCGATCTCATCAAGCATCAAGATAAAAGGGTCTTCTTGCCGTTCCTCAGCCAGGGCTAGGATTTCCTCTATGCTGGCATATTCCCTTGCTGCAACATAAGCAAGCATTCCTTGATGGCGTTCACGATTTGTTAGACGGTCAAGGGTCTGACGATCTACAAATTGATAAGGTATGTTTCGTTCACGCAACAACGAGATAACTCCTTGATTACGACCACCCGGCCCTTCCGTGATAAGGAGAACTTTATTAATGGGCTTTCCGCTTTTAAGAAGCTCTAATACGGGGTTTTTTCCGTAAACTATTTCATCGTTCAATTAGTTCACTTCTTTCCTTCGAGGGTTTTCAATCGACCGCAGCTATAGGTACCTTGATGACAGACTCCCTGGGTTATACAGGTTGGGCCCGCTTCGCTAAATAGGTTAGGAGCCACACCACGTACTAATTTCAGCATCTTCTCCGCTAGAGAGCGAATTTCCCATTGGGCTCTAATACAAGTACGATGTTCAAAAAAATTCAAAAGTGATCGAGCATTAAAGGTTGCCATTACAGAGGTTGTACAGGCATTTGGCAAAACATAGCGAGCATCCTCGGCAGGCACACAATTTAAGAGTTCCCGATAATCTTTTTGCAAACGAGCCATAACAGTCTCAAACTGCTCCAACGCCTCAAGATTTCGTTGAACACTCGGAGGAACGACGAATTCGAATCCCTTCTCTTCAACATAACGTTGAGAACGCTGAGAGTAGCTTGCAATTCGATGACGTACAAGCTGATGGGATAAAGCTCTAGAGACACCATCTATCGCAAACTGAAAGCTTACATGTTCAAAAGGGGAAAGATGGCCCATCTCCCGAAGCTTTCGGACAAAGCTCGCCACCGTTTTATCATCTAATCGCTCACATAAATCCGATACGGAGTCGGATGAATAGCACAAACGCGCAGCAGCAGCAACTACTTTTTCTGGATCTGGCGTGTGCTGAATAAGATCTACTCTCACTCTAAAGCCCCCCTCTCTCCGTTACTATTAGCATAATTTTATCCAATCAATGCGACTCCCACTCGATAAATGAGAGCGGTTCCCTCGCACTACTTTGATGATTCATCTTCATGATAAATCAGTTCATCCACTTTATTGAATGCCCACCCCATGCGTTCACTCTCACCCTTCAATTGCCAATAGCCTACTAGGCTCTCAAAGGCTGTCGCATGACGGTAGGTCACAACATCCACGTTCTTAGGATGTCCACCCTTGGCATTCCGCCCCCTCATAACAATCTGCAGTTCAACCTCATTAAGATCAGGTAAAAGCGTCTGCAAAACTCGGGCCTGGGTACCAGCACGAACATAGCTAATTGCCTGCTTGTGAAGTTCTTTAACCTTCTCATGTCCCAGCTCAAGCAAGTGGGTCCGAACCCAAAGTTCATAGACTGCATCTCCCAAATACGCTAGGGTTAAGGCATTCATTTCCTGCCAATTTCGCATAAGGTCACCTTTCAAACTACTTCTTAATTTGCCATCTTGCACCTTGAGGAGTATCCTCAATGACAATCCCTTTTTCTTTGAGCACATCCCGAATAAAATCTGCCATTTCCCAGTCCTTTTTCTGCCGAGATTTAGAACGGATCTGCATTACAGCATCCATAACTTCAGTTAGTATTTCATCGTTTTCGACCTGAATTTGGGCCGGATGAAGCAAGTCAAACCCTAAGACATCTCCCAGTTCTAATAACGTCTTTTGGGCCTCTGCAAGCCCATGTGACGGTACAGGATCCTCCTGGACATTCGCATTCATCGTTTTAGCTAATTCAAAGAGGGCTGCATAGGCGAGGGCGGAATTAAAATCATCATCCATAGCTTTTTCAAAGGCTTTACGCGCTTCTTTTGCAGCTTTTAATAACTCCTCATGGCTCCCCTCTTTCTTTGAAGATCCTTCTCGCTTCATGGCCTCCTGAGCCAAACGAACACTGGTTTGTAAGCGTTCCAAGCCCTTTTGAGCCATAATTAGGTTTTGATCATTAAAATCTAAAGGACTGCGGTAATGTGTCCCTAGTAAATAAAAGCGAATTACTTCTCCCGGAGAATTGACCAGCAATTCGCGGATTGTGAAAAAATTGCCCAAGGACTTGGACATCTTTTCTTGATTGATGGTCAAAAACGCATTGTGCATCCAATAACGAGCGAAGGTGTTCCCTTTTAGGTATCCTTCGGTTTGAGCAATCTCATTTTCATGATGAGGAAAGGCGAGGTCTTCTCCTCCACCATGAATATCAAATCCCGCCCCCAAATATTTCAGTGACATAGCAGTACACTCAATATGCCAACCCGGACGCCCTTCACCCCAGGGACTTTCCCAAGCAGGTTCTCCGGGTTTTGCCTTTTTCCAAAGGGCAAAATCCATAGGATGGCGTTTGCGTTCATCCACTTCAACCCTGGCCCCGGCCTTCATATCTTCAAGTGTTCTGCCCGATAGTTTCCCATAGTTAGGAAACTGGTCTACAGCGAAGTAAACATCCCCGTCAACTGCATAACCTAGTCCTGTATCAATAAGGCCTTGAATAATCTTAATCATTTCAGGAATATGCTCTGTAGCCTTTGGGTGAATGGTTGCCGGTAACAGGTTTAGAGCTTTGGCATCTTTAAAGTATTCCTCGATATATTTCTGCCCTAAAGCCAAAGGGTCCATCCCTTCGACGTGTCCTCGTTGAATGATTTTGTCATCCACATCAGTAAAGTTCTGAACGTAACGGACATCATACCCCTTATAGGTAAAATATCTACGAATCATATCGAACACTACAAACATTCGTGCATTCCCCGCATGGAAATAGTTATACGTCGTCGGACCGCATACGTACATCGCAACTTTCCCGTTCTCTCGTGGCTGAAATTCCTCTTTTTGACGTGTCATGGTGTTGTATAATTTCAAAGACATTGTATCGACTCTCCTCTTCCTTTAATCGTTCTTCCAAATATTCTACACGCTGCATTAAGCATTTCAGCATCTCGTTCACTGGATCCGGAAGATCATCGTGTCTTAAATCAGGATCTTTAATCGGTACCCCATGATGGAGGACAATCCTCCCCGGTACCCCTACTACCGTCGTATCACTAGGCACCGGCTTATTAACAACCGATCCTGCTCCAATTTTTACATTATCTCCAACTTTAAAGGAACCTAGTACTCTTGCTCCTGCCCCAATCACGACATTGTTTCCAATGGTCGGATGCCTTTTGCCTTTTTCTTTGCCCGTACCACCTAAGGTAACCCCTTGATACAAAGTAACATTGTCACCAACTTCTGTCGTTTCACCAATGACCACACCCGTTCCATGGTCAATAAAGAGACCTTGCCCAATCTTCGCACCTGGATGTATCTCAATCCCTGTCAGAAAGCGGGAAAGCTGAGAGATCATACGAGGTAAGAGGACCAGATTATGACAGTACAACCAATGAGCCATTCGGTGGAAAAGCACTGCATGAAACCCCGGGTAACAAAATATGACTTCCCAAATACTTTTTGCTGCAGGATCTCGTTCGAAAATAACCTGAATATCGCGCTTCATCTGTCCGAACATCTTTAGCCTCACCCTTTCTGACGTAGGGATTCATGAATTGTCCCTACCCTGAAAAAATTATTGGACAACACAAAAAGCGGAACCCCTCGTCCAGAGACGAAAGTTCCGCGGTCCCACTCTGTTTGAACGGACATGCCGCTCCAGCTTAAGACTTTTAACGCAGTCAAACGGATTGAAATACTTTAAAATTCTTCCAATCAGCTCCGAGACGCACTTCCAAAAACTCCTTGCAAATGGCTTCCACTACCCCATTTTCGCTAGTCGCAATTCCTCTTTGTACTCTTTCTCATCATCGCCTTAGATCTTCATTAAGTTTAATAATCTAAAACACTAAAAGCAATTTTATTCTATTATAGGTTAGTCGCCAATCCCTGTCAATCACTACGTCCAACTGACTAACTCCAACTCTAACTACTAACCTAAATAACGCACCTTTGTTACCCGGATCCGCTCTAAAACATTCTCAAGCCCTAACAAGGGGATAATATCATAGAGCTCCGGTCCATGCATCTGCCCAGTCAAAGCCACTCGAACCGGCATGTAAACAAATTTGCCTCCGAGCTTAAGCTCCTTTGTCATTTGCTTTAAAAGGACTTTCACAGTTTCTCCAGAAAGCTGTTCTGAACTCTGTACTTTTTCCATAAACAATTCCAGCACTCTCGGTACCTGCTCTCCCTTGAGTACCTCTAATGCTTCCCCTTCAGGCTCCAACGGAACATTTCCATGAAAATAGTGGATATAGTCCTTCACTTCAGCCATATAGGATATTTTCTCTGAAATAGCTTTAATAAAGCCAATCAACCATTGCTGTTGCTTGTCCGACCGCTTCTCATCTGGACGAATACCCAATTCTTCTAAATGAGGTAAAGCGAGTTCTACTAATCGTTCTGGAGAGGATTTTTTAATGTAATGAGTGTTAATATAGTCCAATTTATATCGATCAAACACCGCCGGACTCTTTGATACCCGATCTAAAGAAAATGCCTCTGCCAATTCATCCAGGGTATAAAACTCTTCTTCCCCTGATGGTGACCATCCAAGCAGGGCAATAAAATTAACTATTGCTTCCGGGAGATATCCCTTCTTCTGATAGTCTATAACCGCAGTATCCCCATCACGCTTGCTCATCTTTCCTCCTTCTGTATTAAGAATAAGAGAAATATGTGCAAACTCAGGTACAGGTGTTCCTAACGCTTGATATATCAGAACTTGACGTGGGGTATTAGAAAGATGTTCCTCTCCTCTAATTACATGGGTCATTGACATGGTAATATCATCCACAACGACAGCAAAATTATAGGTAGGAATTCCATCCGATTTAACGATAACGTAATCTCCGATCCCATCACTTTCAAAAACAACATCCCCGCGAACTTGATCCGAAATGTGAATTGCTTGCCCTTCGGGCACACGGAAGCGCACCACAGGCTTTCGACCATCAAGCTCCAACGCCGCTCGTTGCTCTGGAGTTAACTGCCGACACTTCCCCATATAACGTGGAGTTTCCCCTTTGGCGAGCAAAGTTTCTCGTTCATGCTCTAACTCTTCTTCAGAGCAGTAACAATAGTAAGCGTGCCCACTAGTAATAAGCCTCTCGGTGTACTCCTTATAAAGCTCTAGGCGATCTGTTTGGCGATAAGGACCATTCTCTCCGCCAACCTCGATCCCTTCATCCCATTGAATATTCAACCACCGAAGGGCTTCTAAAATATTATGTTCGGATTCTCTACTAGAACGTTCTAAGTCAGTATCTTCACTACGGACAATAAATGTTCCCTTGTTTTTGCGAGCCCATAAATAATTAAATAAAGCCGATCTTGCCCCTCCTATGTGAAGCGGACCTGTTGGGCTGGGTGCAAATCGAACACGAATCTTCATCATTAATCCTCCAACCTCTTTAAGCTAACAATTGCTTGAGCACCAATTCCTTCTTCTCTTCCTACAAATCCAAGTCGTTCCGTGGTTGTTGCTTTTACAGAGACACACGCTTCCTCAACATTCAATACTTGTGAAAGGTTAAAGCGCATTTTAGATATGTACGGGGCAAGTTTTGGGCGCTCCGCCATAATTATACTATCTAAATTTCCTACGCGATACCCCTGTGATTTAACGAGTCCCATGACGTGACCCAATAAGGTTAGACTTGAAATACCACGATAGCGTGAATCATGATCGGGAAAGTGTCCTCCGATATCTCCCAAAGATAAAGCACCTAAAAGGGCATCCATAATCGCATGAGTTAGTACATCGGCATCCGAGTGCCCCAGCAAACCACGTTCATGCGGAATTTCAACCCCACCAAGAATCAATGATCGTTTCTCAACCAATGCGTGTACATCATAACCGATTCCTACTTTAATATTCAACCCCCCATTCTCGAAATTCGATGTTCGTGGTTCGAAGTTCGACGACCCACGATCAGCTGTCATTGCAATGAAAGCAGCTCAAGCACTGTGTCATCCTGAAGGAGGGGCGACTGGAGGATCTAGATCCTTCGCATCGCTTAGGATGACTATCTACGTCTCGCGCGTCGCTAGTATTCGTTCAGCTAACCACAAGTCCTCTGGCGTGGTCACCTTAATATTCTCCTGCATACCCTCTACCATCTGTACAGGATGCCCCATCCATTCTAACAAGGATGCATCATCTGTGCCATAGTATCCTGCGGAAGCTGCTCGATCATGTGCGTCTTCTAATATCCCACGGTCAAAGATTTGTGGGGTTTGAACAGCACGTAAAAGTTCACGCGGGAGAGTTTCGAGCACGTTTCCTGCTATGTCAATCTTCTTAATGGTGTCTTTAACTGCAACTCCCATAATTGCAGCAGGGTATTCTTGGGTTTCATCTATAAATTTATGAAATGCCTGTAATGTTAAAAGGGGCCTCGCCCCATCATGCACCACTATCCGTTGAATAGTGGTACTTAGAGCTCGAACCCCTGCACGAACGGAATCTTGACGAAAAACGCCACCTTTGCAGATTGCAACAATTTTATTAAACCTCTGGCTATGAACAAGTTCCTCTATAACGGAGAGATCACCTTCTGCCCCCACAATAACAATTTCAGAAACAGCATTAGATTCTTCGAAGAGTCCTACCGTATGGGCTAAAATCGGTCGTCCCATTAAAGTAAGAAATTGTTTGTTATAGCCGGCCCCCATCCGTTTGCCTTGACCAGCTGCAGGAATGACGATCCCGATATTAGCCAATCGCATTCACCTCATCCGTCGAACGAAGGCCCATCGTCTTTTTTTCTAGGGAAGTTTTGGGTTTGGCAAAAATCATGCGCCCGGCAGCCGTTTGAAGAACACTAGTCACTAAAACGAGAACATTTTGTCCCATATACCTCCGTCCCATATCCACAACAATCATGGTTCCATCATCAAGATAGGCGACACCTTGACCAGGCTCTTTTCCCTCTTTCATAACTTGAACCAGCATCTCTTCTCCAGGCAAAACAATGGGTTTTAGGGCATTGGCCAGTTCGTTAATATTTAAAACCTTAACTCCTTGAAGTTCAGCTACTTTATTAAGATTGTAGTCATTCGTCAATAAAGGAGCTCCTAAAACTTGCCCTAACCGTACCAATTTGCTGTCGACTTCATTGATATCCTCAAAATCCTGTTCATGTATATGAACTTTAATGATCGTTTCCTTGGAAATTTGATTAAGAATATCAAGTCCTCTGCGCCCACGATTTCGTTTGAGTAAGTCTGAAGAATCGGCGATATGTCTAAGCTCCTCCAAAACGAAACTCGGAATAAGTAATACTCCTTCTAAAAATCCAGTTTTAACTATATCCGCGATTCTGCCATCGATAATTACACTGGTATCTAGAATTTTATAACTTACTGACTCACGTGAACGGCTAATTTTAACTTCCTTGCTGTCTTTTTGTTTATCAGTTTTTTCCGACTTGTCTCCTCGGTCACGGAATTTCGGAAAGAAGTTAAGGAAGCCCAAGACATCCTCTTTCCGTTTCATTCCAATTGTCAAACCCAGGTAACCTACAAAAAGACTTATTAAGACCGCCAAAAGTGGACCAAAGAATTTAATACTAATAAACGAGTTACTAAATAAACTTGCAATAATAAGTCCAATAATCCCACCGATGGCCCCACCCATAAGATCATTTGTAGGAACCTTGGTTAAGCGCGAATCCATCCAACGCATTAAAGAAATAAAAGAGCGGATACTAGACGGAGCAACTAAAAACCCTATGATACCAAATAAAATACTCATTATGGCGTAAGTCCAAACAGGCGATCCATTCCATCCAAACGTTTGAAAGAAATCCAGGCTTATAAGTATATGGTTGAGATAAAAACCTACCGCACCAAATAATAGAGTGATGATACCGCGTATTAAATTGCGAATCATCTTTTCACCTCCTTTTAACATATTTTGACTAAAAGTCTTTCCAATTATACTTTGTATTTCATTAATTTTCAACCAAAGGTAATTTAATCCTATTTGCTCTTCAGTTAAACTAATTGAAGCAGTAATCCAACCTCGAATGTCTAGGCCAATTCGTGGGCTTTCTCATGGTCTGCGAGCACTGCCGGCGCCTGCAACTGCAAGAAGTTGACACTTGCGAAGACAGTGTCTGCAAGAAAAGCTAATACGTGCGAAGACAGTGTCTTCGTGTGTGTGTGGTGGGCGCCAGCCTAGTCTAATAAAGAGCATTTTATGATAATAGCGAATGTACCATTGGTTGGTCCTTAAGTCGCTAATCTCAGGCCAAAATCAAAGCAGATGAAAGCCATTGTCTGACTGCTTCTTCTTCAGACCCTTCAGTCAAAACAAGTTCACTAATCAAAATCTGGCAGGCATTTTCATACATCTTCTTCTCCCCCGTCGAAAGGCCTTTTTCATTATCTCTCTGGGCGAGACTCCGAACAACATTTGCAACCTCAAAGATATTTCCACTCTTGATTTTTTCTAAGTTGGCACGATAGCGCCGATTCCAGGCCAAGGTAGCTGCCGTATCTTTAGTTCTCAGTACCTCCAAAACATCTTTGACCATGGAAGGAGAAATAACTTGTCTCAAGCCAAGGTTCTCCACATTGTTCAAGGGAATAAACAATTTCATATTCCCTACTGGTAAATGCATTACATAGTATTGGCTTTTTTCCCCAAGAACTTCTCGTTCTTCGATCGACTCAATAATTCCGGCACCGTGCATCGGATAGACAACTTTGTCACCAACCTTAAACATTCGGCCACCCCCTTATCTATATATTATAGCAAGGAACATAGCCGGGGTCAAAATTTTAAAATTATATCACACATGTCTTTAGCCTGTCAATTTCCCTTTTTCAGCCTTAAATCTGTTGAAAATTGACAACAGCCTAGCCTCCTCGTTATAATAGAGATGGCAGAAAGGAGTGAGGATAGCACACATGGAGCAACTCACTGACCAATTCCAAGGCACGGTAAAATCTCTGTTAATCCGACATCAAAGCATTCTGGATATCTTGTCCAAAGGGCAAGAAACTTCAGCTCGTGTTAACCGAGCCGTCGTCAAATCTGTGACTAGTTGTGGTTGCCACGCAGTGAATGCGCGTAAGAAACCGATTCCACCAGATTCAAGTGTTGCCGATTTGAGAGAGCTCTTGGACAGCCAACTTGAAGGATATGTTTGCGATAACTGCCGGGATATTATAGAGGCAGAATTAGGCAAGCAGCTCTTTTATATAGCAGCTCTGTCCAACGCTTTAGACATCTCCCTAAGCGATGTCCTCTACCAAGAACTCAAAAAACTACAGACGTTAACAATTTTCAATTTAACCTAACCAGACCCATAATATTTTAGTTTTAATGATTTAGCTCCTGCCTTGCAGGAGCTTTTATAGTTTACTCTTCAAGTCTCTGACCAAAAATGTTAAAACACAACATATATAACACTTAGCCTGATTATTAGAGCGTTTATTGTTATATTACTTTAAATTTGTGATCATTTTATGGCGTTTGTATGAAGATACTAATATTGGTTCACCTTCCTTTGACTTATCCCGCATATTTCTAACCATGATTGGTGTAACTAAAGGTGAGGTGGACTAAACATGGGTGGAAAATTAAAGATTGAAATCACGGGGGAAAAAAACGTTCTGGAAATCTTTGAAACGGAGCCTGGGAAAATTGCTTTTGTTATGTATCCCGATGATCCGCAGGATGATACTTGGTTAGAGGTTATTGTAGATACCTCCGAATTTTCAAGTTTATTTAAACGATTAATTGACGAAGATAAACAAGTAGTAACTAAGGAACTATAGAGAGGTTCCTTAGTTACTACCTTGTTAATCTCTAATTTACTATAGGCTTATCCAATTCAGTAAAGTCTCCCACTTCACTAAGCGAAAGAGATGCCTCCTGCCTGCCCTAACTTCACTTAGGCAAGTGAATTATTGCCTTAAATAAATCGCCGTCTATTTCTACATCAAAACTTCCTTTCTGAATTTCAACTAGACTTTTGGCAATAGATAGTCCTAGTCCACTACCCTGGCTGCTTCTGGATTCATCTCCCCTTTTAAATCGCTCCATTAATTCTTCAGAAGAAATATTCAACTCATAGGCAGAGATATTTTTAATAATTAGCATTACCCCAGTTCCTGAATCAATAATATCAATATATACCCTTGACCCTTCCAACGCGTATTTAAATATATTAGATAACAAATTTTCAATAGCTCTCCACAATAATTTACCATCTGCTTTGATAAATACTTTATCTTTAAGTCGGTTAATCCTGAATTCTAACTTTCGATCTTGAACTTTATCGTCCAGTTCCCCTAATCCCTGAGTTATTAGAGACTCAATGTCTATCTCTTCAAAGTTTACTGGGATATTTCCGCTAGAGGCCTTAGACGCCTCAAATAGGTCCTCAGTTAAGGTTTTTAAGCGTTGTGACTTTTGGTCAAGTATTTCTAGGTATTCTTTTGCCTTCGCCAGATCCGTTTCACTCTTTAATAAATCGACATAGGTGATAATAGACGTTAAAGGAGTTCTAATATCATGGGATACATTGGTAATTAATTCAGTCTTCAGCCGTTCACTTCTAATCTCATTATCAACGGCTTTATATAACCCATCAGTGATACTGTTTATATCCCCAGCAAGTTGGGCAAACTCTCCGCCTCCAGACACATTTATAGTATAGTGGATATCTCCTTCTTTTACCCGCTTTACCCCTTCTTTTATAGCGCTGAATTCCTTAACCTTTCTAAGAGCAATCCAGGCTGCTATTCCTAGAGTTATTGGAAACATAAAGAAGGTTATGGCTACTAATACTGGATACCCTATTACGATTAAAACAACCTTTATTCCAACACTCCCACTATCGTAAATCTCTTTAATGAATTTGAAAATTTTATAGAAAATGGCATAGAATAAAGTGTGTTTTAAAAACGTCTTATTTTTCAGATGTTTAACGAAGGAAAGAAGGAATATTAAGCCCAAAGAGGCGATGAACAAAGTCACCGGGTACATAAGGTTATAGATTGGGACATGATTTATTTGACTTATAGCTGCGATCCAAATGGCTATCAGGGTAAAGCAAATCACAATCTTAAAATCATTATAGATTCTATCGACAACGTTTAATGGAGTCTCTTGACTCTCCCCATTCTTTCTACCAATGACTACAAGCAGATAAATAAACGCTAAAGCCAACCCCAAAGAAAAACCTGTTATTTGATATAGACCCTTAGTGACTAATACTTTATTTTCTTTCCACTCTCCGATTCTGGAATTTAAGAATTCTTCATTAAAGGCAATATACATCTTGTCTTGGTGTCCTAATTGATTGGTATTTGAGGTAATCCAGTAATAATGAGGATTTTCCTGTATTTCTTGCGGAAAGACCTTGTATTCCGGTCCATCGAATACCATGTAGGATGGAAACGATTGGAAGTGATCTTTGGTTTTATTAGTACTATTCGTGAATACAGTTTCACTATCAACTGCATAGTAAATAAGACCTTGATATTTTTCTAATTCCCGTAAAACTGAATTATAGGCTTGAAGTTCTTCGGTTATTAACCGATCTTTTAACTCTGTAAGTTCAGCAGCATAAACTTCTTTGAAGAGTACATAATTTTCTTCATGTGTTAAATTCGGATTATAACTTCTTGAATTGTTTTGAAAATCCCAAAACAAATTTTCTTCCCTTTGTCTGATTTCTATCTCCTTGAGAGAACCACCCTTCAAAATATGTTCCTCACTCTTATAGTTTTCTGTTATATTTCTTAAGCTTGTGAGGATATTACTGCTGTCACTCACGTAATCAGTACCGAGAAAATAGCTCTCTTCAAAGGCAATACCAAAATCAGCATTCTTTATTATAATAATGTTTACAAATATCATTAGGGCACTCGTAAAACAGACGATTGCAACTATAAAGGCAATCAGCTTTATTACTACTAAGTGGCTATATTTTTTCCACTTTATATCCAATTCCCCACACCACCTTCAAATATTTCGGATCCTTTGGATTAATTTCAATCCTCTCTCTTATTTTTCTGATATGGACAGCCACGGTATTTTCCGCACTAAAGGCCGTTTCTTTCCATACTTTTTCATATAGTTCGTCGATAGAAAAAACTCTTCCCGCATTTGCAGTCAACAATTTTAAAATCTTATATTGGACAGGAGTGAGCTTGACTTCGTCACCATCAACCGTTACCATCTTTCTCTCATCATCAATAACAAGTCCGCCTGTTTTATAGACATTACTTTTGTTTTCCAAGCTCCCTAGTGTGGTATATCTTCTTAACTGAGACCTTACCCTTGCAATCAATTCTAAAGGGTTAAAGGGCTTCGTAATATAATCGTCCGCTCCCATATTTAAACCCATTATTTTGTCAGTATCCTCAGTTTTCGCAGATAGCATAATAACCGGTATATTCCTTTCTTCTCTTAACTTCATCGTTGCCCTTAGTCCATCCATTCTAGGCATCATAATGTCCATAATAACCAGATGTATTTCGTTTTCCTCAACGACTTCCAAGGCTTCTAAACCATTGGAAGCTTTAAATACTTTATAGCCTTCGTTCGTTAAATAGATTTTTATGGCATCTAATATCTCTTTATCATCATCGCAAACTAGTATATTAATGATCTATCACCCCAACGTATTGATTTACACAAATTGTATCACATCCTCTACTATTTACTTTAAGGCTATGATATCAACTAAATCTTACTATAAGCTTGTTGTAATTCTTAAGAACTTCTTAAGTTTATCCTTTTCTCCCTATGTAATTCGATCAATGTTAAGAAAGTTCTTTCATAACAATAACGTTAAACTTGTACTTTCTGGTCTATAGTAAAAAGCAGTCGGCTTCCGCCGACTGCTTTTCTAGAAAAGGGATTTTTAAATTGGTTTAAACATTTTTTTACCTGCTCCGCATAATGGACATCTCCAATCATCCGGTAACTGATCAAAAGCAACATCCTTGGGAATTTTACTTTTCTTACAGCCTTTATCTGGATTATATATGTAACCACAACTTGATATTTGGCATTGCCACATTTTGCTTTCTTCGTTCAATTCACTGTCCACCCCCTTAGTTTGATTTTATCACTAATTAGTATTAATTACAATTACAAAGTGCTAATTTAGTTCTTCAATAATATGAAACTCATTATCAGCCTTAGCAGGCTTCATATTCAAATCCATAATTACTTCGTACAAAGTGTTTAGTTCTACAATTTTTAGATTTTTAAATCTCGAAGCATCCCTAACGGTATTTTTAGCAACGTAGACTCGTTTAAAGCCCATTCTATCGATTTCACGAATTCGGGCTTCAATTGATGGGACTTTTTTCAGTTCTCCAGTTAGCCCTACATCTGCCACAAAAACAATATCATTGGGAATCGCTTTATCTTTCACTGATGAAACAATACACATGATAATCGCTAAGCTAACTGATTGTTCTCTAAGTTGAAGCCCACCTGTGGTCTTGATGACGATATTTTTATCGTAGAGGTTAATCTTGCCTCTTTGTTCAAGGATAGAAATCAAGGTATTTAATTGGTCTCTTCTCAAGCATTCTGCTATTCTGGACGGATAAGGAGCGAAGGACTTCGAGACCAGACTTTCAACTTCTACAATAATTGGCCGTGTCCCTTCTTTGATCACTGCTAAGGCGCTGCCCGAAACCGTTTGCCCCTGTCCCCTTTGGGTCATAAAGAATTCCGACGGGTTATCAATGGACAACATTCCTTGTTCGGTCATCGAGAAGAAGCCTATTTCACCTGTACTCCCAAATCGATTCTTGGAGCACCAGGCTCCCCTTAATTCTTCTCCATTTTCACCATTGAGAATTAACACGGCGTCAACCAGATGTTCCAAGGCCCTGAGCCCAGCAATTTCATCATCCTTCGTCATTTGACCTACCATGATTACTGCTCTAGGACGTTTGCTATTCTTGGCAACTTTCAAAAGTTCGCTGGCACATTCCATGGTCTGAATGGGAGAACCAGGACGAGAATTATGTTCATCGAGGGTAAAGGTCTGGATGCTGTCAATAATAATCAAATCCGGGTCAAGCTCTTCAATCGAGGCCAGAACATGGTTCATACTTGTATCAGAATAAATCCATATGTCGCTCTTACTTTCCTTAAGAATGCGATCTGACCTATTTTTTATTTGGCTATCACTCTCTTCAGCTGAGGCATATAAAACCTTATAGCCCTTCGAGGCAACGTCATCCGCCACTTGTAACAGTAAGGTTGATTTTCCTGCACCGGGCCTAGCTGTCAAAATAATAATGGAATCTTTAACGATACCTCCACCAAGAACCCTATTAAATTCACTGATGCTCGTCACGATACGATCGCTGTTGCCAGCTAAAACGTCAGATAGCTTCTTCGGATAGGTCTTTCTCTTACTCTGTGAAGACATTGTTTTGGGTTGACTCTCTGACTCTTCAAAGGTATTCCATTCCTCGCATTTTGGACACTTACCCAGCCATCTAGGACTTTCTGATCCACAGTTAGAACAGCGATAGATTACTTTGATCTTCATGCAACGCCTCATTTCCTCTGGGAATCCCTGGATTTACCCCAAAATAAATACTTATTCAATAGTATATCAACGATTTAATGAAGTAGGGGCAATTCACAAATTGCCCCTACTTCTATCAATTATTCTTTGTTTCTTACAACACTACTTAAAGCTTGGAAAATTTCATTTTCCCTTCCTCTGCTTCCACGCGAATTCGATCACCATTTTTGAACTCTCCTTCGAGAATTTTCTCGGAAAGAGCGTCTTCGATTAATCGTTGTATAGCCCGACGAAGAGGTCGAGCTCCAAAAATCGGATCGTTTCCCTCCTTAGCAATCAGTTCGACCGCACTGTTATCAACCTGAAGTTCCAAGCCATTTTCCCTTAGACGCTTATTGACCTGTCGAACCAAAATTTCGGAGATTTTTACTAAGTGTTCTTTTTGGAGTGAATGAAAAACGACTAATTCATCAATACGATTCAAAAACTCAGGACGGAAAGAGCGTTTTAACTCATCCATTACATGTCCTCGCATATTTTTGTAATCCGTTTTTTCATCTTTCTTTGCTGCAAAGCCCATGGCTTCCTTCTTAAGGAAGGAAGAGCCTACATTCGAGGTCATGATAATCACAGTATTTCGAAAATCGACTGTTCGTCCTTTAGTGTCTGTTAATCTCCCATCTTCAAGGACCTGGAGTAAAATATTGAAGGCCTCAGGGTGTGCCTTTTCGATCTCATCCAATAAAACGACACTATATGGTTTTCGCCTTACCGCCTCGGTAAGCTGACCTCCTTCATCATGTCCAATATATCCAGGAGGCGCTCCTACAAGCCGAGAAACCGCATGTTTCTCCATATACTCTGACATATCAATGCGAATTAAAGCTTTTTCATCCCCGAACATTCCCTCTGCCAAAGCACGACCAAGTTCTGTTTTACCAACGCCTGTTGGTCCAAGGAAAATAAAGGAACCTATGGGACGTTTAGGGTCTTTCAGCCCTGCCCGTGCTCTCCGTACCGCCCGAGCTACTGCTGTAACGGCGTCCTCCTGCCCAATAAGTCGTTGATGAAGAAGATCTTCTAAATGCAAGAGACGTTCACTTTCTTCTTCGGCAAGTTTTTTGACAGGAATTCCTGTCCAGCTAGCTACTATCTGTGCGATATCCTCCCCAGTCACCATGGCATTTTCTTTATAGCGCTTAGTTTGCCACACATCTCGTTGCTCAGCAAGTTCACTACGAATTTTTTGTTCCTGGTCTCGGATTTGAGCAGCTTTCTCAAACTCTTGACTAGAAACCGCTGCCTCTTTTTCTTTTTTCAGGCGTTCCGCTTCTTCTTCCAGAAGTTTTAAATCAGGAGGAGCAGTATAACTAGTAAGTCGAACACGTGAAGCTGCTTCATCCATTAAATCGATCGCCTTATCCGGCAGGAATCGGTCCGAAATATAACGGTCTGACAGGCGTGCAGCGGACTCAATCGCCTCATCCGTTATCTTCACTCGATGATGAGCTTCGTAACGATCCCTTAGACCACTCAGAATCCCTATTGCTTCCTCTACGGTAGGTTCACCAACATTGATCGGTTGGAAACGACGCTCTAGGGCTGTATCCTTCTCAATATATTTTCGGTATTCTTCTAATGTTGTAGCCCCTATACATTGTAATTCGCCTCTGGCTAGAGCGGGTTTTAAGATATTTGCGGCGTCGATTGCACCTTCTGCAGCACCAGCACCTATCAAGGTATGAAGTTCATCAATAAAAAGTATGATATTCCCGTCCGCACGGATTTCCTCCATTACTTTCTTTAAGCGCTCTTCAAATTCACCACGGTATTTACTTCCTGCCACCATTGAGGAAAGGTCTAAGGTAATAACTCGTTTGTTGACCAAAATTTCCGGAACTCTGTTATTCACAATGCCTTGTGCCAGTCCTTCAGCAATGGCTGTTTTACCAACACCAGGCTCTCCTATAAGCGCAGGATTATTCTTGGTTCGTCGGCTTAAGACCTGAATGACCCGTTCTATTTCCTTTTCCCTTCCAATCACTGGATCTAGACGTCCTTCTCGCGCCTGCAAAGTAAGGTCTCGTCCGAACTCGTTAAGAGCGGGCGTATTAACCGGCCCCGCATTTTTAGATGTCGGTACGGAGTTTGGGGCTGGTATTGCGGATTCATCTAATTCTCCACCTAATAACTTAACAACCTGTTTCCATACCCTTTCAGGCCCCACATTGAGGTTCCCCAGGATGCGGGCCGCTATTCCTTCACCTTCCATAATCAGACCCAGCAGTAAATGTTCGGTTCCAATATAATTAACTTCTTGCCGATGAGCTTCCTCATTAGCTAATTCTAGAACTTTTTTGACTCGGGGTGTAAAACCGACTTCTCCATTAAAAGGCTGGCCTACCCCGGTTATTTGTTCAACCTGACTTCGAATTTTAGCAAGGTCTAGGTTCATTCCAGTTAAGGCTTGGGCAGCAATTCCTTCCCCTTCCTGAATTAACCCAAGCAATACGTGTTCAGTTCCTACTACTTGATGTCCCATTCGTTTGGCTTCACTGTGAGCTATTGCTAATACCTTTTGTGCACGTTCAGTATAACGACCTTTCATTATTCCTTCATCCTTTCTTTATGTGATGCGCGCGATTCGACGCCGAGTTTGAACTAGTAGTGAAAGCGAAGTTTCATTACTGTATCGTGCCTCGGTCTTCGCACATGGCGTTTCGAATTAGACGAGCCCGCTCCTCATCCCGTTGGCTAGGATCAAGCCCCCGATCGAGAATGTATTGCAAGCATCCAGGGCGGGTATCGACGATTAACGTAGCAAAGCAATCCTTGGTCTTCGGTAATATCCCCATATCAGACCCTAATTTATCATGCGACAAAAGATGCATCGCATCTTCGGAAGAAAGCAGCCGTGCATTTTGCAAAGTACCTCGAGCCCTCCAAACTTTATCCTCTAAAAGCATAGGCATTTGCTGACGCAGGTTTTCTCGGGCTTGAAGTTCATGCTCTACGATCTGTCTGGTTACCGCATCTAAATGAGTTAAGATATCTTCTTCACTTTTACCCAGGGTAATCTGATTGGAGATTTGATAGATGTGCCCAAAGGCCTGAGAACCTTCCCCATATAACCCACGGACAGCCAAACCTAAGCGGGCCGCCGCTCCTAGAACCTGTTGAACTTGTTTAGTAATAACCAAGCCAGGCAAGTGGACCATAACTGAAGCCCGAAGCCCAGTTCCTACATTCGTAGGACATGCAGTGAGGTACCCTTGACTTTCTCTATAGGCAAAATCCAGCTTTGCCTCCAGAAGATCATCTAAGGCTGTTGCCAAGCGATGTGACTCAATTAGCTGATTACCCGGTAAAAGAACTTGAAGTCTTAAATGATCTTCTTCATTTACCATGACTGCATAACGATGATCAGAGTTCAACGCTACACCACACGCACTGGTCGTGCCTCCTAAACTAGGACTTATTAAATGTTTTTCGATCAACACTTGTTTTTCTACATCATTTAGCTCTGCTAGGGATATATAGTGAAGATTCTCGTCATTTCCTTCCACATAGCCTAAGGCTTGGGAAATAATCTTTTCAACTTCGGCAGCATTTTCTTGGCTTAGGCCATGGGGAAAAGGAAATTCCTCGAGGTTACGCGCTAATCTCACTCGACTGCTAATAACGACTGGAGAATCTGTTTCGCTCATCCAGGCACTTTGCTGTAAAAGAAGTTCCTTACGACTCACTTTTTTCCCCTCCCGTCGATTGTTCAATTTTGCGAATCTGATCTCTTACTATAGCAGCCTCCTCAAAGGCTTCTTGTTCAATCAAGTTTTTAAGTGTTTCCTTTAATTTTCGTTGTTCCACTCGACTTCTAATCTCAGCTCCACGTCTTACAGGGATCTTACCGACATTTTGCCCTCCACCATGCACTCGACGCAACAACGGCTCAAGCTGATTTTCAAAGGTTTCATAACAGGTGCTGCAGCCGAGCTTTCCGACTTGGGTAATTCGAGAAAAGCTAATTCCACATTTAGGACACTTCATCTCCATAGGTTGCTCTTTTGTCGTAGCATTAAAGCCAAAAAGTGCTTGTAAAAACTCCGGTACAATAGCGGGATGAAAAACCAAACTTACTTCCTGAGTTTTTTTAGCACAAGTCTCGCAGAGGTAGACCTCACGAGTTTGTCCATTTTCTGTTATAAACAATTGCATAATAGCCTCTTTCTGTTGACAATGTTGACAAAGCATTCTAACTCCTCCTTTACACCAAATCATCTCTACTTAAGGTTGTTAAAATATCCTTCATAAGGCGTGCCCGCAAAGCATCCCAATCTCTAAATTCTCCACCTAAATTATTGCCAGAAAGCACGCTCTTAATCAGCGCCGCTTCCCTAGGAGTTATTAGTTCCTCATCTAAAAGCCGTTCCACCAAGGCATTTGATCGGTCACGGGAAAGTTGTTCTCCAACTAGTTGACGCATTACTTGTTGATACTGCCCTTCAATACCCAATCCTAAGCGAATTATTCTCAGATATCCTCCGCCCCCTCGGCGACTTTCGACAAGGTACCCTCTTTCAACTGTAAAACGAGTGTCTAATACATAGTTAATCTGAGATGGAACACAGGCAAACTCACCTGCGAGCTCACTTCGTTGTAACACAATATATCCTTCTGATGTTTTTTCTAGAATCTGTTTCAAGTATTCCTCAATGCGATCCGCTAGGTTTCCCATTGTTTATGTCTCCTTGTCAACGTAATATTTCTAGATACATATCATTGACCTTCCCTGACCTTCTAGTTATATGATACCCAAATTTATATATTTTTGCAAAGATTTTTTGCAAAAATTTAATAGGTTATTGCAAGATGTATTTATTGGATTTAACCCTAGCCTTAGTTAGACGAGCTTAACTGAAAAAGGGTTACGTCTATTTTCTGACGTACCCCTTCTCCTCTCTGAAAAATATCTGTTTACAACTACTTTGAAACTATAACAAAGTAAAACCAAGAAGATAGTGTTAGTAAACCAACACCGCCCAACAACCAAATGACAGGCTGCCCTTCAAGTCGTTTTGAATATATCCCTTGTAGCCGTGAGGGATTTCGCTCTATTTGCTCAGTAGGTTTAGCAATGGATGGTTTGCCCAGAGATTCACTCAGTTTCCGCATTCCAACTTTAGATGAGGTCACCCGAGGGGATATATCTATCCATTGCAACGAGCCTTTTAGCATTAGGTTAAGCTCCTTGGAACTTAGCCAAACATAGTTCTCTTTCATGGTTTTCCTCCACTAGTCCTCGATCCAATCAGATTAAGGTAAGTATTCCCCAGTTTCTAGTGGTTCAATCTCCCTAGGGAATTAGCGCCACTAGTTATAGTTTCTATCTAGGACGAAAAAATCCCTGCCGCTTAGGCAGGGACCTTTGTCCTTAAATTCTACAAAATCTACGCTATTATATCATCAAACGCACATACTCCAATGTCTTATTACCAAATCATCAAAAATAATCTTAAAGAACTATTAATTCTCTTGGTGTTACGGATAAATATCTTGCACCCAGGTCAGATTCAATGACGACTGTATCTTCAATCCCAACGACTCCAACCCCGGGGAAAACAAACTTAGGTTCAATAGCCACTACCATTCCAGATTCCAAGACCTCACTGGATCCTTTGCTAATGGTTGGGAGCTCATCAAGTTCTAGGCCTACACCATGCCCAACAAAGCGGACCTTCGCTGTTCCATAGCCCATGAAATTATCTCCGTAAGGCGTATTCTCCTGGACCCAGTTTAGAATTTCTTCATAAACTTCACCCGCTACCCGTCCCGGTATCAAGGCCCTGCGAATTCTCTCCTCCACCTGTCTTGCTGTCTCATAGGCGATTGTCAGCTCTTCGGATAAAGGTCCTAAACTCAAAATTCGGGTTTGGTCAATCTGATAACCGTTAACGACGGTCACCATATCTATAACAATCGGTTCACCTTTCTGAATCTGCTCCATAGAAGCTCCATTCGGATGGGCAATGGAGATACCTTGTCCTGTGACAGGCCCATCAAAGCAACTACGAACTGCTGCTCGAGCACCTGAAGCGATTACACCAACATGAAACTCAGAATCAAATCCTCGCATACGAACGTGACCACCATGACCGAGTGACCTTGCCTTGCCTTCTAACAATCCTTCGAATTCGACCTCACTCATCCCAGGATGAAGAACTTCCTTGGCAAATTCGAGCACCAAGGGTAAGATTCTTGCACTTTCTTCAAGTCGAGCTATCTCCCAACTCGTCTTAACTGAACGCTGTCGGCGTACCTCTTTGGAGATATCCACCATCCTAACTTCCGGAAATGTTTTACAATAACGCTCATACTGATTTACAGGGAGAACATCCAATTCCAGTCCCAATAGTCTTGGCAAGGGGAGTCCGGCTTCTTGGATATTATTAGGAATTTTTGACATCCCTCTAAGGGGAAAGACCTCCCAAGAACTTTCCTTCTGAGCTCTGTCGAAATCTCGATAGGCAAGGACAAGCGGCCTTCCTTCCACCGGAATGTAGATATGAACATTTTGAGCAGTCCCCGTATAATAGAGTGTATCCGCTCGTTGAACCAATAGTGCTCCGTCAATTTCCCTCTTCCTTAGGTTGACTTGAAAATCAGCAACTCGTTTTTCTAATTCTTTACTAGGTACTCTCATTCCTTCCCCTCCGTTTTGTGTAATATTCAGAATGTTCTATACCATTATGTTCATATTTCCGCTGAATTGCAAGCCTTTTAATTTATGACCAAGTCGAAGTTCCGATTGCTGTGACTTTAATTTTGCATTCAATAAAAAGAGGATGATCCGGAGAATAATTGATCTCAGCGTTAATATCTTCACGTTTAACAATAAGCTCATAGTGCTGGGCTCCAGTTTTTTCTGCTTCCCGTGAAGCATGCTTCCGGGCTTCATTCTCGGCATAATCGACCGCTTCCTCAAATTCATCTAAATGTTTGTGTCCCTTTAGCGAATAAACGACAAACCCGCCAAAGTTTGAATCCGGTCGAATCATCGTCTCAACGTTTACAACAATTTTTCCAACTGCGGCTCCTACCGCATTTGCTACTTCAGCATGTTCTGGAACAAGTAATGGTGTATTTAAAAGCTTAGCGACTTGGGGTAACCAAGCATGGGCCGGTGCACCAATTCCGATGATAGGCATACCCGCATTAAGTCGACAATGAAGCAAACCATTCTCTTGTGGATGAAGGGCCTTATTTAAATAATACATAACCTGTTCATTGCTCAGAGGATTGCTGCTGTTGCCTTCATACATTTGGAAGCTTTGGATTATGGTAAAACAAAGATTATCAATTATCCTTTCAGAGGCTGCATTCAAAAAATCTTCTAAGGATTTCCCCATTTTTTGAGCTAAAAGCTCGCATCCCAGCTTTGCAACTTGATCATTCCAAGCTGTATAAGTCCCACGTACATGAAGGATGTCTGTAGGTGTTAGAGTAACACGGGCAATCAGCCCGAGATTTATTAGTTTCTGAAGGTAGGACTCTGAGCTGAAGAGAATAGGGTCTACTTCCATTTTTTCGGCTAAATAGTAAAAAGTATGGGGTCCCGATCCCAGTAAATCAAGCAATTTAATTTCTGAAGGTAACAGCGTTTCACGATTTTGACGGGGAAAGGCCACAAAGCAATCAACAGACTGAATAACTGAAGTGTTTACTATCTTTGAGGCATATTGAAGAAGCTCCTTCTCGATAGAAGGATATTGGGAAGCCACATAGCAAAGAGGAAAAGCACGCCGAGGTCCCACAAGGAGCTTCCGGTCTTTAGTCATCTGAATCTGACTATCCCCGCCAAGTCCATAGGTATTTATTTCAGCGGAATGGACACGAGTAAACCACCCGCCTACTACCGCCCCCTCTTGGGTTAAACGAGGAATACCTTCCTCGACGAGGGCGATATCGGTCGTTGTTCCCCCTATGTCAACGATTAAAGCATTATCCGTGGGGGTAAGATATGTACCTCCAATAATACTTGAAGCAGGACCAGATAGAATTGTTTCGATGGGTTTCTCACGAGCGACTTGTTCACTCATTAAACTGCCATCGCCTTTAACAATCATTACAGGAGCATTTATCTCTTGTTCGGCAAGAACCTTTTTAACGGATTGAATAAGTTCTGCAATGACTGGGAGAAGTCTAGCATTTAGTACTGCGGTCACAGTACGCTCATATAAACCTAGAGTTGTGGTCAATTCATGGGCACACACAACAGGTATATGAAGCACTTCTTGAACAAGATCCCGAACCTGAAGTTCATGTTCAGGGTTACGTATACTGAGGTATCCGGAAACCGCAACGGCTTCAACCTTACCCTTAAAAGAGACAAGCTGCCCCCGCAGTAAGTCCAGGTCCAAATCTTCCATGGGCCATCCTTTTATATCATGTCCGCCAGGAGTCAGGATGACGTGCTCAGTTGGCAGAATTCCGTTGGGTTTACGACCAACCTGGATTAATCCAACTTCACACCCGCGGCCTTCAACAATTGTATTCGTCGCAAGGGTTGTTGAAAGGGAGACCATAGACAATGTATTAAAGGTTGTTGCGCCTAGACTATCAAGACAGTTGCGAATTCCAATTGTTAAGTCTTCAAGTGTTGTAAGAGCTTTTGATTTTGCAATTATTTCCTTTGAAGCCGGATCGATAATCACTCCATCGGTATACGTTCCACCAGTATCTATCCCTAAAATCCACCCCAATTTAATCCCTCCAATTAAAGAAAACTTACTGATACTTTGCTTTAAGCTCCGGATCATACGGTGATTTTCGCCCAGGGCATTTTTCCCGTGGACATAGTTGGCAATTTTCAAAGGTTCCTTCCTTCGGAAAACGAATTCCGGAAATGGATTTCACAGGCAGCAAAAGAAAACTTTCTGTAAGTTCCACACCGATTTGTTCTTTAACCTGACCGAGCAATTGGAAAAGGGGTTTTTGCTCTGTTATCGGCCAATCAGGCAACGAACCGGGGTTCATATTCGAAGCAGAAGTTAATCCGAATTCCTCATCAAGGATGGTTTTGAAATTTTCCGAAGCCGATTCAAGTATTATTTCTTGGATTGTATCTGCACAAAAGTTTTCAAACATATCTGTAATTCCCTTTCCCCATGCTTCTAATTCCACACCACTAGTTACCACAAAGGGAAAAACCCGATGAATATTTTCCAGGTTAACACTTAAAATACGGCTTTTGAACTTGATTCCATCGATAATAACGTTATGTTCATCACTTGAATCCACATAGGCATGCTTATAAATCACCTTGGGTTTAGCAATATTTCTTGCTTCTTCTGCTAATTCTAATATTCGACTTCGATATGAATGCCCTTCCTTCAATCGAAGCATTCTTAGCAATTGTTCCTCTGAGAGTTCAAAAGGAAGGTGAAGAATTATTGGTTCCATTTCATATTGCCCCTTTCCACTTAGGATATTAGATATCTCGTTAACCATTCTACTCATTACATTCTTAGAAATTAAAATTTCTTCAACTTTGTCCTGGTCCGCAAAAGATTGTATTGTGAAATAAACACAGGCGATAGCATAAAGGATATATTGGATTTCGGCTTAACTTCTTTAATATTCTGTAAACGTTCGTTAAAACCCTGTTTACTGTTATAATATTTTGGATCTACCCCCATCGTAGATCTAAAAGATATACCAATAGTGCCTGGCAAATAGTCTGTATCCACGTTACAAATTCCTATAGATTTTTCAATAATTTCTTACAGCCGAAAAATAACTGCACCCCAATTGCAGGACATTACTGACAATTGGAAGTACAGTTGTTTGAGTCATGAAGAAATATCTAAAATGTTGTGCTATGAAAAAAATACAAATCTCAGAAGGAAAGTTAAAAGGTTTGAGTCCGATACAATATCGAACTCAAACCCAACAAGCAGCCTAGCGAAATAACCTCATCTAATCTTTAGGAGTCATTACAAATAAGTTCCAATCTATACGGCCTTCTTGATTAGTATTTTTCAGGAAGTTCTGAGAAGTATCCTTGTGGATGTGCACAAGCTGGACATTCTCCGGGCGCTTCAGGGCCTTCATGTATATAGCCACAGTTTGTACATTTCCATACAGTCGGCTTATCTTTACTAAAAATTGTTCCATTTTCAAGTTCATCGGCGTAATGATCAAAACGAGTCATATGGTGCTTTTCAATTTCGGCAATTGTTTGAAAAGCCTTAGCGATATCGGGGAATCCTTCCTTCCCTGCAGTAGCGGCGAACTCTGAGTAGATTTCTGCCCATTCTTCTCTTTCTCCAGCTGCAGCAGCCCTTAAATTCGTCAGAGTATCTTTATATACTAACGGATAATCCGCATCAACATGTAGGGTGTTTGTTTCTTCCTTAGTATGAGCAACAAGAAGCTTATAAAACACTTTGGCATGTTCCTTTTCATTATCGGCTGTTTCCTCAAAAACAGCTTGAATATGTTGATACCCTTCTTTCTTAGCCACACTAGCACAAAAAACATAACGATTGCGCGCCTGTGACTCGCCTGCAAAGGCATCGCTTAGATTTTTGAATGATTCGGTTTCAGAGAATTTCATGCTTCACACCCCTTTTTTAAATAGTTTCTCATATTGGTAACTATTTATGCTTAAACTATCATCCACCTGCCGAAAGAAATTTTAAGCGAAAAGCCCAGACAAATTTATCCCCATCCTCCTCGTTAACTCGAAAGGTCAATTGAGTCGCCGGAATTTGAATTTTCCCTAAGGAACAATACCAAGTATCACTCAAATTAACTTCCCAATTCGGGCCAAGAAACCTACCCTTCCCCTTCAGTTCCCCCCCTATCGAGAGGAAATACTCTTCTAAGTCACGACGTGGCATGCCTCTCATCTCTAAAGAATATTCTTTGATCCCCATAATCCACTCTCCACATTAGTGTTCTTTTTTCATTCCATCAAAGACGTGTCTAATTGCCGCAATCGGATGTGTATAAATCATCCTGGGGCCTGAATAACGCATTATTTTTTGGATTCGTTTACGCATTTCTGGTTTATAACAATGTACAGTACATTTAGCGCAGGTCGGTTTGCTTTCTCCAAATTTGCAATGAGCCAGACGAGTCATAGCATACTCTAATAATTCTTGACATCCTGAACATAGTTTAGTATCAGGGTTATGATGAGCTTTACAATATAACTCAATCATCATCTGAACAGTTGCTTTTTCACGATCTAATCGTTTTGACAATTTTTCGTCCCAACTCCATTTCGCTAATATACAAGTTTTACGGTAAGTATGAACTTAGTTAATCGGGGAACTATAGTTGTGAAACTCTTAAAGGGGGCAAAAGACAAGTGGCAAAAAAAACCAACGACAAGTCTCGTAAACCGGATAACACTGAGAAAATTCCTTTTCCTCATGACTCTGATAAAATTGGCAAAGATGTATCAAAAGACCGGGTGTAAACCCGGCATTTTTTATTTTGTATATGTTATCTTCAGCTATTGTTTGAAAAGGTTCAAAAACTCCTGGGGTATAGCCGTCTCATAACGAACTTCTTCTCCAGTAATAGGATGTTTGAAAGCTAAGACTCGAGCATGAAGTCCTAGTCTTGCAATAGGCTGCTTAATCGCTCCATACTTCTTATCCCCAATGACACTATGCCCAATATCTTTCATGTGAACGCGAATTTGGTTCTTTCGGCCTGTTTCTAGCTTTACTTCCAATAGAGAATAATGTTTATTTTTCTTAAGAACCCTATAGTGAGTTATCGCTTTTTGACCGTCATTAGGAGTACGACTGGAATACATGATAAACGCTTTACTCTCTGTAAGCCAAGAAGTGATGGTTCCTTCCTCTTTTGTCACTGGGTCTTCAACAACCACAATATAAGTTCTCTCTAAAACAGCTTCTTTCCAGGCCTTTTGCAACATTTGCTGTACCTTCTCACTTTTTGCAAACATCATTACTCCAGAAGTCTCTCGATCAAGACGATGCAAGACAAAAATCTTATTTCTTGGATCTCTTTTCTTTACATGCTCACTTAAGATACTATAAGCGGTTAGTTCCTTCTCCGTTTCAGTTGCTATGGAAAGTAATCCTGCCTGTTTTTCAATAATTATAATATGGGGATCTTCCCATACAATAGTTAGGCCTTGAGGCTGTTGTTCTATCACTACTTTAGTCCAATTTACAACGACCTTTTGACCTTTTAAGAGAGGATGATTAAATTGGGAGATGACTTCATTGTCAACGGAAATCTGATGATGAGCCAAAAGAGATTTAATGTCTTTACGACTTTTAGTCGGAAGCTCAGCGATTAAAAACTTCATTAGTTCAGCCGGTTCCTTCACTTCTAGACAAGTTTGCTTCTCATTTCCTGTCTTAAGTTTCAACTCATTATTCGGTTTATGCATAATGCTACCCCTATCGTTTTTTTGTATACGTCCTGTGCAAGTCTCGGTAATCTATGTATCCTTACATACAACCCTCTACTCGTCATTATTCCACAGTGTCAAGTTAATTACTACCTCAGTTATCATAATAATGCGTAGTGGTACGTTAAAAAAGTCCTCTCAAAGTAGAAACCAATTCTACCTTGGGAGGACTCTTAGTGTCAAACAAGTGAAGGTTAGCAAATCGATTACTTATACTGGTTTGCTAATCTTTTCTTAAGATTTTCAGCTATACCTGCTGGGTCAATGGGATTTCTAGCAATCCCACTTTCGATAGCAGCTCTGGCAGTTGCAGCAGCTACAGCCGGGGCAACTTCAGGATTCAATGTACTTGGTATAATGAAACTAGCATTTAGTTCTTCAGGAGAGACACAATCAGCGATTGCTTGTGCTGCTGCAATTTTCATGGCATCGTTGATATCCGTTGCTCGAACGTCAATAGCACCTCGGAACATTCCTGGGAAGGCTAAAACGTTGTTAATTTGATTAATTACATCAGATCGGCCTGTAGAAATAACTGCTGCTCCTGCTTCAATAGCTCTTTCTATTGGCCAAATCTCAGGAATTGGGTTAGCCTGACAGAAGACAATGGGATCCTTTGCCATTGATTTAATCATATCTTCGGTAAGAACATCTGCTGCGGATACACCAATAAACACGTCAGCTCCTACGAGTGCGCCGGCAAGGTCACCGCTGAACTTATCTGGGTTCGTTGCTGCAGCAATTTGTTCCTTCCAGGGATTCATACCTACGGTACGACCTTCGTAAATGGCGCCTTTAGTATCGCACATAATTACGTTTTTGAGACCAACGCTCATCAAAAGTTTAATAATGGCAATTCCTGCTGCCCCTGCCCCATTTGCGACAACTTTAACATCTTCAATTTTCTTGCCAACAACTTTAAGTGAATTATAGAGTCCAGCTAAGGTAACAACAGCTGTTCCATGCTGGTCATCATGGAAAATAGGTCCTTTGAAAATCCCACGAGCCTTGAGGCCTTCCTCAATTTGGAAACACTCAGGTGCTTTAATATCTTCTAAATTTACACCTCCGAAGGTAGGTGCGGTCAATTCGACGATCTCAATAATTTTGTCAACATCTTTGGTATTGACACAGATTGGGAAGGCGTCTACATCTCCAAAAGCTTTGAAGAGAAGTGCTTTTCCTTCCATAACTGGCATAGAAGCTGCTGCTCCTAGATCACCAAGTCCAAGAATAGCTGTTCCGTTAGAGACGATGCTCACAAAATTTGCATGGTTAGTATAAATATCAAGATTTTCGATGTCTTTGCCGATCTCTTTTACTGGTTCTGCAACCCCAGGGGAATAAGCGAGGGTTAGATCATCTCTGTCTTTAGCAGGACAGGTCACCCTAACTTCGAGTTTGCCTGGTTTCACGGCATGAAATGCCAAGGCTTCTTCGCGAAGATTCTTAATTCGGCTCACGTACATCTTCTCCTTTAACCCTTTATTATTCACCCATAATTATTGAAAAGAAAGTTAAGTAATAAATTGTTTGGTCACCTCGTGGAGAGGTAACCAAACAATTATTAATGTACCTTACCTAGTGTCTTACTTAGCGTTTTTGGCGTCAATCTCAGCTTGAGCTGCCAAAATGTCTTTAGCATTCAAGTATACAGGGGTATCAACCATTTTACCATTATAGGAAACGGAAGCTTTACCTTTTGCAATACCTTCTTCTTCGAAGACTTTAACAACTCCGGTAGCCCACTCAACATCAGCAGGATCTGGGGAGTACATGCGATTGGAAGGCTCGATTTGTCCTGGGTGAATAATCATGCGGCCTTCATAACCCATTTGACGTCCTTCTGCAACGTTTCTTTCAAAGGCTTCGATATTTTTGAAGTCAACGAAAGGTGCATCGATTGCAACAATTCTTGCTGCACGGCAAGCAACTGCCACGTGAGCGCGACCATATTGTTGCTCAACACCTTCGTTGGTGAGCTTTACACGCATATCACGGCAATAGTCAACTGCTCCGAAGATTGCATTAACGTTACGTGGGCTAGCTAGGCAGCACTCAGCAGCGTTAATGATACCTTTAGCGGTTTCAAGAAGCATGGAAATTTTAATTGAGCCTACTTCTAAGCCACGACGACGCTCAAGCTCTTCAAGTTTCCAATCTAAGCGTTTTACATCATCTGCGCAGCCGGTTTTAGCTAAAGTTACCCCATGAAGTCCTTCATGAACAATAGCTTCTAAATCGTCATTGGTTAATTCAGTTTCCCAGTTATTGATACGTACATATACCTGAGCGCCACCTTGTGCAGCATATTTTAAGTTTTCAGCAACAATTTTACGAGCTGCTTCTTTCTCCGCTGGTGGAACGGAATCCTCAAGATCCAAAGTAACGATATCAGCTGGGAATTCAGGAGCCTTAGCCACCATTTTAGGATTATTTCCTGGAATATACATAACAGATCTCATAATTGTCATGATTTTTTACCCCCTAATAATTTTAAATTTTATCCTAGGCCCGGCCTAGAGAAACTATACTTCATGTCGATTAATCTTTGATTTTCTCTTTTAAAATAACTGGAATATCGGTTGGAGTTTCAGCAACAAACCCTCCGGCCTTGGTAACCGCTTCCATTTTACTCTTGGCTGATCCACGACCACGCTCTACAATATTAGAGGCATGGGAGAATCTCATACCCGCAGGAGCCCATGCACCTGCAACGTAAATGACAAATGGCTTTGTGAATTGACCTGCTGCGATAACTTCAGCACATTCCTCTTCTTGCGTACCACCGATTTCCGCATAAACGGCTACACCCTTTGTTTCCGGATCAGCCTCGAATAAAGGTAGTAAATCGGCCATTGATGTTCCCAGGACTGGTTCTGTTCCCGTATGAATGACAGTACTAACCCCAAATCCGCCTTCTCTAAGCAACCAAGGAATCGTTCCCGACTGCCCGCCACTGCGAGAGAACACCCCAATATTACCTTTTTGGAAAAACTTATTGGCCCATTCTTTATTTCCACCAAGCCAACCTACGACGGCTTCGCCTGGTGTAATAATTCCGATTGAACCGGGTCCTAGAAGTCTTGAGCCTTTAGATTTAGCATAGGCTATCATTTCCATAATGTCATGAATCGGAGTTCCCTCGACGCAAGGAATAATATTCTTAACTCCTGCATCGACTGCTTCATAAACAGCTGTTTTTAAGACTTTGCCTGGTACAAAGATAACACTAAAGTCAATTTCCCCTTGCTCGCGAGCAATTTCTTTAACGGTGTTAAAGACCGGAATACCATGAACCTCTTCTCCGGCTTTTCCCGGACTGGTTCCACCAATTACTTTAGTACCGTATTCTTTCATGTATTTTGTCCGAACAGATCCTTCCCGACCCGTTATCCCTTGGACGATAACCTTGGTACTCTTATTGATCAAAATGCCCATTTTTATCCCTCATTTAACATTTTGCTTCGTTCTACCTAGACGACCTACTTTAGTTACTCTACTACTATTGCCTCTTTAAAAGGTACTCATCCAAACCTTTAACAGGTATCTCGATGGTTATCGCATTGTTACCTTTGGTCTTACAAGCGAGTTCACATGCTAAACATTCCGTTCCGAGACGCAAAACTTCTTCAGTATCGCGATGTGCAACAGAAGCTCTACCTTGGTCATCAATCCCAAGTAAACCTCTGGCAAACTTTTTGCACGCGTCGGCACATGCTTTTGTCTCGCATGTATCACACTTGCTGGTATCGATTTTGACAGTTAGAGTTTTTTCTGCGAATTCCAGCACAAGTTTCCCCTACTTTCCTTGAGATTCTTTCTCGGCTCTATAGTCTTTACTAAGAGCTAAGAGTCTTTGTCCAATGAATTTTGTATCAGTCACATACTCTTTACCATAAATTTCGATTCTCTTGCCTGGGCCGTCAGAGCTCATAAGGTCTGCAAGACCCGTTCTTAGAATCTCCAGCGATTCATCTTCCCTGTTGCCACAGAGTAGCAGTACACAGGGCAATCCAGGTTTCTGAGTCGGAAGGATTTCTCTTAACACCTTGACGATGGCATGGGCATGATGCCACTGTTCCTGGTTTGCCATCATGAACCCGCCAAGCAGATAACCGTCAATATTTGGCTGTGAAAGGACACTCTTTGCTACCCTATAAATCTTTGAACCAACTGGATTACCACTGGTGTCAGCATAGTTTGCCGGCTTAAGGCCAACTTGATTCAAAGCGTCTAACCCCATCATTGCTGAACCGCCGCCGATAGGATGGTAGCCTATATAACCTGGGCTTACTTCGTCATACCCCATATTCATGAGGAAGCCTGTACCACGGGCATCGGTCTCTTCAATACTCCAGCCAATAAGGTCTAACTCTGTTGGAGCACCGGGTAAATCCCGAGCAATTGAGATGCCAAATTCCGGATGACGTCCTACCGAACTGTTGTCAATTTCCATTTTGCAATCTGCACATACTAAGTTGCCACTCCCCGTCATAATGAAGGGATTGATCTCCAGAGTTTGACAATCAAGTTTCTTGTACGCCTGCGAAAGCTTAGCTAAAAAACTTGCAAATTTACTCAAATCTTGAGCAGGAATTCCAGCTCGTGCACAGAGATCAACGGCATCGTAAATTTGTAGACCATTGATTGGATCGATGTTAACTTTCAAGAGTAATTCCTCGGGAACACTTTCAATGTCCATTCCACCCTCAGTGCTGAACATCAGCATAGGTGAACGTGCTTCTCTTGCACCATTAATAACGAAAGAACAGTAGTACTCTTTTTTAATATCAAGCTTTTCCTCGACAAGAACTTGTTCAATAGGATTCCCGCCGATGTTTTTGGAAAAAATTTCTGCTGCGGCCTCTGCAGCTTCCTCAGGAGTATTAACTAATTTAACAATTCCAGCTTTACCTCGGCCTCCGGCTTGAACCTGTCCCTTTACGGCAACAGCCTTACCAATCTCCTCAGCAATCTTTCTGGCTTCTTCTGGAGTTGAGGCTACACGTCCTTGTGGCACTGGTAGTCCTGATTTTCTAAGCCACTCTTTTCCCTGGAATTCTAGGAATTTTGCCATACGTTATCACTTCCATAATGAAATTTTCTTGCAACATTCGGTCGCCTAAAAAGATCAGCTATTTTACTAGAAACATACCCTTAGTACTTTTAGTACAAACAGTTAAAGGTTGTGTCCCTCCCTTCCACTCTGCATTTTCAAAAAGATTTGCGGAGTTAGCAAAGACTGCTTATGGCATCGTAGTAATAATAACTTGGTATTGGAAAATCGAGATTCTACAAGCACTGTTTCACTATATAAAACTCAGTTTCATTTTCCCTTAGGACCATTATCTATCTTATTTGCTATTTAGTCAACCGCTTAGCGAGTATTTTTTTCAAATTAAGTATTTTTTATTTATCTTAGTTTAAAAGGTTCTAAGCTCATCACTGAAGATATGCAAGCCAGGATTATCCAAGCTTAACTGTCTCCACTGGTACCGGACCAGCAATACCAATAAAGACGAAACGATCTGTACCTGTATTACGCATTCCATGGGTTTGACCCGCTTTAGCTAAAATAGCCATACCCTTTTTTATCTCTACTTCTTGATCATCCCCTGCAAAATAAAGACCTGACTCACCCTCTAAGCAAATCCAAACATCATCAGCATTAGGATGTTGATGGAGGAATACTTCTTGGCCTGGTTCTAAACACCACATGGCTCCTAAGGTCTTATCTGACTGATAAACCATTACTTTTTGAGGAGCATTCAAATCAAACTGGGTCAATTCTTCAAGCTTAAAAACTCTTTCTTTCATTCGTCTACCTCCCATTAAACTATAGTTTTAAACCAAAATTAAAAATTTACTATTAAGAATATTTCGACAATTTTAGGTGATTTATTCCTCTTTTCGGACCTCCAAATACGCGCACCAAGTGATGTTAACAAGTGAGGTCTAGTTAACAATGGATATGTATGATAAAACACCCTACTGCAGCCAAGAGAATGCTTTCCTGATTATAATCAATATTCCCGAATCAGGTGGGTATTACCCCACCTGATTATCAAAAAGTGTTACAAAGTATAAATTTTCTTCTTAGATTTATAGGTCGATGATTTTCCCTGGGTTAAAGCGATTGCTCGGATCAAAGCTTCTCTTAATCTTTCTAAAAGCTTCCATAGCAGCGGGAGTAAATTCCTTATCAAGATATTTCTTCTTGACTAGTCCGATTCCGTGTTCACCACTTATTGTACCGTCGAGATCAAGAGCCATCATACAGAGGGCCTGTTCAGCAGCATGGACGGTTTCAGTTTCCTCTTTATTCCGTTGATCGAAAAGAATGAGCGGATGAAGATTTCCGTCACCCGCATGGGCCACAACTCCAATGGTCACCCCAAAATCTTTTGCTACTTTAAGGACTCCGCCAATCGCTTTTGGGAAGTTACTCCTCGGAACTGTAATATCATTAACTCCATAGGATGGTCTAACGCGAGCAACAGATCCGAAGGCACTGCGCCTTGAAGTCCAAATTTGATCCACTTCTGCTGCCGATTGAGCAACTTTAAATTCTTTAGCAATTTTACTAGCGATTTCACCGATGGTTTTGACTTGTTCGTCCATATCTTCTGGATATCCGTCAACCTCAATAATGAGAACAGCTCCAGCGTCACGTGGAAGCCCGGCATGAGTAAAATCCTCAGTCGTATTGATAAGCAAATTATCCATTAATTCCAGGGTTGTCGGAATAATACCGGCAGCAACTATATCGGCAACCGTTTGAGAAGCATCTTCAACTTTGTCGTAAAGAGCTAGCATCGTTTTCTTGGCTCTAGGTATCGGTAGGATACGGACGAAAACTTTGGTAACCAATCCTAGGATTCCTTCCGAGCCAACAATGATTCGAGTCAAATCGTAACCGGGTTCACTTTGGAAATTACGCCCCCCGGTTTGAATGACTTTACCATTGGGGAGAACGACTTCTAGACCCAACATATAATCCCGGGTAACCCCATATTTAAAACATTTCGGTCCACCAGAACATTCACCTAGATTTCCTCCTATTGTTGAGGCCTTAAAGGAAGAAGGATCCGGAGGAAAATAGAAATTTTTCTTTGCGAGTTCAACTTGAAGGTCAAAATTAATTACTCCAGGCTCAACAACTGCTACAAAGTTTTCAGTGTCTATTTCATGAATTTTAGTCATTTTAGTAAAGCTAATAACCACAGATTTTTCAGAAGGAATGGTTCCACCACTCTCATTCGTACCAGCACCCCGGGGAACAAGTTTAATATCGTGTTCGTTCATCAATTTGACAATTTCAACGACTTGTTCCGTTGTTGTCGGAGAAACGACTCCTAACGCTTCACCAGATAATAAGGTGCCGTCATAACCATAGGTCAACAGACCAACTTTGTCTGTAACCACGTTTTTCTCCCCAACAATTTCCTTCAGCCGCTTAACAACCGCTTGGCTTAACATATTCAGACCTCCTTCTTCTTAAGCCTCTAGACTTACCCCAGGATTGAGAATCCCTTTGGGGTCAAATTGTTGACGCAGTTCATTGAGCAAACTTGTGGTTTGCTTCCACATTTCCGCATCATTGTAAACATCAGCTTTGAGCTTATGACCCAAGAGGCCCTTCACGTTCCCGCCAAGGGACATGGCCAGTTTATTCACTTTCGTGGCTAAATCAAGTTTATCGGTTCCCTCAGGCAGAGCCAAACAAACATATCCGAGAAGTCCTTCGACAATTACACCAGGATAAGCCCCTAGATCCCCCGTAAGGGCTTCGAGCTGAGCTAAGGCTTGAGGCATTTTCATCGGGCCAACCACAAACTCCACGGTTCGCGACCGTTTTGCATTGAGTTCGGCGCGAACTTTAAGCCAACCATTGATCACTTGATCATACTCAGCGCCCTCCTCAATGATCTTTACATCAGAGCCTCCACCCAAGGTAAGAACTGAAGCAACTTCATTAGCGATGTTTTTCCCTGACTCTTTAAATCCTTGTAAATCAACGATCACAAGCTGCCCTTCCGTTCCAGGTTTTGCATTTTTCGCAAGAGATGCATTGATGAGATTCATCCGGGTTGGATGGACATTCCGCTTAATCAGGGTATTGAAGGCTGCATTCGCTTTATGCATGGATGCGAAGGTTCCAATGACTGCTTTTTTTGCTGCCGGTGCAGGTAAGAGCTTCACAAGAAGTTTGGTGAAAATCCCAAATGTTCCTTGGCTTCCGACTGCGAAGTGGATGAAATCCAAACCAGAAACGTTCTTAATGCATTTATTTCCAATCTCCAGAATTTCCCCAGTCGGGAGAACCATTTCAAATCCCAAAAGGAACGTCCGGGTAGGACCATATTCAAAGGATTTAGAATCGGAATCCCCAATCGCAAAGCAGCCGCCAACCGAACTGGTTTCGAGTTCATAAGGCTCCGGAGGAAAGTTTAATCCGAATTCCGCAACTTTAAGAAGGAATTCTTTATGAAGAAGTCCTGGTTCGACCACAGCCACAAGGTTTAGTTGATCCATTTCTAAAAGTCGGTTCATCCGGGACATAACCATGGCAATCCCGCCCGTAATCCCCTGGGTATCGACGACGGCCCCGCCTACCCCTAATTTCACATTCTTCTCATTAGCCAGTTTGACGATACTGGAAACTTCTGAAGTACTAGCAGGTAAGACGACGACTGCAGGCTTACCTTGACCTTTTAGATATTTAGCCATTTCGGAAGGAGAATCGATGACATAGGCATCACCGACAATCCCTTTTAACTTACTGATATTGACGTTACTCATGACTACCCGCCCTTCCACTCATTTACTAGAACTTGCGGTCAGCATGTTCCGCAAAGGGAAATTTATAATGTTCAGTTTCTTGACACCCAATTTAGTCCTCGTAAGCATTGGCCATTATATCGGCAACATGCATAACCTTTTGTTTTTGACCAACTTTGTTTATGCCACCTTGAAGTCTCAACATGCAAGCTGGGCAACTTGTAGCCACTAAATCCGCATTGGTGTCTTTGATGTTTTGGGTCTTCTGATCTGTGATATCTGTTGATACCTCATGATAGAAGGCTTGTATTAAACCGGCGGCCCCACAACAACGGTTGGCTTCAAACATTTCCTTATATTCAATTCGAGGAACCATTTGCAACAATTGCCGGGGCTGCTTTGTTACCTTAAGACCACGAACCATATGGCAAGGATCATGATAAGTGACTGTAAGAGGCGTTGAATTATGAAGTTTCGTCTGATCGACACCAATTTTTTCCATATATTCTGAAAACTCTACCACTTTTTCACAAAATAGTTTCACTTTTGCCAAATAGGACGGCTCATCAGCAAAGAGCTTTAGATAATCATGTCTAAGCATGGCCACACAGGACCCACATGCTGAGAGAATAACTTCAGCATCACTATACTTATCTAAAAAGGTATCAATCGTTTTGCGGGCGTTTTTCTTCGCTGTTTCGAAGTCACCATAGCAATATTGCGGAAGACCGCAGCACACTTGATCTTTTGGAATAATTACTTCACAGTCATTTTTTGTTAATACTTTAACGACAGAGTGAGCGGTTTGGTCTAAGGCGTGATTGAGAAAACAGCCCACATAAAATCCGACTTTGTGCTTCGGATGTTGCACCGTAATCTTCTCAGGGACCTGCTCCAAAAATGGTTTTTTGGCAGTAGGGAAGTTTCGAATATCAATACCGCGAAAATAGTCTAATCCATCAATTTTGTTGAGGAAACTTTTGCCCATTCCTTTGAAAAGTCTAAATCCCATATCTAATCTCTTTGGACTTGCTAAGGTATTTAAAGCAAAGGACTTTACAAATGGTTTGATTCCTTTTTTGAGTTTTAGATCTCGCCGGGCAGCCATGACGAGTTCATTACCATGTACACCGTTTGGACAAGTGACTGCGCATTCTCCACACAGCAGACAGCTCATGATAGCGTCTTCATACTCTTGATTAGGTTCCAGTTTCCCATCGGCGACAGCTTTGATGAGCTGGATTCTTCCTCGTGCAACCATTGTCTCTGCCCCAGTCAATTTATAGGTCTTACAAGCTGTATGGCAGCCACCACACTTGTTACACGTATTTAGCATTTCATATACGTCTTGTAATACTCCCACTGATCTTCCCCCTTCTTTTACAGCGTCTTAAAAAGTGACCTGACACCTTGATAAGTTGCTCCTTTCTTCTCAAAGTAGTCAAATTGTTTTGTTTCATTAGTTAAAACAAAGTTTCAAAATATTCATGACTCTATTATTACCTTATCTAAGTAAATCGTCAATAGCAAACTTTCAAAAAATTTTAGTTATTACTATGACTTTTAAAAGACTTGTTTAAGTCACTATAATTAGTTGCTTTTGTAAAAGCTAAATCCAAGTTTCGCTGAGATTATTTCTCCGGACTTTTTCAATTCTTCACCAATCCATTCAATTCCCTTTTCAGTGATCCTACTCGCTGGTCCAGAAACACTGATCGCACCGATTGCTTGCCCAGAATAATCAAAAATTGGTGTCCCAAGGCATATAATTCCGATTTCGTTCTCTTCCTTCTCAATTGATATCTTGCTTTCCTTAATAGTTCTAAGACCTGTGAGCAGGATCTCTGGGTCAGTGATAGTGTTAGGAGTATATCTAGTCATGCCTTTAAGTTCGAGGATATGCCTGACTTCCTCTTCCGGTAAGGTTGATAGTAATGCTTTTCCTACTGCTGTACAGTGCATTGGAGCCCGACGACCAACCTTAGAGTGCATACTAACGACTTGAGAACTTTCTGCTCTATCGATATACACGATTTCTCCATCATCTGGAAGCACTAAGTGAACAACTTCATCCAATACTTTTACTAAGTCACTTAGAACAGGGGCAGCTACTTTTCTAATTTCCAGATCATTGAAAAAGCGAATTCCTAGTTCAATAATTTTAATCCCTAATTGATACCGATCATTTTCTTTTTTCCTCTCGACATAGCCCCTATGACATAAGGTTTGTAAAATTCGATGAACTGTGCTTTTATGCAAACTAATGCGACTTCCAATTTCCGTAACTCCCAATGGTTCTTCGGCATGAGCTAGCACTTCCAATACATCGAGGGATCGTTCGAGAGTTTGCACATATTTTTCCGACACGGGATAGTCCTCCTCTGATTAGCAGATTAAGTTTCAATATATAAAACTATGTTTTACTCTTTTATGTAGTATGACCCTTTTTAGGGCTTTAGTCAATAGCCTAATTTTCTAAGTAAATAAAAAACTCTTAAAACTTAACACCAGCGCACATTGCCCCCTGTCAGGGGGCAGTTTTACACTGAAATGACGTGCGCGAAGGACTCTTGTTTGCTGGATTCGGGATTAGGTTTCTACGCCATCTCTAACCTGACCTTGCTTCCGAGCCCGCCAGCTTCGGCGGGAGTGAGGACCAGTCGACGGGAAAGGCGATTTTTTAGTTCTGGCACGTGACTAATGATGCCAATTGTTAGGTTTTGTAAGTGAAGTTTCTCAAGTGTATTCATCACTGTCTCCAGAAGAGTAGCATCTAGAGTCCCAAACCCCTCATCTAGAAAGAAGAATTCCAGGGGTGCTTCCCCACGTAGTTGAATCTGAGTTGATAAAGCCAGGGCAAGGGCAAGAGCGGTGAGGAAAGTCTCTCCACCTGACAAACTGCTTACGGGTCGACGTACTCCACCGTTGGCATCGTCACGCATGATAAAGCCGCCCTCAGAATCAACCTCCAAGGCATAACGTTGATTTGTCAATTGTCTCAAACGTTCGGAGGCATCCAAAGAGACGTTGGTTAATTGTTCTTGGGCAATATACTCTACAAAGGCATTCCCTTTGAAAACCGTTTGCAAGATTTTGAGTAAATTTTGGCGTTTACTAAGGGCTTTTCGTTCCCCTTCTAGACGTGACCATTCTTCATGGGCCACTTTCAGTCTCTCCAACCTTTGTTGATTTGCCCCCCGCTGTTCAATCGCTTCGGTATAGGAGTTTTCCAGCTCTTTGAGCCTAACCGGCCAAGCGAGCCATTCCTCAGGACGAATGTGTCGGCCTTTAAGTACAATTTCGACATCCTTCTTTTTTTGTTGGTTAACTAGTACATTTTGCCGGAAGGTTGAAATATCTTGTTCCATTTGCAGCCGCTCCCCAGCCTCGCATAAAGCATTCTTTGCCTCTGCCACGGTCAGGAATTGAGCTGTTTGAAGACCTAAGTCTAACTTTCGTTGAGCCGTATCAAACCCTTCTTGAGACAATTCCAGGGTCTTATAGCTAACTGCGCGAGTCTGTTCTGCTTGTTTCAATACCTCTTTAGCTAGTTCATAAGCTTTTTTAAACCCTTCTTCTGTACCCGTCACAAACGACAATTCCTTCTTAACTTGCTCAATGCTTTCACTGGCTGGCTTTCCTTCAGTTAAACCATTCCATTTTACCTGCAGTTCGGCGAGATCCCGAGCAGCTTCTGTGCCCACTGTTTTTAAATTTTGAAGGTCAAGCTCACAATTCGTCTTATCTAAAACAAAACGTTCCTGAGCGTTGTTTACTTCTCGCAACTCTTTTTCAAAACCAGATAATTTCTGATTTAGAGTGCTCATCATCTCATCCCAGTTTGAATATTGCTTTTGTAGTGCTAAGATTTCTGTTATAGGAATCTCACCACGGAACTTGTCCAAATTTGTTTTTCGTTGAGCTTGGTCATTTATTAATAGGCTTAGACGATTTTGAACCTCTTTTCCCACTCCCTGTAATGAGGCAATATGAGCTCCGATTTTATGCTGCTTTTTTTCCACTTCGGCTAGCTTTTGGAGGGCATTCTCCAACTGACGATTCCCTTGTTCTTGCTCCGCTTTCCATTGGTTCATAATCCGATGATCCTTGGTCAACTTGGATTCTTGTTCCGTTAGCTGTGCCTTTAAACTATGAACTTCCTTATTGCGGTCTGCCTCAGCTAATCCCCCACGATAAGTAGAAATAGCACGTTGTTTGTTTGCAACAAGATCTGCTTGTTTTTGCTCCTGCTCCTCTTTTGAGGACAGCTGAGCCTTGGCTACTGCAAGAGCTGTCATACCTTCAGCACGTTTCTTCTCCAGACTTTGGAGCTCTTTTGATGCCTGCTCCAGTTCATTCCTTACTTTGTCCAGCAACTCCTTACCCAAGCTCTGAGCAGGTTTAGGATGGTGAGTGGAACCACAGACCGGGCATAGTTCTCCTGCCACCAGGTTCTCAACCAGTAATCCCGCAAGATTCTCTCGCTCTAGATTCTTCACTTCTGTTATTTTTTTTTCGACAAAGGCTCTTGCCTCTTCCAAGGCTGCAGCAATCTCACCTTGTGTCTTCAGCCTGATTCCTACTTGGACTTCTGATTCTTGACGTTCCTTTGAAATGATTTGCAGTTGTTCAAGCGCTTCACTGCCTTCTTGTTCAGCCCGTTCAATATTCGTAATTATGTGTCGGTCACGTTCTAATTCCTGAGCTCGTTGACTTAAACGTTCCTCCTGAACAGGCGGAGTTTGGTACATACTCCTCAATGTTTCCTTCAAATTCTCAACTATTGTTTGAGCAGTCTGAACCTCCCCTTGAACTGTCTGAAACTCTAATTGCCGTTCTTCGAGCTCGGATAAGTTTCTCTCCAAGTCTATTTGCAAGTTCTCCACTTGCTTTGACACCATTTCATACCCTTCGAAGGCTTGGGCTGAGGCATTAACCCGACTCCGCTGAGCTGGATCTACCGTGATTTGCTGAATATGGATTTTTACATCTTGTTGCAGTTTTTGAATCTCTGCTTTTTTATCGGCAACAACTTTGATTCTTTGCTCTAAGTCCTTTCGAATCTGGTCAAGGGTGCTATAGTTAAGACGCGCTTCGTTTATGCGCCCTTGGCGTGCTTGGATATCAATCTCTAGACTTTTTGCTTGCTCAAGTTGTTCTAGCCTGCGTAAACAGCGTGGTTCGTCTTGTAGTCGTTTTTGATTTGCTTCAACCCACTTACCTTCGGAAGTTTCCTTTTCAAGTCTGGCCTCTATAAGTTGCCTATCTGTATCTTCAGCCTGACATTTAGCCTCCTTTAATTTCTGTTCGGATATGACGATCTCTTGCAAGAGGGAACGGATCCCTTCTGCGCGTTCAGCTAGACTTAAGCGTTCTGCAAGTTTATCAATGTTTGGTTGTTTAAGAACAAGCTCAGCCTCTTCGTTCTTAAGGTGATGTAGCTGTTCTTGGAGAGTCCATATTTCTTTGGCTTCGTCATACTGACCTTTTAAATTCTTCAATTCCTTAAAAATAGTATCTGAGGTTGCGATGATAGCCTGTACATCAGCATATGCTTGGTTAACACGCTCGACTGAAGCATCTCCCAAACCCTGTTGCCGCTGTTCTACTCCATTTAGGTTGAATTTAGTATTCTCCACTTGTTCTGTAAGTCGAGCTGTGAGTTCCCTGCCATAGGCTTCAAGGGAAAATAACCGCTCCAACATTAAGCGCCGATCTTTGGGTTTAATCGTGAGAAACTCAGCAAATTTCCCTTGAGGAAGAACCACTGCTCGGGTAAAATCCTCGACATTAAGACCTAACACGGCTTCAATCTTCTTGGTCATCTCATCGGCTTTGGAGGCCAAAACAGTTTCAACTTCGTCAACAATTTCTACTAATCGGCAAGTCGACGCCTTCACTGTTCGCTCTCCTGAGCGGCGATAGGCCCTTTCTGCACGATACCCTATCCGTTGATCTCCTGTAGCTAAGGAGAAACTATATTCCACCGTTAGCTGGTCTTCCGCATGATTAAGAATCCCTTGAGTATTGTTGGAAGCCCGTTCAACAGTTCCATATAGGGCCAAGGTGATAGCATCAAGAATCGTTGATTTTCCGCTGCCAGTCGAGCCGAATATTCCAAACACACCTGTTTCACATAGTTTGGAGAAATCAATTTCCTGTACTTCTCTAAAGCTGTTTAAGCCAGCTATTCTTAAGCGAATCGGTCTCACGCTGTCTCTACCTCCTCATCATTTATTGTTTGTGATTGAGGGGATAAAGTAGTTATAGCTTCATCAATTGTGGTCGATGGCGCTGTTGTACTGTCTGGATCAATTAAGGATAAAAATAATGAGACCAGTTCCTGCTCCGGCTCTGCTCCACCGGTTCGATCTTGATAAAATTTGCGGAAAAGCTCGTCAATAGGCAATTTAGAACGCGCCTCCGCGACAATCTTCTCTGTATCTGGGAAAACAGGGCGAATATTAATCAGGCGTTCTCTCTGCCTGCGTATACTATGGATATCCTGAGATTGAAGTGGGCTTGTCACATAGATCTCCAGGTCAATCCAGGCATTAAGATCCCTACCCTCATCAATCCACTGCTGCACCTGAGCTAACCCCTCTTTAGCTTGCCATTTGACGAGAGGGAATCCGGCGCTTAAAAAAATCTCACGGGTCGTTACCGCTCGACCAGGAAACGCTTCGACAAGGGTCACGGACTTGGCATATCCGGTCTCAGAGAAGCTATAAGCCAGTGGGGAACCAGAGTAACGAGTCGGAGCCACTGCTCCTTTAACAACTTGGGCACGATGTAAATGCCCAAGAGCAACATACTGAGCGCCTGAAGGCAGAGCATTTGTTTCGACAGTTGGAGCACTTCCTAGTTGAATTGGTCGTTCTGACTCAGACTCCATTCCTCCACGTACAAAGAGATGACTTATACCAAGGTTGACCGCATCTGGGCGAAAGTGCTGACTAAATGAGGAAAATAATTGCTGAACCCGTTTGGAGTACTCTTCACGTAGGATTTTCTCATCTAAACTTTCACTTAAAACTTCGTTAAGCCGTGACTCGGAAGGATAAGGCAACATAGCTACGATTGCCGGATCTGGGCAATTAGGAATATCTAACTCTACCCACCCTTGGCCTGCTGCAATTCTTGTGACCCTTTTCTGATTCGTCTGGGCTAAGAGATTGGGACTGCTAGGCTTCAATACCTCTTTGGGAAGGCCGTATAATGTAATCCCATTCCCTTCAGCAAGTGGACTCGCTGCACAAAGTCGCTCAGGGTTATCGTGATTCCCGGCAATTGCTACGATTGCCCGACTACCTCCAGCTGATAACCGATCTAAGGCAGCATAAAAAAGTTCTTCTGCAATGGCAGGAGGGTTAACCGTATCGAAGACGTCGCCGGCAATCAAAATAAGATCCACCGCTTCGTCTTCCACGATTCTACAAAGTTCATTAATAAACATTACTTGTTCCTCTATCCGACTGCGTCCCTCGAGCGTGCGCCCAAGGTGCCAGTCCGATGTATGTAAAATCCGCATGGTCACTAGCTCCTTTCAACCACCACCAATATCTCTAATCTTATTATAGATCATGTCCTAGACAAAAGGTTGTGGACATTTTTGGATACTGTATCTTTTTCTATTAATTAGGGGAGACAAAGGAGATGGAACACACCGTATCGAAGGGGTATCTGAATTAATTAATCCGTTGCTGAACATAATATTAAGGTATTGAATCCACTCCCTTGAAGTGGGAATCTTAAGAGTATAACGAAAGAGGGATTTCAAGATGAGTGATTGGTTAATACCTTACCTTGTTTTTAACGGAAACTGCGAGGAAGCTGTTAATTTCTATCAAACAACTTTAGGCGGAGAAAGTCAGATTCTTCATTTTGGTGATGCTCCGCCAAACCCGGACTTTCCAGTACCTGATCATTTGAAAAATCTCGTTATGCATGCTGAATTAAGAAAAGATGGTCATATCATACGTTTTTCAGACACCTTTCTTAATAACCTGTACAATACCGGCAATAACATTTCCTTCTCACTAGAATTCAATACAAAAGAAGAAACTCGAGAAATGTATGAGGTATTATCTGAAAGTGGTACGATTGATATGGAGCTGCAAGAAACCTTCTTTAGCCCATTATACGGTAAGTTTACTGATAAATTTGGAGTGATGTGGCAGGTTTCTTGTAAACCAGCCTAATACATAAAAGTGGCAGCGCTATCGTCGCTGCCACTTTTATGTTATAAAGAAAGAGGCAAAAAAGTCCAGTGATTAAACAGAACACTTTGCATTGAGTAATAATAGCGGAAGGAGTAACAACTAATGCCTGTTCAAGCCGATTGGAAGAGACTACTCGATGATGAAATCAAAAAGGACTATTATATTCAGTTGTTAGCATGGGTAAAAAATGAGTATCGGAATAAACAGATCTTCCCTAAAAAGGAAGATGTGTTTAATGCTTTAGTATATACCTCTTACGAGAATACCAAGATCGTAATTTTAGGACAAGACCCCTATCCCAATGTCGGTCAAGGAATGGGGCTTAGTTTCTCTGTTAATATTGGAGTACCCTTTCCAAAGTCGCTCCAAAATATTTTTAAGGAACTACAATCAGACCTCGGTTGTAGGATTCCTAAACATGGTTCTCTCAGGAAATGGGCTGACCAAGGTGTCTTACTGCTTAATACATCACTTACAGTAGAGGCAGGAAAACCTAATTCCCATCAAACTATAGGTTGGGAAATTTTTACTGATAGAATTATTTCTTTAGTGAACGATAAGGCGGATCCTGTAGTGTTTATTTTATGGGGTAATAATGCTCGTTCCAAAAAGAAACTGATTACCAATTCCCATCATTTAATCATCGAATCCGCTCATCCCAGTCCCCTATCTGCCAGTAGAGGATTTTTTGGAAGCAAACCCTTTTCCCGAGCCAATAGTTTCTTGATATCCAATAATAGAGTGCCGATTGACTGGCAGATTGATTAATTCAGTAACGACTAATATGGGAAAGCCCTGTCCATCACACTTAGTGGACAGGGCTTTCCTTTATTACATATATTTCACATCCCTAGAGATACTATTATACGACTAAAAAACAGAGGTATGAGGATGTTTAATTTTTGGAAAAAGAACAATACGCGCCCAGTAAATAAGGATATTAGCTTTCAAAGAATCGATCTTAGACGCAGTGCTGAAGAATCAAATTCAGATTCATCAGAAGATAATGGATCTAAATCCAAAAGATCTAAACCTAAAAATAATCTTGAAGGATTCCCCATTGTAAGTGCTATTACTCGAGATAAAGACCAGCTTTTACGTGGATCAAAACTACGTTTTACGGAGGACGCACAATATAACCTTCAAATATTAAAGGATTTGGTCCCTACTTCGGAGTTAATTGCAGAAACTATCTTACTAGGAAATCTGGCTCCCAAAGAAGTTCTTATAGTCTATATAGGTAACATAGCCAACCTTAGTATTGTCGCGGAAGTCAAGCGGAGAATTAAGACTATAAAAGCAAAAACCCTATACGAAAGCAGTTATATACAAAGAAATATCGAAGATTCAACGCTTAGCCCCTTTCCACAGGTTGAAGCAACAGAACGTCCCGATGTCGCAGTAAGCGCATTATTTCAAGGAAGAATTATTATCATCCTGGATGGTAGCCCGAATACCCTGCTTGCCCCTTGCACCTTCTTTGACCTTATGGATACCCCCGATGACGCATATACTCGTTGGTTCATTACTGCTAGCTTTTTTAGGGTTGCCCGATATGTCATGTTATTACTGGCTGGCTGTCTTCCAGGGTTTTATATAGCCTTGCTGTCTTATAACCCAGAGATGCTTCCGACCCGAATTCTCCTTCTTATCCTTAATTCACGGGAAGGGACACCCTTTCCTATTTATTTTGAGGTTTTTCTAATGATGGGGATAGCGGAGGCTCTTCGAATGATGCTATTAAGAGTCCCTTCTCTACTGGGCTCTACTGTGGCTCTCTTTTGTGGGATTACCCTGGTGATTTCAGGTATATTCTCAAATATTATTGGCCCCGGTCTAGTAATCGTTGTTACTTTAACCTTTTTGGCATCTTTTGGCATACCAGATTATGACCTACGTTCATCCATCCGAATAATTCAATTCGTGACAATGATTATTTCCAGCTTCTTAGGTTTATTCGGTTTCGCACTATCCTTCTTCCTTATCTGCATCCACCTCTCTACCCTAAAATCCTTTGGTATTCCCTACATGGCACCCCTGGCAACCCTGGAAATAGACGCTTGGGGTCATACCCTCCTGCGTGGAAATTCTAAAGAAATGCCTATTGATGATACTTATAAACCTCAAGACCCTCGATAGAGGAAGAAAAGGTGATACTTATGAACGAAAAAATCCCTGCGCTAAAGGATCGTCTTCATACGCGGGCCCTTGTACCGTTGTTAATCTTAACTATTGTCGAGTATGAAGTTTTTACATTTTCGAAAGCTACAGTTGCAGCAGCCAAGCAGGATGCTTGGCTTTCTATCCTTATCGGTGCAATCATTGGCAGTTTTATTGTCTATCTGTTTATAAAACTAACCGCTCGCTTTCCGAATATGAGCTATTTTCAGTACCTGCCAATTGTCTGGGGAAAACCCCTTGGCTTTTTAATTTGTTGTCTTTATCTCCTATTCTGGGTTGCCTTCTTAAGTTCTATTTTTTACGAATCATTGTTAGCTAATAAAATGTTATTTCTTCCGCAGACTCCCACAATAATACCTCTCATTCTCTTTGCCCTTTCCCTTATTTGGCTGGTTTCTTCCGGACTTATCCCAGTGATCCGTTTCTTCCAGTTACTCCTACCCTTTCTGGCCATTCCCCTACTCATATTGGCCCTACTGTTCACTACATCCGTCAAAATCGATCGATTCTTACCAGTTCTGGAAAATGGATTACTACCAGTCTTAAAAGGTTCTTATTACGTTCTTGGAGCCTATCAAGGCCCGGAAGTTCTGTTATTTGCCGCTCCCTTTTTTATGAAAATCAAGCAAGGAGTAAAATCCTCTCTGCTGGCCTACAATATAACGATCTTTTTTGGTTGGTCAAATACTGTTGCTGCCATTGGGATTCTTGGCGTACAGAACCTAAACGAATCAGTTTTACCCGGAATTAACGTTGTCAACCTCGTTGAATTTCCAGGTTTCCCCGTGGAGCGTTTCGGTCTTCTGCTCACACTGCCTTGGTTAATTGCAATTTATTCTACTCTAGCTATTTATCTCTATCTTCTATGCTCAAGTACTTTTCAATTATTCAATCTACGACGTCGGACATGGCTTATATTTATTATAACCGCAATCCCTGTAACGATAGCTTACCTATTGCCTAATGAGGCATGGCATGAGCAGCTCCGACTATACCTGACCGTTGTATCAGTACCTATCGTCTATCTACTTCCTGTAATGACCCTTATCCTAGCGGTTGTCCGGAAGAAAGGCAGGACAACATGAGAAGTAAGTTAGCGCTATTCCTAATCCTCCCTCTTTTAATACTTACCCCTGGCTGCTGGGATCTTCAGGATGTGAACGATACAGCTTTTGTACTTGGAATCGGCATTGATACACCCTCAAATTCGGATACTGCAAAGTATAAGGTGACTTTTGAGTTTGCCAAGCCTCTCTCAACCCGAGAGCACCCTGTTACCCAGAGTTTAGTCGTCAGTACGGATGCGGACAGCATTCTTCAAGCGATACAACGCATCCAGACCAGTATCAGTCGAAAAATCTCTTTGAGCCATCTGCGATCGGTGGTTATCGGAGAAGATATTGCCCGAAAGGAAAACTTTCGGAATCTTACTAACTACCTCATTCGAGAGCCCGAATTGGCCTTAAGACTCCGACTGGTATTCGTACAACAGGCCCAAGCTCGAGACTATTTCTATACCAATCCCAGATTTGAAAAACGGCTCGCGGCGGAAATGGTAGCAATGGGCATGCTGCAAAAAAAACTTGATCTTGTTAGAACAAATAATTTCCTAGATTTCATCATTGACTTGAACAGATCCAACGGAGTGGCCTCGGGCAGTCGAATTACTATCCCAAAAGGTGACAATGTAGCTGTTCGTGATGGGGCTGCTGTGTTTAAGAATTGGAAGCTGGTCGCCTGGCTCAATGCAGATGAAGCTCAAGCCTCCAACTGGCTTCTGGAAAAAAACCAGGCCATTGTAGTAGCTAAAGAAGGAGAAAATACATATACCTATCAGGTTAGAAAGAAGGATACGAAGTTTAAACCAAGCTTGGATAGTGGAAAGCCTTCCTTTGTTGTTAAGGTAACCACTGAAGGACCATTAATGGAGGAAGCAGGGAAAAATCTAGATTTCTCTAAGCCAGAGAATTTAAAAAAAATGGAAGGCGTCTTTAATGAAGCAATTCGTAAACAGGTAACGTCATCTATAGAAAAATCTCAAAAAGAAATCAAAGCCGATTACCTCGGCTTTGATAAAGCATTTCAAAAAACCTACTCGAAGGAATTCAAATCCCTAAATTGGAATGAGATTTACCCCACAATACCTATTGAAGTTGAAGTTGACTGTAGTATTAAGGGCTATGGATTACTTAAGTAGTACTGAGAAAAATCCGGACATGCATTTGCATAATCCGGATTTTAAACCTTTTATCCACACTTTGAATAGCCACAGTGTGTGCATACTACACAGCCGCTTTCATGGTTAATTGATTTGCCGCACTCTGGGCAAGCATTTGCAGCGGAAACTTTAGACCGGCCCTTTTTCCCTGTCACTTTTTCTGCAACTTTTTCTGAATGGGTAGCCTCTCGCTTAACGGCACCGGTGCTTTCAGCCTCTAGTGCTGTTGCTTTAGCCTTTTTCTGAACATCCGAATAATCAATCCCTACTTCATTATACTTTCTAATTACGCGGGCAATTGCATCTGGGCAGGACGTAACATTAACCCCTTCCCTCCGCATACAAGCTGGGCAGCGTATTCCTTTGATCTGCTCAGTAATTGCATCCACGGATAAGCCCGAACGCAGTGTAATGGAAATCAAGCGTGCTGTTGCCTCGGATTGGGATGAACACCCCCCGGCTCGACCTGTATTCGTAAAGACTTCACAAATTCCTTTTTCGTCTGCATTAACACTCACATAGAGGTTACCACAACCGATTTTAAGTTTTTCTGTAACCCCTACGGTAGTTGTCGGACGTGGGCGGGGAACAACGGTATTCACTTCTGGAATAAACGGTGTTTTCGGGATAACCCATTCGCCTCGTTGTTCGGTCTCTTCACTCGCTTCTTCGGTTTCGCCTTGTGCCGCTGAAGTTCCTGTGGAAAGCACCTGCTCATCCCGACTACCATCACGATAAACGGTTAAACCTTTACAATTCAGTTCATCTGCCAATCGATAGGCCTCTGCAATTTCTTCTCGTGTCGCAGAGTTAGCGAAATTAATGGTTTTGGAAACCGCATTATCCGTATATTTCTGAAAAGCAGCCTGAATACGAATGTGCCATTCAGGTGCGATCTCTTGAGCTGTGGTGAAAACTTCCTGTACCCAGTTAGGAACTTCAGGCAAGCCTAAGACAGTCCCCATGTCCGCAATTTTTCGCATAAGTTCTTCAGAATAGAAACCAAATTCTTTGGCAAAGGCTTCAAAAAGCGGGTTGACTTCAATTAAAGCTGTTCCATCCATCACGGTTTTAGTGTATGCTACCGCAAAGAGGGGTTCTACTCCGCTAGAAGCACTACAAATCATGGAAATTGTTCCCGTCGGAGCAATTGTTGTCAAGGTGGCATTGCGCAGTTTCATGACCCCGTCATAGATAGAGCCTTCATAGTTCGGAAAGGTTCCCCTTTCTTCAGCTAAGCGTTGGGATTCAATGCGGGCTTCTGTCTGGATAAAATTCATTACTTTCTCTGCATATTCAACGGCTTCTTCAGTCGAGTACGAGGTCTGTAGTAAAATGAGCATATCTGCAAATCCCATGACACCAAGTCCAATTTTACGATTTCCTTTTACCACGTGATCGATAATTTGCAACGGATACTGATTGGCATCAATGACGTTGTCCAAGAAACGGACGGATAATCGGGTGACTTGACTCAATCTCTCCCAATTAATGACCATTTTTCCGTCTCTTTCAATCACCATTAGTTTTAGATTGATCGAGCCTAAGTTGCAAGCTTCATTCGGAAGCAAGGGTTGCTCCCCGCAAGGATTGGTTGCCTCAATTTCCCCTAACAGTGGGGTAGGATTCCCTTCATTTAATCGATCAAGAAAGACAATTCCAGGCTCTCCGTTTTGCCATGCATGATCTACAATTTTATTAAAGATCTCTGGAGCAGATAATTGCCCGACTGCATTTCCAGTATGGGGATCTATGAGATCATAAGGACGCTCTTCTCGAACGGCTTTCATAAATTCTTCTGTAATTCCAACTGAGATATTAAAATTTGTAATCTCTTTGTTATCTTCTTTGCATTGAATAAAATCTATAATATCGGGATGATCCACACGGAGAATACCCATATTGGCTCCCCGTCGAGTGCCACCTTGTTTAACTGCTTCCGTCGCCGAATTAAATACTTTCATAAATGAAATTGGACCGGAGGCTACCCCACCCGTTGACCGAACCATGCTGTTTTTAGGGCGTAAACGAGAAAAACTGAAACCAGTTCCTCCACCGGATTTATGAATAATTGCTGCATTTTTTATGGCATCAAAGATTTCTTCCATGCTGTCTTCAACAGGCAACACAAAGCAAGCGCTCAATTGGCCGAGATCTCGCCCGGCATTCATCAATGTAGGCGAGTTTGGCATGAACTCGAGATTCGCCATCATGGTGTAAAATTCTTTAGTCAAGGATTGTGTTTCTTCCTTGCCTTTCCCATATAGATCCTTTTCAATACTTGCAACTACACTAGCTACTCGATAAATCATATCTTCCGCAGTTTCAATTACTTGCCCATTTTCTTGTTTTAAATACCTTCTAGCCAATACAACTCGTGCATTAGGCGTTAAATCAACTTTTGGCCAGGTTTTTGGTGCTTGTCCTTCGAAACTCAACTCTTATCCCCAACTTTCCTTAATCACTACTTACACTATTCTTTTTTTCAATTATACCCCGCTTTTCGATAAGTTCATGTAACTCCTCCATAAAGCGCTGGATGTCTTGAAACTGGCGATAGACAGAAGCAAAACGTATGTAGGCAACTTCGTCCATTTTAAATAATTGCTCCAGCACTGCTTCACCAACTTCGGAACTAGACACCTCTCGCTCATGGCGATTACGCAGTCTCTTTTCAATGGCAAAGGATGCATTCTCGATTTCTTCAATAGAAATCGGTCGTTTTTCGCAAGCTCTGAGCATGCCTGCCATCATTTTAGAGCGAGAAAAACCTTCGCGCCGCCCCTCTTTTTTTACAACGATGAGGGGAGAATCCTCAAATTTTTCAAAGGTGGTAAATCGCCGCGAACAGCGTTCACATTCCCTGCGTCTACGGACCGCAGTTCCTTCTTCAACTTGACGAGAATCGTGAACTTTTGTGTCCTCGTTTCCGCAGAATGGACAATGCATAGTACCACCCCCAACATATAGTGTCCTATTGAATTTAATCATACTATATGTTGTGTGTCAATAGTCCTATGGGCCTTATTTAGCTTGTTCTTCTTTTCCTTCGCTGATTTCTGTTCACTATCGTTTTCTTCCTTCATTTTTTGCTTAACACTAGTTTTAATTATTTAGAAAGTAGTATTCCTTGAACAAAAAGGGCAGAATACCTTTGTTCATATAACATAACTGCTTATCTTAGGAAGGAGTGACATTGTGATTAAGAAATTTCCGGAAAGAAATGCAAACCCTAGCACTAAGCCAATTCCATCTCGACCGGAAGATCAACCCAGCATGGATTCCAGAGACGGGCATGGATTATCAAAAGAAGAAGCCTTAAGATCTAAGAAGTGATTATTTCTGGTATACAATATCAGCTTAACCTGAATAAGTTCTTGTTCCTAAAACAAGTTAATGAAAAGCTGTATCTCCCATAAGGTTATGGTTTCGTTAAGGAGTTAGAAGCTCAAAGAGGAAGACCAGATAAATTTGGTCTTCCTCGCTTGCTATGTTATACTTAGTATTCCTTTGTTTAATCTTTTTGTTTACAACGAAATAGCTTACTGCACATTCTTAGAAAAGTATTTAATTGCCTTTTGATTGATTATCGAATTATTTTATCAAACTCCTTCATGAATGATTAAGGGAACATCGTCAATAGAATTGGAAGATCTTTGAGAACGTATAACTGATGTTAAGAGTTTTGTGACTAGAATAACTTTAATAAGTATCCCTCCCTATTAGTTGCCGGAAGTGCTCCGTGAGGTTGGGCATACTAACTAACGGGTATTGGCATAATACTTTTATCAGCTATACTACAGTATCCTTTTAGGTAATTACTTTTGCATCTGTATTTTGAGAGAAACTTCTGATGGGATTTATTGAACAATGAGGAGTATGGAGTTAAAAGTGCTTAATCCAAGCGTATCAGCTTTATGTAGAAAGCTATAAATAATTTTTAGGAGGTGTATGTCTTACTCCAAGTAAGATTACTCTTTGATGAATATTAATTTATTATTGATTGCTCTATTAATTGTATTAACCGCTTTTTTTGTAGCAACTGAATTTGCCATTGTAAAAATCCGTGTTTCCAGAATTGATCAGCTTATTTCTGAAGGAAAAAAAGGAGCAGAGGCTGCTAAGAGAGTCGTAACTCATTTAGATGAGTATTTATCAGCCTGCCAACTTGGAATCACAATTACCGCGTTAGGTTTAGGCTGGCTTGGTGAACCTACAGTTGAAGATCTGTTGTATCCGTTGTTTGTGTATTTTGAGTTAAGTCAATCAATTACACATTTATTATCATTTGGTATTGCATTTGCTTTAGTAACCTTCCTGCATGTTGTGGTTGGTGAACTTGCACCCAAAACGGTTGCCATTCAAAAAGCAGAAGCCGTTACTTTAGCCTTTGCAGTACCTATTATCTGGTTTTACAAAATAATGTATCCATTCATTTGGTTTTTAAATGGGGCAGCACGTGTTCTTGTTGGCCTATTTGGCTTAAAGCCAGCATCAGAACATGAAATAGCACATTCTGAAGAAGAACTGCGGATTTTGCTAACCGAAAGTTTTAAAAGCGGGGAGATCAATAAAAACGAATTAAGATACATGAACAACATTTTTGAGTTCGATGAAAGAATTGCAAAGGAAATCATGGTTCCTCGTACAGAAATTGTTACTATTTCTATTGATGATACCTTTAAGGACATTCTTAATATTATCCAAACAGAAAATTATACACGTTATCCTGTTTTAGATGGAGACAAAGACAATATTCGAGGTTTCATAAATGTTAAAGAGTTTCTAACTGCCAATCTGATAAGTAGGATAAACCAGGAAGACATGAATTTAGAGGGCTTCATTAATCCTGTTATCCATGTTATGGAAACCATCCCTATTCATGACTTGCTTGTAAAAATGCAAAAAGAACGCACCCATATCGCCATCTTAATGGATGAATACGGTGGTACTTCCGGTTTAGTCACAGTTGAAGATATACTTGAAGAAATTGTTGGTGAAATTAGAGATGAATTTGACGAAGACGAAGTACCGGAGATTCAAAAAATAAATGAAGATCATTATATCCTAGACTCTAAATTACTCATTGAGGATGTTAATAATTTGCTAGGTACAGATTTTACCCACAAAGATGTTGATACCATAGGTGGGTGGTTCTTGACTCAAAACATCGAAGCAGAGACAGGGTCTGATTTTGAAATCGATGGATACACATTTAAAGTGCACCAAAAAGAAGGGCATCAGCTTCATTATTTAGAAGTTATAAAAAAATGAACTGGCAAAGATAAAAAATCACAGTGTCAACGAATTGTTAACACTGTGATTTTTTACGTAAAACTTACTTACAATGACTTGGGACAACGCAAAGACACCTGTGATTCAGTAACATTAAAACCTTTTTTTACAGCCATTTATATTTTCATTCCACCGTTGATAATTACATTTTACTAAATATTTTATTGCGAGCTCCCCGCAGCCACCTGAACTGCCGCATCCTTTTCTTGTTGCAACATTTTTTCTCGCTCTTCGTCGACTAAATAACGTCGCAACACTTTGCCAACGGCTGTCTTAGGCAAACTCTCTCGAAACTCAACCATCTTCGGAATTTTATACACTGCTAGCTTATCTTTACAATACTTCAGGATGTCCTCTTCCGTAACACTAGTTCCTTCTTTAAGAACGACATAGGCTTTAACCATCTCTCCCCAATAAGGGTTACTAATTCCGGCGCATACTGCTTCCCTCACGGCAGGATGAGTATAGAGGACTTCCTCAACATCGCGCGGATAGACATTATAACCTCCAGTAATGATCATATCCTTCTTTCGATCAACAATATAGAAAAACCCGTCTTCGTCTTTATATGCGATATCTCCAGTGTAAAGCCATCCATCCTGTAAAACAGCCGTAGTTTCTTCAGGTTTTTGCCAGTACCCTAGCATAACTTGATCTCCTTTAACCACCAATTCTCCAATCTCTGTTGGTGGAAGTTCCTTTTGCCCTGTCTCTAAGTCCATAATTTTAGCGTCTGTATTCGGCGCCGGAACACCGATTGAGCCTACTCGAGAATTGAAGATTGGATTTAGGTGGGTTGCTGGCGATGCTTCCGATAAACCATAAGCCTCGACCAACCTCCCACCCGTTAGTTCCCCGAAACGGATTGCCACTTCTTTCGGAAGCGGGGCCGAGCCACTTAGACAGCACCGAATTGATGATACTTTATATTCCTTGATCTTTGGATGATTAATGACAGCAACATACATAGTTGGGGCACCGGGAAAGAATGTTGGTTCATAATCGTTGATGTGTTGGAGGACGGCATCAACATCAAATCTAGGCAAAATAATCATAACCCCTCCGGATAGTATTGAAAAATTCATACAAGCTGTCAAAGCGTAAATATGGAACAAGGGCAAAACAGTTAGAACTCTTTCCTTCCCCTCATGGCCTACAATCCATTCCCAAGCTTGGAAGGCATTAGCCACTAGGTTGTGATGGGTTAGCATAACTCCTTTGGCCGTTCCAGTTGTCCCTCCTGTGTACTGCAAAACTGCTATATCTTTCGAATTGCTTACAAAAGGCGGGGACTCTAATTCATCTAAACTAAAATCAGAAAGTAGTTCTTCGAGATCCATGTATTCAGGGTTATCCGCTAAACCCAAACCGGCTAACCCCGAAAATCCACTTAAGTAGTCTAAGGCAATTAATTTAAGTCCTATTTCTTTTTGAACTGGAGCAATCCGAGGCAATAGTTGTGGTATAGAAACTATTCCAATGGCCCCAGAATCTTGTAACAACGCTTTAAGTTCACTTTCAACATAGAGTGGGTTCGTCTGAACGACGATAGCTCCTATTCTTTGGATTGCAAAAAATGATATTACCCAGTTAGCGCTATTAGGCATATATATTGAGATGCGATCCCCTTTTTTCACTCCTCTTTTGATGAGCGCCTTTGCCATGCGTTCAATAAGAGTATCCATCTCACTGTACGTAGTTGTCTTTCCCCCAAAAATTAGTGCAGGGTTATTTGGAAACTTTAACTTTGTTTGCTTAAATACTTCTACTAGAGTGAGTTCTGGAATTTGTAACTGTCTACGAACATTCGATTCATAAAAACGAAACCAGGGTCTCTCTGAACTAGATAATTCCATATTTCAATCCCCCTTGCCTAGCTTTGAATGTTTACTCATTCATTTTTACATATTCTAGCACATTTCTCTTGATAATAGTATAGACTTATTCAAATTTTCTTTATATTATTACTATTCAGTTAACTGTGTTTTTGCCCCTTCGCAACTCCCCTGACGGATTCTTTAGTTTCAAAGACCCTCAAGTCCCATAGACTTTGGACAGTCTTCATGTCGACGAATTGCTATCTTATATATTTAAGAGGCTACCACCGATTTGGTGATAGCCTCTATGAATCCATTTTTAGAAAATAACTCCTAAAGCGATAAGAATCAAAATTGCGATTGCAATAATTCCTGCGCCGGCATAGTTTCCACCGCTAGGACAGCCACAAACGCCGCCATACCCTGCACCACCATATCCGTACATTTATGATTTCCTCCTTTCTAATTAGAATACGATTCCCATTGCGATAAGCAAAAGAATAATTACAACAACCGCTGCAATTCCTGCGCCAAGGCCATGACCGCAAGCTGCTCCATCAACACCGCCAAATGCCATTTGCATTTCCTCCTTTGTTAAGAGATAGTGTATACTATTCACGCTCTGGCAATTATGGAACAATTTTCCTATTCAAATTTCTTCTGTGATTAGTCTCAACTGTTGACGTTGTAAAGACAAACTGAGGAAAATGACAATGACCCGTTTAGTATCGGCCTTTTCCTTTGTGAATTAGGTTTTTGTATCAGTATTAAGAAGCACAGACAGACTACCTTAAAGATAGTCTGTAGCTTGTTTACCGAGCGATACGAAAGTCGGATGAGAATTTCGCCACATTGCGACTCGTGACGCAAACTCCTGCAATGTGACGAAAAACACGATAGTCTCCAGTACGATAGTCTCCGGTGGAGAGTATCGCCGAAGCCGTGATCCGTGAAGGAATACCTTCCGGCGAAGGATAGAGTATCGCCGAGCCACCCGCCCCAAAGGAACACTTCGTGGCGAAGGAACGAGCTTTTCGCCGCCACACTGCGACATAAAAAGCTCTCACCAGCAGTGTGGATCCCGAACACGAAAAGCGAACGAGCTTTTCGCCACACTGCAACCCAAGACGCATACTCCTGCAGTGTGGATCGTGGAACCCCGGACCCAAGTATCTTAATTTACAGTATGACTAAACAAGCGACAGACTACCTCGTTAGAGGTAGTCTGTCGCTTGTTTACCTGGCGATGACCTACTTTCCCAGGGGCTATGCCCCAAGTATCCTTGGCCCTGGAGGTCTTAACTTCCGTGTTCGGTATGGGAACGGGTGGAACCCCTCCGGCATAA
>NZ_JABZFS010000037.1:0-43028 GCF_014237355.1 Desulfosporosinus sp.
AACTGTTCATTTTTACAATACTCTTTAAATTATACGTTATTATCACGGACCTTCTGCGGGGGACACAAGGGGGACACAAGGGGACGGTTCTTCCGTGCCAATGTCTAAGCCTTTCGGACAATGTGGATTGGAACGCCCCTGATCCTGTATATTTGCCGCAGACTTAATCCAACATTTCTTAAACGACTCAATAGGTTGTTTCGTGAATCCTGGTCCATCTTCTGTAAAGCCCCGATTGGTATCAAGCAATACCCCCCAAAGACGCTTACCCAGCTTTCTAGCAATAACTTTTTTGTAGTATCCAGGTATCTCTAATAATCATCTTCTTCGCAAAAAATATCCTGCTGGCCGATTCCCCGTACTATAACATGGTAGATTCCTGTTTCACTCTTCTTTCTTGGCTTCCTGGGCATTCTTCACGCCCTTTCTCCCCCATGCATTCAAATTTGACACAAGAGAACCGTCCCCATGTGCCCTTAAATAAGGTGCAATAAAACATAATCAGTTCTGCAATAGTGCACATAGAAACTATAGAAACTGTGACGGCCTGTATTACCTTGTCAATTACGAAGCTTCTATTGTTGAAGTAATCACCTTCTAATTTGGTAAAAATGGGCATAATACTTCTTGAACAACTTTTTGGATGGTGATAAGATATGGACAAGGAAGAAAGAAATCAGGAGGAAAAAAATATGCAAGCACTTGCCAAAGAACAAGTCAACAAAGGATTATCTTTGTCCTCTAAAAAATTAAAAGAAATTACCATTCGCCCTAAAGTTAAAGATGGTAAACTTTTGTTCGATAAAAACAACAAAGACCATCGCTACATTGTAGAAGAGGGAGAATACTAAAATTCTTACGTTTAATTTTTCTCTAGGAGAGATTTTTTGGTCTGATGTGCAGTATGAAGATATCCCTGGAGCTAAAATAAGACCAGTAATTATAGTTGGCGAACTGGAAAATAAATTATTGATTTTAGTTGCAACCACATCTCAATCTCCTGATGATCCGCCAAAACATCATGATCAGTATAAAATCCCTATTCCTAATTGAAGAAAATCAGGATTGACAAAGCCATCATGGGGATTGGGTTTGACTACTAGAGGTAAACAAAGAAGACTTTAGAAATAATATCAAGGATAAAGACTTCATCGGGAATATGTATGAATTGGATTTTCAATATCTAGTTCATCAAATTGAGTTAATACATGAAAATTAGTAAGACCTCCTTAACGGGGGTCTTTTCTCTTACCCTTTAGACACTAATAACCTAAGGCAAATAATCCACGAAGCCTTCTGGCCTGAGATCCCTGCAATTCAAACTTCCAAACTCATTTTCGAATTGTTTAACGAACTTATTGCAATTACCTACTATATCATCATATTCAAGGATTAAAGCGTACAAAGAAAGTATCGCTGTTGTTATCCGTACTTAAATCAGTATTTAACAATTCCTCAATTACTGCTCGTTCATTAACCTTTACCCTATTGGACGTACTGCATAGTTTGAGTTTCTTGTACTATCTGCTTTTTACAATTCAACTTCCTGTTTCACTCTTCTTTATTGGCTTCCTGGGCATTCCTTCACGCCCCTTCTCCCCTTTTCTCAAATTCTACTATTCTAATTTGACACAAGAGAACCGTCCCCCTGTGCCACGTCCCCCTGTGCCACGTCCCCCTGTGCCACCCCGAATTAGGCTAATACACGTCTTGGCGGCACCTAATAATAACGTGCCGCATACTTAAATATCTGCATATAATATAAGACATGGTATCAGTTTGTGCAGTTTATAAAAACTAAATTAATGTCATCAACGATTTTCTGATCCAGTTGCCCGGCGTCCACCATATCAACTAAAATTTCCATAGCTTTTTGATGGTCCATAGATTTCCGATAGGGTCTTTCTTCTCTTAGCGCCTGATATATGTCTAAACAGGTTATTAACCGTGAATTAAAATCTAGCTCTTCGGCCTTTAAAGCTTCCGGATATCCTGAGCCATCTAATTTTTCATGATGGTTAGAAGCCCATCTGGTGATTTCTTCAAATCCTTTAATATTTTGTAAGCAAAGCCTAGTTATTCTAGGATGCTTCTTAATTACTTCATATTCTTCTTTGGATAATTTTCCAGGCTTATCCAACAAATTGTTACTAATAGCTAACTTACCAAGGTCATGCAAATCCGAAGCGATCAACAATTTCAATGTAATTATTGGATCCATTTTATAAAACTCGGCAATCTTTTTAAGCTTCATTGAAAGACCTGAAGAATGGGATTGAGTGTATTGAGATTTAGAATCAATTATTTTGGATAGGGTCTTTGTTATCGTGTGTATTTCATTGTAATTTAGTTCTTTGCTATAATTCGGTATGACCATTTTTAGGCTATCATCTATTTTCCCGTCAGATAAAGCATCCCAAAATTCATGCTGTTCGGAAATCTTGCAAAACACATCCGATATCAGCGGGGAAAAAAATGTGTTCTTATGCTCACGGACAAACTTTGTAACAATTTCTTTATTAAAAGTTTTTCTTAAATCAAAGGCTAAGTCTATTGTGTCTGAGAAGGCAATAATTTGAGCCATCAGCGGAATTTCATCCTTGGATATCCCAAAAAAGCCAGAACCGTCATATTTTTCATGATGATAAATTATTATATTTTGGGGATTTGTTAAAAAGGGGAAATTCTTAAGATTATCTTCCCCAATAATGCAATGTTCCTTTCTGCTTTCTAATATATCAATCTTTTCTTTGGCAGTTCCCATTAAGTTATCATGCAAAATTTTCATACTTGCCCCATTGTCGTGCAACATTGCCAAAGATGCCAAATCAAAGATCTCTTCACTATTCATACGGATTTCATGTGCCATTTTCACGGATATATAGGCAAGCCTTTTAGAATGATTTGTAGCCATTCCAAATATATCGATTTCAATAATGTCTAATGTATTAGCTACAGCTCCTAAAAATTCATTTAAGTTAAAATCCATATCGAAAACTCCCTTGGTCTGTGAGTTGTTAAATCCAACCTTTGTATAATAAGAAGGTTGATTTAACAATATTATCTATAATTCAACATATTATCTGAATATTCCTTCTAGAGTGACCATATTTCATACAAAAATAATATGGTGCGCTTTACCAAGCAAATAAGCGCCCTTCCTCTTATCAGGAATAAATGAGGTTCATTTCTCAAAAAGCAAATTCCAATACCTCTATTTATTTTATTTATATATCGTATTTCGATATCGCGGATGTTCTCAAAAGCTGAGGAGACAAAAAAAGGCCTTGCGGCAACATAGATATTGGTATTGTTGCCGCAAGGTTATGGTGAGGCCCAACTAAGGATATCAATGTAATAGTTTGCCATGCTTATGAAACCACTAAAATGAAGAAGTATTCATAATACTTATATTAATTGTATGAATATTTAGAGGATTTACACTATATTGATCGAAGTATTCATGCAAAACACTCTAGGGATATTGGGTTTCCACCTTAAATGTCGTTTCTACTAAGTGTAGGTCTTTCTCATATCTTTAAAGAAGTGAGATGGTTTTTTTGAGTAAAGATTATCTTTTGGTAGTGGATGATCATGTTGGCGTACGAAGACTTTTATGTGAATTTTTATCTCGGGAAGGTTTTTGCGTTAAAGAAGCACCCGATGGACATACAGCTTTACAAATTGTAAGAGAAGAGAAACCTGAACTTACATTCTTAGATTTGAAGATGCCCGGTTTAAGTGGGATTGAAACTCTAAATAAATTGAATGAATTACGTCTAAACATTCCAGTTGTAGTAATGAGTGCTTCTACCCAAGACAAAGCTGTAATGACCGCTGTCCGGAATGGTTTTGTTAAACACTTTTTGCCCAAACCATTTGATCTAGAAAATTTACGTCTCGTTTTGCATTCTTTAATTAGTGATTCTCTTAAGACTACTAAATTATGATTGATATAGTCTTGATAACTTTTCTCCGTTATTCTGGCTTAACCGTGAAGCAGTAACAATATTACCACAAGGGTTAAGCAGAATACGAGATATGAACTTAAACTCTATCTATGATTATCGAATTAGCGACACTGAATCTCCGTGTCTCGGATTTACCACCTTTCATGAGCGGCATACGTTTCAACTGTCGTCATATTCGTCTTGGGAACAGGCGGCCACTCTTTAAGCCTTTCGACCATATATTCAGCAAGCTTGCTCGCGTCTTTACTGCATTTCTCCTTCACCGCCAGATCAAGTCTGGCCAGTTGGCCAAGTACTATCAGTAGTTCCTGGAATGTATCTTAAAAACAAGAAGGTATTGCCTATGGCCAGCCGGCGGACTTCTTGATAATTTGTGGAATAAAATAAGCGGCCTGTGCAATCGTACGCGTGTACGATTGCACAGGCCATTTATTTCGCTTAAGGAATCAGTTCCGGACTTTTATGGATCTTCGCGCCTGATTTGTATTCGTTCAATTATGTTCTTAAGTTCTCCAACCTAAACCAAGGTGGTAGACTTAAGAATGTTAGCAGATTTAATCCCGTTTTACCGCTTTAGCATATCCTGGGAAGTAGAATTCCTGATGGCATGTCTACGAGTCTCTTTCCTCCAACAACAGTTTTGATATACACTTTTTTACCCACTTCTTCAGTGACTCTGCCGATGATTGCGGCATTCGTACCTAAAGGGTGTGTTCTCATGGCCAAAAGCACCTGCTCCGCCTGAGCTTCTGGTACAAAGACACAGAGCTTTCCTTCATTAGCAATATAAAGTGGATCAAAGCCTAACATTTCTGCGGCTCCTTTTACTTCTTCTTTTATTGGAAGGAGATTTTCTTCGAGTACTATGGATACATTACTAGAGACACTAATTTCATTAAGAACCGCTGCTATTCCCCCTCTTGTAGCATCGCGGATCACATGAATTCCGTTGTAGACCTCTAACATGCAATCAACCAATGTATTCAAAGAGGCACAATCACTGCTCAAATCCCCCTCAAAGCCGAAGTTGTTTCTTTCACATAATATCGTCATTCCGTGGTCTCCTATAGTGCCATTGACTATGATTACATCTCCTGGCTTAGCATTGGCGCAATTTATATTGACGTCTTCATAAATGACCCCAATACCTGAAGTATTGATATATACCCCATCGACTTTGCCCTTTTCGACTACCTTTGTATCTCCGGCCACAATTTTTACCCCAGAATTCTCCGCCTCTTCTGCCATGGTCTTAACAATAGTCTCTAAGTCGGCCATAGAAAAACCCTCTTCAATAATAAAGGCGCAGGTTAAATAAAGTGGTTTTGCTCCGCTGACGGCTAAATCATTGACCGTTCCACAAACAGCTAGTTTACCGATATTTCCTCCCTTAAAGAAAAGAGGATTCACCACAAAAGAATCTGTGGTGAACGCCAGTTTCTTAAAATCTATGGCTAAGTGAGCAGCATCGTTCATCTGGTTTAATATATCGTTACCGAAGTATTTAAAAAATACATCGGTAATTAATTGGTTGGTTTGGGTACCGCCACTTCCGTGACTTAGGGTTATGGTACTCAATTTTACTCCTCCATTTTCCGGGTTAGTTGTAATATCTAAAGTAAGCTGCACAAGTGCCTTCTGACGATACCATACAAGATCCAATGGGATTTTCCGGTGTACAAATTTGCTTAAAAAGGGGACACTGGGTTGGATTCATTTTCCCTTTTAGGATCTCGCCACATCGACATCCTGAGCTGCCATCATACTCTTCATAACTAATTTTAAAATGCTTAAGGGCATCAAACTCTTCAAAATCACGATTAAACTCCAAGCCACTTTTCGGAACCTTGCCGATTCCTCGCCAATTAGAATCAACAACATTAAAGGCTTTGTTCATGTACTCTTTAGCTTCGGAATTGCCGGAAGTTCTTACGATTCGTTTATAGTCATTAGCAATGCTATAGTCCTTTTTGCTTATTAAACTTATTAAAGTATTTAATCCCTGAAGTATGTCTACGGGTTCAAAACCCGTCACTACTCCAGGAATATTAAAATCCTTGCTTAAAAATTCGTAAGGTTCAGTTCCAATAATTGCACTAACATTTCCCGGTAATAAAAAGCCGTCCAAGTTCAGTTCTTTATCCGTAACCAGTGCTTCCATAACAGGGGGCACAATTTTATGGGCTGTAAAGAAAAAAAGATTGCTTAAGCCGTTTTTTCTTGCCTCCATAGCCGTTACCGCAGTCATCGGCGCGGTTGTTTCAAAGCCAACTGCCAAAAAAACAATCTTTTTCGCAGGATTGTCCGCAGCAAGGGTGAGGCAATCCATAGGGGAGTACACCAGTCTTATATCCGAACCTTCCGCCTTTTTCTTAAGGAGCGAGCTTTTTCTTCCCGGAACTTTCATCATATCCCCAAAGGTTGCTATAATGACATCCTCTCGACTGGAAAGTTCTAAAGCAGTATCGATATAGCTCTGAGGAGTAACGCAAACAGGACAGCCCGGTCCCGATATTAACGTTACATTGGCTGGAAGAACGTCTCTAATACCATACCTAAAGATTGCCATAGTATGAGTGCCGCAGACTTCCATGATATTTATCTTATATCGAGAAAGCTTTTGCAAGTTTTCAACTAATAGCTTGGAATAGTCCCTCGATCTAAATTCATCGACAAACTTCACTTTCGGATAACTCCTTTAATATATCAAGTGTAATTTTCGCCTCTAATTCGTCAATCTTTTGAATAGCGCACCCTGCATGGGTAAGCACATAATCATCGACGGATACCTCCGGTACTAGATGCAAAAAGACCTTTCTTTTGATACTTCCGACTTCGATAATCCCCATCTGCCCCTTAATGCTTAACACTCTTCCCGGAACGGCAAGACACACACTGATCTCCCCCTTTTTTAGTTCATAAAAGTATTAATCAGATACATGCTTTACAACTGACTATTAATGTTCACTAGCTTACTTAACCATGAGCATAATTCATCGATACCCTGGTCTCGGTCTTTAACACAGGATGTCTCAAAAATAGTCGCTAGGGCATTAAGAGAGTTAATGTTTTTGTAGAACTCAGCTTTATCGAAATTAGTCAGTTCTAATAAATCCATTTTGTTTAAAATAATTGCCCCACTGTTCTCAAACATTCGCGGATATTTCAAGGGTTTGTCATTGCCTTCCGTGGTACTCAATACCGTGATTTTTATATCTTCACCCAGCTCAAAGGCCGCTGGGCAGACTAAATTGCCGACATTTTCTATCACAAGCAAATCCACATTATCCAGGTTTAAAGAATCTAAGGCCCCTTTGATCATCTTTCCATCCAAATGACAAGCTCCCCCAGTGTTGATCTGAACCACCGGGACTCCTTGGGCCTCGATTCTTTCAGCATCCTTCGTTGTGTACAAGTCCCCTTCAATAACTGCAATTCTGATTTTATCTTTAAGTTTTGAGATGATCTTTTCCAGCAGGGATGTCTTACCGGAACCTGGAGAACTCATCAGGTTAATAACATAGATCCCTTTTTCATTGAGCAACCGTTTGTTTTGAGAGGTTATCTCCTCATTTGTGTGGAGGATGTTGGCAACTACCTTTATCTCACTCATCGTTTAGTCTCCTTCAATGGTATTTATATTAAGCTCATATCCACGAATGATGTTAGTACAGAACTTGTTGCAACTGGGACATAGCTTATTGAAATGTTTGATCGGAAATTCAAGATTACAATCTTTACACTCACCTAGTGCACTAACTATTTCTATGTTCAATGTGGACTCTTCCAGCATCGTACCTTTAATACAACTGTCGAAAGCAAACTCTAAGGATTCAGGCATGACACCGGATAGCTCTCCTATTCTCAAAGAAACGTTATTAATTTTTGTTAGATTATTTTCAAGGGCTTGCTTGGTGACTATGTCAATTACGCTTTGGATAATGGAAACTTCATGCATTAGTTTCACCTAAGACTACTTTGACATCTAAGAGTAGCTCTTTCTTAATATTCGCAATCACTTCAGGTAGTTTGGCATACATCAGATCCGTCATTTCTAAATTAACCGAGATTTTTTTCGGCTCTATACCAAAGATAACAACCTCAGGATATTGCCCCATCATATTGGCCATTTTCACAACATCCAAGATCTGAACATCATGAATAGATAGGTTTTCTTTTTGATAATTCTTGATGTCTTCCGGTTGTATTTTATAGATAGTGCCTGGTTTCAACCCTGCCCTCAAACAATCGACCACAATGACCTTTCTATAGTCCAAAAAGTAGCTAAGTGTATCTAGGGTGGAAGTACCTCCATCGACTAACTCGATGGTCGATGGAAGGGTTTCATTTTCCAGTTGATTTACAACATGAACTCCCACGCCATCATCCTGCAGAAGAATATTACCAATTCCAATAATGACCGTGTCCTTCATGCTAAACTCCTAGGGGTTGTACCACAAAGTTGGACATTTCCATTCCCTCAGGCGACATTACATGAACGGAGCATCCTGTGCAGGGATCGAAGGAGTGAACGATTCTTAAAAGCTCCACGGGTTGCGAAGTATTTGCAACATGCGTTCCAATTAAAGCCTTTTCCATCGGCCCTACAATGCCGGCATCATCCATCGGCGAAGCATTCCAGCATGTTGGAGTAACGATTTGGTATTTAGTAATTTTTGAACTTGCAACAGATAACCAGTGACCGAGTGCTCCTCTGGGTGCTTCAGTTAAACCGATTCCCGAACTAGAAGCAGGAGTTCCTAAATTAGTAAAATAATTTTTCCCAACAACCAATTGGTCCAACCAGGTTTGCATAGTTACCGCAATTTTATCAGTTTCTGTGTAGCGTGCTAAGTGCCTGTCCATGACAGAAACATCGCGACGATACTCTCCCGTGAGCCATGTTCTAGCTATGCTGCCTGCTTCATAAGCAGCTCCATCATATCTCGGTGCCTTTAACCAAGTGTAAGCGTCTGCTTTCCCAAAGCTTGGAGTCGTGGTCTCGGAGGCCGGATTATAACCTGATGGTGAAGAATACCAAGAATGCCCTACATATTCTTTGATATTTGTCTGTGTAAAGCTCCCGATGGTGCCATTAGTTACCGTTCCTGCCGGATATAGTTTATTTCCGGACGTATTGGTATCAAAGACCCCAAAGGATATTAGATTGCCATAGCCTTTGCCTACCGTATAATAGTCGCTATAAGTCGTCGCTAATTTGTTGACGTCCGTTGCATACGTCGATTGAATGAACGTTGTAATATCATTTAAATAATTACGGAAGTTCGTGATGTCTGTTGCGGATGGGATTGCGGTAACTCCACCAGGAACTACGTTGCCGACATGGGGAAGCTTTCCGCCAAAGATGGCTCCCATTTCATGGGTCTGTCTTCTGATGGATAATGCTGCAACATAGTTATTAATTAAGGCTTGACTGTCAGTCGCATTAAATCTGAAATCCTGCGTATATCCAGGCGTCCACGGGTGCATTTGCGGGCCTTGAACATAGTCCATTAAAGCTAGTTGGTAAAAGTGCAAAACATTACTTGAGATGAAGTTAGCTCCCTGAATCAAGTTTCTTAATAATAAGCTCTGAAGACTTGGCGTAAACCCTGCTGCTTTCTCCACGGCCTTTGAGGAAGCAATAGCGTGAGAAACTGGGCAAACTCCACAAATTCGTTGGGTAAGAAATGCAGCCTCCTTTGGATCCCTGCCGATCAGCATATTTTCAAAATCCCTATATAAGTTGCCCGTTGCTTGTGCAGCTGTTACAACATTATTGGCATCAAGAGTTACAGACACTTTTAAATGACCTTCAAGCCTAGTAATCGGATCTAATACGATTTTACTCAATTAATTTCTTCCCTTCCCTTTAGAAACTACTTATACCTTTAATAGAGGATTTGATGGGAAATCAGGATTCGCACATCCTATGCAAGGATAATTAACCCCAATGCACCATGCTTGTCCGTTATTCCACTTCATTGAAGGGCATACATTCTGACAACTGGTTCCTTTGCAACCTACATTTTTATAACACCCATATTGCCCTAATTGTTTTACAACAGTGGTTCCTTTTCGGGGGCAACTACTATGGATCTTTGAACCAAAATACTTACTTGGTCGTTTATAACTATCCAGGGAAGGCATGCCAATGAGAATTAAATCTAGAAGTGTTTGAATAAGAACGGTTGGGTGGACCGGGCACCCAGGTAAATTAACCACCGGGTTTACAGTCTTTCCATTAAGTATAGAGCTGGCTGTTGCACAACCTGTTGCATTGACTCCTGCTGCCGAAACTCCTCCAAAGGCAGCACAAGTTCCTGCAGCAACCACATATTTAGCCATCGGTCCATACTTCAAGACAGCTTGTTCCATGGTTAGGTGAGTACCGTTAACTTCTCCAATGACACAATAGTTGCCATTGGCACCCGTTGGCACTGCACCTTCAATTACTAAAATAAACTGCCCCTTGTGTTGAGTTGCACTTTGGTCCAAGGTTTGCATCGCTAGGTCACCGGAAGCGGTCATCAGGGTGCTGTTATACTTCATATTGATTTTGTTTAAGAGCACATTATCAATAGTGGTAGGATTAGTTACATTTAACGTCGATATTGTACAACCTGAACACCCTGATCCTTGAAGCCAAATAATCGGTGGATCTGTTTCAGCTGCGAGAACATTGGTAACACTGCCAAGACTGACTTCTATACCTAGGGCAACTGCTGCTGCGACGGACCATTTTAGAAATTCTCTTCTGCTGATTTGCATTATGTCCTGTCCCTCCTTAATCTATGGAAACCTGTATGTCATCTATTATTAAGTACAACTCAAGGCTGACTATGATAATCATTCTCGTTACACCGCCCAAAAATTGCTCCTGCTTATTCAGGAGCACGACAGACCTTTCCAAAGCCAAGTTTTCTCTTTCACCTTCGCTTATAGGAATCTTGAGCAATTCAACTGGTTTTACGCCCACCATGGTAGCGTCAATAAGGTCCAATAAGCGAATTAAATAGCCTTCAAAGTAAGGTTTTTGTGAAGTACAAATCCTAGATAGTTCCCTTGTCCTCGAATAGTGAAGTTCACATACACCTTCCCCATCTTACGATTTTTACAGGACCCCTTGTTCTATAATTATTAATAATATGTATTTTGATAACTTAATACAGCTCTCTCTTTTTAAGGATTCTAATTACTTAACTAAATGTTAAATTACTGCATTTAATCTCCTTCCTTATATATAACAACTGTAAAGCAAGCCTTTTCTGATAGAAAACTAGTTAATGTTCCACTAATTAGTGTAATTGATATTCAATCTCACCTATGCAAAACGTATATTAGCATTAATTTTTAGTTTGGTCAATGGTAATTTTAAACTGTGGTGGTGATTGTCTTTTCTCATAAATATTAGTGAATTTCATGACCATTTTAGGGTTTTCCGTATGAAGGTTCCCAAAAGAATAGTTATACCTAAAACTACGATTAATGTCACATTGACTATTGTCAGCCGTCCATGATAAACTATTCGAAGTTGAAAACTCTTAAGCTCTATCAAATAGGTAATAAAGCTTAAGAATTGAAAAGGTGTGACCCATGACTAAAGGACAAGTAGAAGCTAAAATCAGCGAGGTCATTAGCAAATTTGAAATAGAGCATATGGGTAGAGGTCCGGCCAGCATTCGAACCATCATTTTTCAAGATCTAGTTATTGTCCGGGTCAAAGGTTTTCTGAGCAAAGCGGAGACTAACCTAGCCATTAACAAAGAAGGCGTCGACCTCATCAAAAAGCTCAGAGTTGCTCTTTTTGAGAATTCCCGGAAAAGCTTAGAAGAAGCCATCCACTCCATTCTCGATGTCAATGTTATTAGCACCTACTCGGATGTTAGTACTAGAACCGGCGAGAAACTTATTGGTATCGTGGTCGACCGGGATCTCGAGGAGATGTTCAAAAAATAGCATATTATATTTTTGGAAGACACATTGAAAGGTCTTTTTGACCAGTCAATTTGTAAGCCAACAACATTTAACCCGTGTAAACGGCGTTTTGTTGTTGGCTTTTTTTATTTACCAGAAGGAGGTTAACTCATGTCTAAAAAAGATATTCCTCGACTAAGCCCACCTTCGCGAATCGGGATTGTGGGTGGAGGACAACTGGGACGAATGCTGACCCTAGAAGCCAAACGAATGGGTTACTACGTTACCGTTCTTGACCCGAAGCCCCAGTCCCCAGCAGGGCAAGTGGCTGATGCCCAGATCGTCGCCCCCTTTTCCGACGAAGCGGCACTAAGGGAACTTGCCAATCATTCCGACGTCCTGACTTATGAATTCGAGCACATCGACGCGAAGCACCTGATTAAGCTTGAAATGCAGAGCCACCGGATCTACCCGTCACCCCGCACACTCCAGCGCATTCAGAATAAATACGAGCAAAAAAAGCTGCTCGCCCAGCTTAGCGTGCCGGTACCCAAGTTTTATAAGATAGATAGCTTTGATGCCTTAAAGGCAGCCTACCGTACCTTGAACGGTCAACTCGTTCTCAAATCGTGTACGGGGGGATATGACGGCAAAGGAAACCGGATTATCAAAGAACATGGCCAACTAGAAAGCGCCTACGCAGCCTTTGCCGGAATGGAGATGATGGCCGAGGCCCTCGTTAATTATTGCATGGAAGTCTCTATCGTGGTAGCGAGAAACCGTGACGGGCTAATCCATTATCCGATTGCGGAAAACATCCACAAGGAGAGCATCCTCATTAAATCCATCATCCCAGCCACATTGCCGGAACAAACCTCAGAGCAAATCCGAGACATCACCAAGTGTATCATTGAAGCTCTAGATGACTACGGCGTTTTCTGCATCGAGTTTTTCGTGGATGCCCAATATAACGTCCTTGTCAATGAAATTGCCCCAAGACCTCATAACTCTGGTCACTACAGCATCGAAGGCTGCGTCACCTCCCAGTTCGAACAGTTGGTCAGGGTGATCACCGGTATGCCCCTCGGTTCGGCTAAGCTGAAGTCCCCCAGCGTTATGTACAACATCCTCGGACAGGAGCGGGTGACCGGCGATTACCGTCTAGAGGGTGCCGAAGCCCTGATGGAACTGGAGGACAGCCATCTCCATTTGTACGGCAAACCCGATGCGGGCCATCTGCGTAAGCTTGGTCACATCACCGTGCTGGGAGAGACCGTTGAAATGGCCGAGGCCAAAGCACGACAGGCCATCAGCCATATTACCATTGAAAAACCGAGGAGGAAAGCCTTATGTTAAACCAGAAAATGAGCGAAACACCCCTCCCGTTAGTAGGCATCATCATGGGTAGCGAATCCGATTTGCCGGTGCTGAAGCAAGCAGCCATCGTCTTAAAAGCCTGCGAAATCCCTTTTGAAATCAAGGTCGTCTCCGCCCACCGGACGCCGGAGCGGATGATGGATTACGCCAAAAGCGCCATCCAGCGAGGCCTCGAAGTGATCATCGCCGGTGCGGGGGGTGCCGCCCATTTGCCGGGCATGGTCGCTTCCATGACATCTCTGCCGGTGATTGGGGTTCCCGTCCAGTTGAAAACCCTGGAAGGTCTAGATTCCTTATTATCCATCGTCCAAATGCCAGGCGGCGTACCAGTGGCTACCATGGGTATCAACAATGCCAAAAACGCCGGTATCCTGGCTGCCCGCATCCTGGGAATCAAGTATCCTTGGTTCCGGGAAAACCTTGAGGGTTTTATAGCTAAGTCCTGGGAAAACATCCCCTATGACTTAACGGACAGATTGAACTTGAAGGAGGACAACCTATGATACAAACTACCGTTCAAAATAAAGCCTTCATCAGCAGCTGGCGCTGGGTTTACGTGGTGCTCGGTAATCTCGTGATGATGTGCCTGGGCACGGTGTATGCCTGGAGCGTCTTCCGGATCCCGGTGGAGAAGACCTTCGGGATCGGTGCCACGCAAAGCGGGCTGCCCTATATGATCTCTCTAGCTTTCTATGCCCTGTTCATGATGATCTCCGGATATTTTTATAACCGTTACAGCCCGCGGGCTATCATGACCACGGGAGTCTTTCTCATCGCCCTTGGCTGGATACTCTCCGCCTACGCTCCGAATATCTATATCCTGACTCTGACCTACGGGGTACTAATCGGTGCGGGGGTTGGGATCGCTTATGGTGTACCGCTGGCTGTTGTTGCCAAATGGTTTCCGGACAAAAAAGGGCTTGCCGTTGGGCTTGTTCTGATCGGTTTCGGCCTTTCCCCCCTTATTACCGCACCTCTGGCCCGGATGTTCATTGAAATGTACGGCATTTCCTTTACGTTTATGATCTTGGGAATTGCCTTTGGCGTATTGCTCCCAGTTTTAACCCTCGCCTTCCGTTATCCCAAGGAAAGCGGCAGTGAGTCGAATTTGCTGCCTGATACAAAGGATCGGAAGCCTAAGGATATCCCCTCTGACCAAATGCTAAAAACCCGATCCTTCAAAGGACTGTATCTGAATTTCCTGATCGGCGCCATGATTGGCCTCATGCTCATCGGTATGACGGGAAAGATCGGTATCGAGTACATGGGCCTCTCCTCTAGAAGCATCGCCTTTTGGATGTCTCTCTTCGCAATATTCAACGGTCTAGGACGCCCTGTCTTCGGTTGGCTCACCGATCGGCTTTCTTACCCCAAGGCCGCTACCCTCTCCTACTGTATGATCGCCTTTGCCGCCTTGCTGATGCTCTTTGCCCGGGAAGGTCAACCCCTCCTGTTTGGCGTCGCCTTTTCGATCTTCTGGTTTAACCTCGGTGGTTGGCTGGCAATTGCCCCCACGTCGACCTTAGCCCTTTTTGGTGCCCTTAACTACAGTCGTAACTACGGCATCGTTTTTACTGCCTACGGTATCGGAGCCATTGCCGGGGTGCTGGGGTCCGGGTATCTCCTTGACAGGCTCGGGAGCTATCAGGTTGTTTTCTATTTGGTACTGGCCCTTTGCTTAGCAGGAACGCTAATTGCCAGTAAACAGGTTCCCTTATCAAACCGAAAACCTCAGTCACCTGGAAAAGATTCACTAACTCTCTCGACAGGTAAGTAGGCCATACGATAAAACCCTTGAATCGCCCTTGCCTCAAAGTGAATGAAAAGGAAGTGGAAATGTGAAAAAATTCTTGACTGGCAACGAAGCCATTGCTCGTGGTGCTTATGAAGCGGGCTGTCTCCTAGCAGCCGCTTATCCAGGTACGCCCAGCACGGAAATCCTGGAAAATATCTCCCAGTACTCTGAAATCTATTCCGAGTGGTCTCCCAACGAAAAGGTGGCCTTGGAGGTTGCCAGTGGGGCCTCCATCGCCGGCAGCAGGGCCTTAGCCGCAATGAAGCACGTGGGCTTGAATGTGGCCTCAGACCCGATGTTCACTATGGCTTATACCGGTGTCAACGGCGGCCTTGTCGTCGTCAATGCGGACGACCCCGGACTCCACAGCTCTCAGAATGAACAAGACAACCGACTGGTTGCCCCTCATGCCAAAGTGCTCATGCTGGAGCCTTCCGACGGCCAAGAGTGCTTGGATTTTGTCAAAGCAGCCTTTGCTTTAAGCGAGGAGTTCGACTCCCCAGTGCTCTTCCGAGTGACTACCCGGGTCTGCCACAGCAAAAGCATCGTGGAGATCGGAGAACGGGTAGAAGCCGGTATCAAGCCTTATGTCAAAGACCCTGCCAAGTACGTAATGTCCCCCGGGAACGCCCTCAAACGGCATCCGGTGGTGGAAGAAAAACTACTACGGGCCAAGGATTACTCCGAAACATGCCCCTTCAACCGAATCGAATGGGGGAACCGAAAAATCGGCATCATCACCAGTGGAATTTCCTATCAGCACGCCAAAGAGGTTTTTGGAGAACAGGGCTCCTATCTCAAGCTGGGCATGACCTACCCTTTGCCGGAGCAAAAGATCAGGGATTTTGCCGCCCAAGTTGATACCCTGTATATCATCGAGGAGAATGATCCTTACCTGGAGCAACAGGTCCGGTCCCTAGGCATCGCGTGCATTGGCAAGGAACGGATCCCCATTTGCGGCGAGCTGAATGCAGAGATCGTCCGCCGGGCCCTGCTTGGGGAAACTGAACCCAAAACCTATCAGGTGTCCCAAAAACCAACGGCACGTCCCCCGGTCCTTTGTGCCGGCTGTCCACACCGCCCCCTATACGTGGCCCTTAAAAAACTCAAAGACATCGTTGTCACCGGCGATATCGGCTGCTACACACTGGGCATGGTGCCACCCCTAAGCATGTTGGATACGGTCATCTGCATGGGTGCCGGAATTTCCTCCGGCATCGGGTTCGAAAAGGTCAACAGGATGGCGGGCCGCAAGGAAAAAATCTTCGGAATCATGGGCGACTCCACCTTTTTCCATTCCGGCATCACCAGCCTGATCGATGCCGTTTACAGTAACAGTAATATGGCGATCATCCTGCTGGACAACAGCACAACCGCCATGACCGGTCACCAAGAGAACCCGGGCACCGGTGTCAACTTAATGGGACAGCCGGCACCGGTCATCGATCTAGTCAACGTAGTGAAAGCCGTCGGCGTCAAGCCGGAAAATATCCGTATCGTCGACCCTTACGACCTCGCAGAAACCGAAAAAGCCGTGCAGGAGGCCTATGCTTCCCAGGAGCTCTTTGTGGTTGTCACCAAACAGCCCTGTGCCCTGATGAAGGACGTACAGAAAAAACGGGAAGGTCTCTACTGCTACAGCGATGCCGAAAAATGTAAAAAGTGCAAAGCCTGCCTCAGAACCGGATGCCCGGCTATTGCCATGAAAAATGGAACGATCCACATAGATAAGGCCCAGTGTAACGGGTGCACTTTGTGCCAACAGGTGTGTAAATTCGATGCCATCGCGAAGGTAGGTGAATAAGATGAATAAAAGCGTAATGTTGGTTGGTGTGGGCGGCCAAGGGACGATCCTCACCTCGAAAATACTGGCTGAAGGTCTCCTCGGAGCGGGCTATGATGTAAAAATGTCCGAAATTCACGGCATGGCCCAGAGGGGCGGAAGCGTGACCACACACATCAAGTACGGCGAAAAGGTCAATTCCCCTATTATCAATAAAGGGGAAGCCGACGTACTGATCGCTTTCGAGAAAGTGGAAGCCTTGAGATACCTCTGCCATCTGAAGGCAGGCGGAATCCTGATTGTCAGCGACCATGAGATTTACTCTCAATCTGTACTTTCCGGAACGGAGGACTACCCCCAGGAGATTATCGAGAGCCTAACCCAGGCGGTTGAGCGGACCATCGTTCTACAGGCTGTGAAACTCGCAGAGCAACTGGGCAATATCCGAACCCACAATATTGTACTCTTAGGTGTGCTAGTCAAGGCTCTAGGCCTAGAACAGCTCGATTGGGTTCAAGTGATGAAGGACCTTATCCCGGAAAAGGTCCTTGAGGCCAATGTGAAGGCCTTTAAGACCGGATTAGCCGTCTAACATCCCGCAGTCCAGTCCAGGTTTAAAGGGAGTGTCGCATATTACTTAATAAGTAGTTTTGCAACACTCCCTTTATCAATAAAGTTCAATTATCCCATTTTAATTCAGAGTTGCAAGTATTTGAAATATCTCCTCATTATCTGGTTGGCTCTCGATTGGGTGAACATCAATAAATTAATTATTTTTTAAACACTCAATATTTTGTTTCGTGCATCCTGGTCCATCTTCTGTAAAGCCGTGATTGGTCATCCCTAGAACGCTTACCCTCTTTCTAGCGATAACTTTTTTGTGGTATCCATGTATCTCTGAAAATTATCTTCTTCGTGAAAAATATCCTGCTGGCCGATTCCCCGTACTATAACATGTAGATTCCTTGTTTCACTCTTCTTTCTTGGCTTTCTGGGCATTCCTTCACGCCCCTTCTCCCCTTTCCTCAAATTCTACCATGATTCCAATTTGACACAAAAGAACCGTCCCCCTGTGCTACCCTGTGCTACCTCGAAAATGGGACACTCAATGGTGAGCTGACGATGATGTATTATTAGAAGATACTGCATCTTCTTTTTGATGACCATTCCCTGTGTCATGAACTCTTTCTATAAAACGCGAAAAGACGAGTCAAAAGACCCGCCTTCAAGGTATAATTAGTTATGCTGCAAAACAAACAAACTATACCTAAAAATTATACCGAAAATTGAGGAGTATATCAACTCATACTTCCACTGGGCATGGAAGCTTTAATACCTGGAGATGACTCGGTAAGGCTGCTAAGCCATATAACGGAGGACTTAGATTACAAAAATCTAAGCATGGCGTACTCTTCCAAGGGAAGAAATCCGGTCGTCACACCTAAAACATTGTTCCGAGTATTGTCTATGCCTACATGAACAATCTTTACACAAGCCGAAAAATCGAGGAAGCTTGTAGGCGAGACATTAACTTCATGTGGTTACTTCAAGGGCAGAAAGTACCCGACCATAATACCATAGCCCGTTTTCGCAACGGAAGACTTTCAGGAATTCTGGAAGAGCTTTTTAATCAATTGGTTGTTAAACTCAGTAATCTGGGAGAAATTCAATATAAAACGATCTTTATAGGGAACAAAAATTGAGGCTTATGCCAATAAATATACCTTCGTTCGGAAAAAAACCACCGTCAAAAATGAACTAAAACTGCAGGAAAAGGTCAAGGGGTTACTGGTATAACTTAATCAAGAGTTCGATGCCGGCCTTCCCTTAAGCGAATCGCCAATTACGGTAGAAACCCTGCAAAAAGCTGTGGATTTTTGCAGGAGAAGCAGCAAGCTGAAAAGATTAAGTTTGTTTCTGGAAAAGGTAAACGCAAAACCAAGCTACAGAAGGCAATAGAAACCCTAGTAGACTTCTTACAAAAACAAACGAAATATGACCAATACAATAAAACCTTTGCAGGTAGAAATAGCTTTTCAAAGACCGACAAGGATGCCACCTTCATGCACATGAAGGAAGATCATATGAGGAATTCTCAGCTAAAGCCAGGGTACAATGTCCAGATCGGAGTGGAAGGCGAATATATTGTAGGAATTGATGTATCAAGTGAGCGCTCTGATCAACTGACGTTAATCCCTTTTTTGGATAAACTTAAAACAAACCTACCCCAAAGCTATTGCAATGTCGTTGCCGATGCAGGGTATGAGGCGAAAAACTATGTCTATCTTGAGAAACAAAACCAAAAGCCCTTCATCAAGCCACAGACGTATGAATCTATGAAAAAATGAAGTTTTAGCAAAATTATAGGCAAACGAGAAAACATGACCTATAATGCGGAAAAAGACGAATATCTATGTTCCAATCATAAAAAACTAGTGGCTGTCGGAAAAACGACAAGAACCTCTAAAAGCGGCTATAAATCCGATATAACCCTCTATGAATGTGAAAGTTGCGAAGGTTGTTCTTTAAAGAAGCAATGTACCAAAGCGGTGGGTAATAAGAAACTATCAGCCTCAAAACTATTTTTGGAAAAACGAGCTGAATCATTACATAACATTACAACGCCGGAAGGTATTTTACTAAGAATGAATCGCTCCATCCAAGTGGAAGGCGCGTTCGGGGTTTTACAGGAAGATCATGGTTTCCGTAGATTTGTAATGCGTGGCAAAAAGAATGTTGAGACTGAATTTTTACTGCTGAGCTTCGGTTATAACATCAATAAGTTGCATAATAAAATACAAAACGATCGATGTGGTAGTTTATTACATGAAATGAAGGTTTCTTGAATCAGTATGTTCCTTAAAAACGAGTATTTTGGGAGCAATTACAAGGACCTCTTTTGAATTATGGTTTTGGATATTATTTCATGGCGATAGATTCTATTACCATATGGTGTTTCCAGTTAATGTTTACTTACGGAAATATGCCTCTAATATTCTTTGCTTGGACCAACCTATTAACGGCTACCATGTAGGCTCCCATTCTCATAGTCGTATCATTTTCCTTCTTCTTGTCCCATACTTCATTAAACGATCTAATCATAATTTTCTCCAAGGCACGATTCACCGCTTCTTCATCCCACATCAAGGACTGTATGTTTTGCACCCATTCGAAGTAGGATACTACAACACCGCCCGCGTTGGCTAAAATATCAGGAACAACAGTTTTGTTCTTCTTTGCGAGAATCTCATCTGCCTCTACCGATGTCGGACCATTCGAACCTTCGACGATTACCGTTGCTTGAATATCATGGGCATTGAGCTCCGTTATCTGGTTTTCTAAGGCAGCAGGTACCAGAACATCACATTCTATAGTCAGCAGCTCATCATTGGTAATATGAGTCACTCCGGGGACATTGTAATCTTGGAGAACTTGCCCCCCGTTACTAGCAAGAAAGCTGCGAAGCTCATCCACCTTCAACCCGGTACTACAGTAGACGCCTCCACTGACATCGCTTACAGCCACTATTAAACAGCCTTCATTATGCAACAATTTGGCTGCCACTCCCCCAACGTTCCCCATACCTTGGATGGCTACCTTCGTGCCCATTAAGGGTATTCCCAAACGATGGAGTGTCTCCCTGGTTATTAACATAACTCCACGTCCAGTAGCTTCTTTCCTACCCAGCGAACCTCCGATTTCCACCGGTTTGCCGGTTACAACTCCGGGCACTGGATAACCCTTAAACATACTGTAAGTGTCCATAATCCAGCCCATAACCTCGGCATCCGTGTTCACGTCAGGCGCGGGAATATCCCGTTCGGGACCGATCAGCGGCAAGATCATGGCCGTATATCTTCGGGTAAGATTTTTTAGTTCAGTTTTACTCAGTTCCTTCGGATTAACTTTGACAGCACCCTTACTTCCGCCATAAGGGATATTTACAACACCGCACTTGAAAGACATCCAAGCCGCCAGAGCCTTTACTTCATCGATATCAACCTGCTGATGATACCTTAGTCCACCTTTGCACGGACCTCTCAGACTGGAATGTTGAACGCGGTAACCTTCAAAGACCCTCATCTTCCCATTATCCATCTCAACCGGGATTGCCACTTTCAATTCTCTTTCAGGGTACTTGAAAACCTCATAATCATTTTCTTCAAGACCCAATAGATTTGCCGCTTGCTCCAGTACTTTCAGCATGTTGTCATAAGGGTTGTAAGTCTTGCTCATAATACTCTTTGCCTCCACTCTCTGCATCCACTTGCTTTAACACCTGACCAATCATCTTTTGCTGACAGTTTCCATCTTCGGTCCCTCTTAAATCAACCTCTCGGCTTTGTATATTTTATGCAATATCCATGCCAGACTATAATTGGCATAATAATACGAAACGAATAATAACACTTCGGAGATAATATTTAGAACCTCAAGTTACTCATCCATGCATAAGTTAGTCATTTAATCTGAATTTCGCTTACCAATTTCTCCGTCAAACTGTTATATAACTAAAGAACACTTGGCGTAGCGCCAAGCCTTCTTTAGACTTCCCTTGCTTTTTAGGGAGACATTAACCCCCAGCTATAATAGGAAAGAACTTAACTTCATCGTTTTCTTCGAGCCTGTAATCTACATCTTGCTTAACGCTATTGACAACGACCAAGCCTAGTGATGAGTAAGGAACCCCAAGCTGCTCCACTAACTGAGCAAGGGTAAAATCCGACTTAATCTCCTGCTGATATAGACCTAGCTGACTACCATATTTAACCAGGGGTCCATAAAACCTGATCGTTATCTTCATATTCTAGCCCCCTTGGCCATGTTGCTCCATCCCTACGATTTAATTTACCCCGAGTTCTTGTAATTTCGCGTCAGTTGGTCTCCCATCACGATCCCATCCCCGCAAACTATAATATTCTGCAAGCATCTTTTCGTATTCCTCGAGGGGTAAAAGCTGGCCTTTTGTCGCTCCTGTTTTTAGGGTTTCCTTAAATATCCGCCCCGGCAGAGTATCATTATCTTTAGTAAATCCTTCCCTGACATTAAATTGCCTGGCCAAGTTTACCACCCGTTCGCCGACTTGTGAAAGTTCCTGTTCCGTCACAGTCCTCTCAAGCAAGTTAGACACAATGGTTGCCATAGTTTCCAGAGATAGTGCCCAGAAATCACATAAAATCAAGGAGAATTTCACGGCATTATAATGCTGTAACTCTATGACGAGCTGGGCTTTGCCTTCGACGGTAAAGGCATCTAAATCTCCATAAGCCTCTTGCGCTACTGGCCAGGCCCTCATATGACAAGCTCCACGGTCAGAGGTGGCATAGGCTAGTCCCATTCCCCAAGACCCCCTTGGCTCATAGCCAGGAAATTCTAGGCCTTTAACATGCATGGCAAAGTCGCTGCCGCCGTATTTTTCAGAAAGCTTCTTAACTCCCAGTCCTAAATCCACGCCAATTCCGACCTGGGCGGCAATCAACCCCGGGATCTTTAAATAGGCCTCTACATCACCAAACCGGAGGCCAAAATCTTTAATTCCCTTTTCCGTTAATTCCATAGCGAAGGCGATAACATTCCCCACAGATATGGTGTCCATGCCAAGATTGTCACACAAGTCATTGAACTCAATAATAGCTTCCAAGTCACTGATCCCGCAGTTGGAGCCTCCTAAAGCTAAAGTTTCATACTCTGGACCTTCCACCGTCGACCTGCCGGTCCTTGAATAATTGCCACACCCTAGTGCACAACTAAAACACCCCTTTTTGCCTGAACGAACCGCTTTCAGGGCATCGGAATTAATGGCTTGGTAATCGTCAAAGGTTCCCTGCTGGAAGTTTTTGGTGGGCAAAATACCTGTATCCTGGTTGAAATCCACAAGTAAAGCTGTGCCATCTGTATTAGCCCAAAGATTAGTATCCGTCAAGATGTCTGTCTGCATAAACTCTTTCATACTTGAAGCGAATTGCTTAATATTGGGCACGGAGATACTGCCACTTCCCCGCACTGCAATAGCTTTAAGGTTTTTGCTTCCCATGACCGCGCCCACTCCACCTCGGCCAGCCTGTCGGTAAAACTCTGAAGTAATACAGGACATGGTCACTAGATTTTCCCCCGCAGGTCCGATGGCCAGTGCTTTTACTTCCTGATTGATTTTTTCTCTTAAGATCAGTTCAGTTTCCTGTGCCCCCTGTCCCCAGAGTTCAGACGCGTCCCGAATTTCCACGATCTTATCCTCAATATAGAGGTAGGATGGCTTTGAGGCCTTTCCTTCTAAAATTACGGCATCATACCCTGCATACTTTAATTCCGCCGCGAAATGTCCTCCGATGGAACAATCAAGGATGGTCCCTGTTGCCGGGGATTTTGTAATTATAGCTAGTTTCCCAGAGAGAGGTATGATGGTTCCCGTGAACAGGCCTGTCATTAAAATCAACTTATTATCCGGTGACAGAGGAGCCACCCCTGGTGCAAGCTCTTCATAGAGGTATTTTAGGCCGAGGCCTTTGCCCCCTATAAAATCCACTGCCCATTGTTTATTTAACTCTTCAACCTGACTATGACCCGTTGTTAAGTTAACCCTCAATAGTTTTCCTGTGTAGCTCATCTTAGTTCCCCTCCTGGTTCATCAAGGCTTGATGGGGGCACCACTCGACACAAGCCGGTGACCCACCGCAGAGATCACAAAGAGCTATACCTTCTGCTCTGGAAGCTATAACGCTTTCAGGGCATGCTGTAATACAAATTCCACAGTTTGTACATTTATCCTGATCATAAATCAAGTGCCCGGCCTGGTGAGAAATCGCTTCGGTGGGACAAATACTGACACAGGTCAGACACATATTACAAAGGGAAGTTTTGTAATTCAAACCCGATTTAGAGTATAGGGAAATAATCTTGAGCCTTGCTAATTCAGGGTTAAAGACCTCTTCTTTTGCGACAGAGCAAGCCAATTGGCATAAGCGGCACCCAATACAGAGCTCCTCTATTAATTTTAAAACCATCGGTTTTCCTCCGTTCACTATAGCTTACGGGATTAGCACCTTGTATTAATGAGCTTTTTCACAGGGTTTACCATAAGCCTTGCTGTCGGGGTAGTAAACTATGAACAGTTCCACCGGGACAGCAAAGCAATCTGAGTTTAACATGGTTATCCAAGAAATCAGTTAAATACACCTAACTCACGAACCTGCACAAGTGCATTTTCAAATGCGACAATGACACGATCCGCTTCTTTAGAGGTGATTGTCAATGGGGGTTCTATTCTAATGGTTTTAGCGTTAATCAGCGTACCAGCTACAAGCACACCGCTATCAAACATCGCCTTCGACACCTCATAACCGATTTCATCCGATTGAAATTCAATCCCGATGAGGAGACCTTTTCCTCGAATTTCCATAACCAGCTCTGGGAACGCAGCGGCAGCATTACGAAGCTTTCCCAGCATATAGTCGCCAAGTTCAGCAGATCTGGCTGGCAAATTCTCCTCTATTAGGACATTAAAGGTTGCAATCGCTGCAGCACAGGCTAGTGGATTACCGCCAAAGGTCGTTGTATGCATGAAAGGATTCGGAAACAGGGTTTTAAAGACTTCCTCTGTCGCAACGACGGCTCCCGCCGGCATAATCCCGCCGCCAAATGCTTTGGCAAGACACAGTATATCCGGCACCACATCATCATGTTCACAACAGAACATCTTCCCAGTGCGGCCCATTCCGGTCTGGACTTCATCAAAGATAAGCAGTGCTCCAAATTGATCACAAAGTTCACGAACTTGTTTCAAATAACCCTCCGGCGGTAAAATAACCCCGCCTTCCCCTTGAATCGGTTCAAGAATTACTCCAGCCACATCTTCACCGACCAGAGCACAACACTCCATGGTCTTTCTCATCATCTCAAGATCACCAAAGGGAACGTGGCGAAAGCCGGGGATCATTGGTAGGAAGGGTTTACGGAAAACGCCCTTAGCCGTTGCAGACAGTGAACCTAAACTTTTACCGTGAAAAGCGCGAGTTGTAGAAATAAAGGTCCTTCGATCGCTGTACATCTTAGCAAGTTTAAGGGAACACTCGATGGTTTCAGTTCCGCTATTCGTGAAGAAGCAGTATTTTAATTCCCCCGGTGTAATATCTGCCAGGATCTTGGCTAACATGGCCCGTAAAGGATCTAATAAATCTTGACTATGCAAGGCTTGGCGGTTTAATTGATTCGTTACAGCTGCCATCACCTTGGGATGACGATGTCCCACATTATAAATTCCAAAACCGCCCAAGCAATCGATATACTCTTTTCCATTCACATCCATAAAGCAGTTTAACCCCGAATCTTTCCATTCTACGGCGGCAAACTGTTTATCCTTAGTGACACTCTTGCGATATTCTAAAAAACCAGGGTTGACATGATCTCTAAAACCTTGGACAGTTTCCCGGGTGACCCATTCCGCTTCATCCTTTGTAATGTCTAGTTTGCTAATTAAGTCAAGGACTTTATTAGAATACTCATAGACATCGGCGTACTTATCTTTCAAGTCTTCTTTGTTTTGCGGTGTAGTATCTGTCATAATAGTTCCTCCTAGATTCGTTATGTTTGAGACATCTAGATGCAAATGTTATGCCAATAAGGAGGCTGAGGAGTCTCAACCAGATATATTGGATTCGTTAAAGTCAAATTCCGGAGGTTTGCTGCGGAATAGGTTTGTTAAGTAGGCTAGATAGAGAACTCCTAATGCCAACCAAACTAGACCAAGGGTAAGTGAACTAGTCTCCAGATTCCACCAGAGAATTCCTACGAAAAGCGCTCCGATGATGGGAAATAGCAGGTAACTAAAGAAGCCTGTGAAGGTCTTATGCATTTTCTTCCGGAGGGTATAATGAGCAATAACTGATAAATTGACAAAGGTAAAGGCGGTTAAAGCACCAAAGTTAATAAGCGCTACAACAATTGCCAAATCAAGAAAAATGGCCAGTAAGGCAATACAACCGATTAAAAGTACATTTAAAGAAGGGGTTCCCCATCGTATATTTACATAGCCAAAAAACTTTTTGGGGAAGACGTTATCTCTGCCCATTACATAGAGAAGACGAGCTACACTGGCATGTGAGGTTACACCTGAGGCAAGTACGCCAGTAAGTGTAGCAGCCAAGAAAAATATCTGGAATAGTCGCCCTCCTACCATCATGGCAATTTCTGGTGATGCAGCCTCAAAATCTTGAAATCTTGATATATCCGGAAAGAATGCTTGAATGAAGTAGGACTGGGTAATAAATAAAATTCCGCCAATTAAGGCCACAAGAAAAATCGCCCGGGGAATCGTCTTAGTCGGTTCAGGAGTTTCTTCCGAAAGGGTAGTAACCGCATCAAAACCTAAGAATGAGAAACATAGAATTGTCGCTCCGGCCAGTAATATGCTCATATCCATATCAGGGGAAATGAAGGGTTGAAGAGTAAATACCTGACCATATCCTTCCCCTGCCATGAGTCCCTGGATATCTAAATACGTAAATATACACATAATCAAAATCTGACACCCAACCAGGATTGTGCTAAAATTGGCAATGAAATTTACAGTAAACAAGTTAATTCCAGTCATGACTAACGTAAACACCAGAACCCAAAGCCAGGTTGGAACATCAGGAAATAATGCCGAGAGGTATATACCTGCTAACAAGGAATTTACCATGGGTAAGAAGAGATAATCGAGTAATACGGACCAACCCACCAGAAATCCTAAGTGTTTACTGATGGTCTTTTGTGTATAGGTATAGGCAGACCCGGCTTGTGGAAATGCTTTGACCATCTTTCCATAGCTTGCCGCCGTGAAGAGCATAGCAATTAAGGCTAAGAGATAACTAGTGGGAACATGTCCGCTTGTAACTTCAGATACAATCCCGAAGGTATCGAATACAACCATGGGTGTCATGTAGGCTACCCCGATAAGAACAACTTGCCAAAGTTTTAACGTACGTTTTAGTTTACCTATGTTTTCCATTTATCATCCTCCTAGTGTATTTTGTATTATTTGTGCAATTCATTGAATATTTTGACTATTTGGGGCAAAAAAATTTGTTCTCCCTTCTTATAGTTTTACAAAGCTCTTCCCTCCTTAACTAAACACTAAGCAAAATACATGCCAGTAAATATGGTAAATATTTATTAGTATACATTTTGCCTAATAATTATGCAGAATAATGTTCTAGGTTTATCGGGCCAGCCAGTTAACAGGGAGTCCAAAAATTTAATTCCCTGGTTTTCCAGAATAAAAGATCTTTACTTGTTTTAATAATTTAAATTGTTCAATAAATTTGAATTTTGTGTTATATTTATGAGGAAAATTATTCACCCATGCATAAGTTAGTTATTTTCGTATAGAAGGAGCTCTTTTCGATGGATTTACGAACATTTTTACGCGATCCAATCTTTGTAGATGGGACGACAGGTCTAAATGAACTCTCCAAACGCCTAAATAAAGAAGATCACCCTTTTGTTTTTACTGAGAAGGATGGAAATATATATCCGTTAAAAAGTTTTAATTTCCTCATCGAGAGGCAAGAACCCTACGAGAGAACCATCGAAAAATCCGTGAGTGAACCACCCCTTAAGATAATCTCCTATGCTGATTTAACAGTTCATGTCCTTGACGTACTCGCCGAATTAGTGACACTAGTCAGATATGAGGAAAGTTTAAAGTATATCTTAAGAGAAGATTTTTTATTGACAATGATGTCCACAGGTGCGAACAGTGAAATTGCCTGGTTACGCAGCCTCTTTGCGTCGATTCCCCGCGGTCTGATGGTGGTCGATATCAACTATGCAGTAGTGAATAGCAATGCAGAAGCACACCGCATGTTACGAATTTCGGAAGCTGATCTATCCACTCTGCGTATGCAGGATATTCTCGGCTTGAACAACTTTCAATACGTGTACAACACCCAAACGTCTTTACTGAATCAATTTATTACGACTCCCTCAAGTCAAGCCGCAATATTAGTGGATTTTGTGCCGTTAGTGATGTACCAAGTGGTCACCGGATTTGCATTAGTTTTGCAGGATCTCCCCACAGTTGAAGGCATAGCCATGGAATTGGATTCTGTAAAGCTGATCAATAACGACCTCGAGGCAATTCTATCAACCATCTACGACGAAATCATCGTCGTTGATGCCCGGGGCAAACTCTTACGTGCCAGTGATCATTACATAACCTCCCAATGGAATCGCCCGCCTAACACCTTAATTGGGCACCAACTTTTAAAACTAAAAAAAGCGGATGAATTACTCCATAAAGTAGTTCGAGAAGTACAAAAGAAAAAACGAAAAGTCTCTCTGATGCAAAACGATAGTGAATCTCACCGTCTGTCTGTAGGCAATCCAATCTTTCACAAGTCCGGTGACATAGAGCGTATCGTAATTACTTCACGTGATCTTACGGAAGTATCCCGTCTCCAGACAGAACTGGAACAAACGCGCAAACAAAGCGAGAACTATCGTGAAGAATTAGAACGAATGCGTGAGCGTGTTACTCAAGCTCAAGGAATACTGCCGATTTATACCAGTCAACAAATGCATGAGGTGATGCAAGAAGTCGAACGGGTGGCCCAATTCTCTGCTACGGTTTTATTAAGCGGTGAATCCGGGGTTGGCAAAGAAATTATTGCTAATGCCATCCACTCTCTGAGTGAGCGAAGAAAAGAACCACTGATTAAAATAAACTGTGCTGCTATTCCAGAATCTTTACTCGAAAGTGAATTGTTCGGTTACGAACGAGGTGCGTTTTCTGGCGCTAATCAACATGGTAAAACTGGCCTGATTATCAAAGCCCATAAAGGTTGCCTTTTCCTTGACGAAATTTCTGAGATGCCCCTTGTTATCCAGGGTAAACTATTACGGGCCATTCAGGAACGAGAGGTTTATCCCGTTGGAGCAACCCAACCCCTTAAATTTGATATTCAAATTATTGTATCCACTAACCGCCCTTTAGCTGAACTTGTAGCTCAAGGCAAATTCCGCGAGGATTTATTTTATCGGATTAATGTTTTCCCAATCGAAATTCCAGCTCTGCGCGAGCGCAAAGAGGATATTACCCTGTTGGCTAACTTTTTCTTACTACAATTTAATCAACTCTATCAATGCAATCTTCGCTTCTCGAGTTCAGCCTATGATTTATTGGAAGCTTACCCCTTCCCGGGGAACGTACGAGAGCTACAGAATCTAATCCAACGAATTGCAATAAAAAACGATGGAGATGAGATTAGTGCGCTAAACGTTGAACGCGTCTTAATGAAACTCGACCCTATAGCGACCAGACAAACGGGACGATTTAATCAAATAATTCCCTTGGATCAAGCTTTTAGCCAGGTTGAAACAGAACTGATTAACCTGGCTATGAAGCAGTACCATTCCACCACGAAAGCAGCTAAGGCACTTGGGGTTAGCCAATCTACTATTAGTCGTAAATATCGACAAATCGTTAATAAAACCGGAAAGCAACAACTATAAAACGGGGGCTATCAAATTTAAAGTGGTCCCCATTTCAAGGACATTTTGAAAAAGGGGCATTATAAAATCAAGATATTTCATATACACTCCGGATAAGGAGGAGATATTGACAAAAGCACTGGTTGTTGCATCCCTGCGGATACAATTTCCGGTGCTTTTATTCAAAACTCATATCTTTATATCTTATGGAAAAGTTAATGAAATCATTAGATATCTTCAAGAAATATATGTGCAGTTCGCAAGTGCCTAACTATGTAAGGCGCTACTGTGATAACCTTGATGAATTCAAATGGCAGTGGTTTTATAACCAAATGATAGAACCGATGGAATTCGTGGCTGATACGGATTATCTGTTTCATGTTTTAAAATGGATTCTAAAGTACGATTTCGACGACCTTGGATATGCGGTCTATTTCCAGACCATCCTGAATCCTGAAATGTTGCCGGAACCACTCATCAAGGATTAATGGCGTACAATCCTTGAGAATAAGATATCAGGAACGCTTTCATAATGATATATCTGAAATGCACTAAGACAAGAATGACTCTTTAGGTAGTGTAAATTGTAACTTTGTTTGGTAATACTATAAATGGCTCTTATCTGCCAGGGGGATAGGGCTCTGCTGGAGAGCAACCCGAGCACCTGACAGGGTTCTGCCAGGAGATGGTTGGGGGATTTTTATCCCCTACATTTCCGCTTATCTCCTGGGAGAACAAAAGCGATAAACTCACGGGGCTAAGCCCTGTTTTTCTTTTATATAGCAAGTTCGAGCTTTAATCAATTGGAAGATGGCATTGGGGTCATACTTTGATGGGATAGTCACCGGTGCTGATATATTCTGCATACTCCCAGACCGCGCATGGCTCCGGTGCTAGGCTTGTTTGTATAGACGCTTCTTCCCCGGAACCGAACGTTAGGCACTTTGTAGGGCAGATGTAACATAGAGGCGGTGTAGAACATCACTACAATACCCCAGCCAGCGTAAGCGCCTTTATCCAAGGTGTTATCAAAATCTACGGCTTGGAGATAACCATCCTTATCCAGGCCCATTTTAACCTTCATATGGCAGGGATGCCGACCTTTATTGGTATAGAATACTTCTTGGCGAAAAACACCTCTATTCCCCAGCCTCGGTAGATTGTTAAACCCCTTAGTGTAATAACGTAAAACACTAAGGGGTTAGTCTTTTAATTTATCAGTCTGTTTCCTAATGTATACAATTCTAAACAAGGTCCCATTTCTGTTTTATAACATTTCTCATTAATAAGCATAAATGTGCCTGCTGGCTCAACTTTAACTATACTTCCATCATTCATGGTCAGCCTGAATTGTACCAACTGTCTATTCCCTTCTTTGCCCCTATCATCCTCTTTATAAATAACAACAGAATTTAAGGCATCTACGAGTACTTGAATTTGAAATTCATCCTCAATTTCTGCTGTCTTTCTAGGCGGATCGACAAATAGACTGACATCAACAATGTCATTTCTAGTTAAATCTTTAAATGGCCATTTACCGATACCATTTCCATATATCAGGTAAGCAAAGATCATTATCAAAAAAATAATTACTGTCTTTTTCATACTAAGATTCCTCTTTCAATAGATTCGATTATCACTTCCTATTGACTAAAAATTGTTAAGAAAGTATAGCCCTCAAAAGGCCTAATACTTGATACTCCATACCGTACCGTTTACTTGAATTTCCCAGTTGTAATATATGTTCTACATTTTACATACATTTCCTTTTGAATAGAGCAATAATATTTCCAAATATATACCAAATCCCGGAACCTTCCCTTATCTAAAATGCCAGTCCCAAAATCGAATACGCATTCGATTTTGGGACTGGCATGGCGACAGCGCTGATTAATTGTCTTTACTGAAACCGTGGTATTATGTTGACACTCGCTCTTTCGAGTTTACGAATTTACGGGACACAAGGGGACGGTTCTTCCGTGTCAATGTCTAAGTCTTTCGACAATGTGGATTGGAAAGCCCGTGATCCTACATATTTGTCGCAAACTTAATCCACTTTTTTGTGGTATCAAGGTATCTCTGAAAATCATCTTCTTCGTGAAAAATATCCTGCTGGCCGATTCCCCATACTATAACATGGTAGATTCCTGTTTCACTCTTCTTTCTTGGCTTTCTGGGCATTCATTCATGCCCCTTCTCCCCAATGCATTTTAATTTGACACAAGAGAACCGTCCCCATGTGCCCGCATGTGCCCCCCCCATGTGCCCCCCCCATGTGACCCCCCATGTGACCCCCGGAACGGAGGACTATCCCCAGGAGATTCTCGAGAGCCTAACCCAGGCGGTTGAGCGGACCATAGTTCTACAGGCTGTGAAACTCGCAGAGCAACTGGGCAATATCCGAACCCACAATATTGTACTCCTAGGTGTGCTGGTCAAGGCTCTAGGCCTAGAACAGCTCGATTGGGTTCAAGTGATGAAGGACCTTATCCCGGAAAAGGTCCTTGAGGCCAATGTGAAGGCATTTAAGACCGGATTAGCCGTCTAACATCCCGCTGTCCAGTCCAGGTTTAAAGGGAGTGTCGCAAACTACTTCATAAGTAGTTTTGCAACACTCCCTTTATCAATAAAGTTCAATTATCCCATTTTAATTCAGAGTTGCAAGTATTTGAAAAATCTCCTCATTATCTGGTTGGCTCTCGATTGGGTGAACATCAATAAATTGTATCTTACCCTCTTTGTCGATGATGAATAAAGCCCTTTCTGCAATACCAGGAATAGGATCTCCCTCACGAAATACTCCATAATTCTTTGCTACTTCTCCATGGGGATAGAAATCTGAACATAATGGATAGCTTATGCCACCTATGGATTTCTGCCAGGCCTCATGGCTAGGGATACTGTCTACACTTATACCCAAAACTTGGGTATTGAGCGCTTCGAAACGAGATAGTTCTTTCTCGTAGGAAGGCAATTGGGAACTTCAGACTGGAGTCCAATTAAGAGGATAGAAAGCTAAGAAAACATTTTTCTTTCCCTTGAAATCACTTAGAGAAATAGTGCGTTCTCCATGCGCTTTAAGTGTGAAGGAAGGGGCTACGTCTGTCACCTTTAAGGTTTTTGTTTCTGTCGCACCCTGTGGCATTATCCTTTTCACTCCTTATGTTTGTTTTGTAATATACTTAATTATTATTTGAAATTCGACTTTTCTTTATACATTTTTATCAGCGTTACTAAACTGTTTCTAAAACCAAAGGGGTGCTTCTTTCAACGAAAGGGCTCAAAATGAAAAAAGCACCGCTTCAAACGATGCTTTATCTACACTCATTTTGACGCTCATTAATTAAATTGGAAGATAAGTTTAAATGATCATACAAAAACATGTCTCCCCACTCTACCCCCTAAGTCCACGGAAACATATCCATTTCCACAGAAATCACAACATATAGTGTTCGAACACGAAGGGTTCGAGTCCCCTCGCCTCTACTGTCTAATGACTCAATCTTTGATACAAATTAACGATGCACCCACTCTTTTTTCAAAGGGGGTGCATTTGCCTTTAGGGGGGTGCAAAATTGAAAAGGGGGTGCATTTTAATTAAGAACAGTTTCTGATAGACTGTAAATCCTTTATTCAAGATCATAGAAATTCATTTTGAATTTATGGTCTCAAATCTTTTGGCATTTAGATTTCGCGGCTCTATTCCTTCAGACGTACATGGAATCTTGTACATTCTTACTACAAAGTCAAATTCATCAGGAGGTAATTTTATATTTACTAATCGTCTTTTACCTAATCTGCGATCAATCATCGCAAGTCCCTTGATAATCATATTGCTTGATTGAAGCGCCTCGTCAAATGGGATAGATAAATACTCTTGAAGATAATTTTCGACATCGCCCAAATAGTAAAATCCTCTGTTTTTAAGTATTTCTTCTGCTTGGTCGTATACGTCAAGATTCGCATTCTCATCACGATTAGAGAGTAATTCCTTTCTGACTTCTTGCCATTCCCTTAGCCATAGTAATTTAGATATTGAGAAAATATCCTTTTTATCAAGGCTAATCCAAAAGCGACTTTCTGGTTCACGCTTGTTGTTGGAGCGATAGTTCGTCAGGTTTAGACTAATACGTCCTATGTAGCGTAGCACAGATATTACTTTCAAGCTGTATTGGCACTATCAACCGAATGCTGCCTTTCTTAGAACTAGTGTCACTGTGGGTTTAAGAATAACTGGAAGTTCGAGATATTATAATGAGGATTTGCTAATTAGGTTTTTAGCGAAGGTTTTTGTAAAACCTCGAGATTTAGAAGTTAATTTGGTCTATAAGAACTTGTCCTTTTAACTGATAGAGTTTAGTAAATAGATAAATTGGACTTTGAAACGAATGGCAAATATTGTATTCGAGATTGTTTTGCCTGGATGTACAAGCTTGTCATGATAGTTAGTCTATGTTATTAGATCAATTTTGCTCATAAGCATCCCACCTTTTTGTAATCCAACCTAAGACAATTCCGTATATTGTAATACTGATCCAAATTTGAAAAGACAGTTAGCGAAGAGACCGTATCTAACGTTTCTATGTGGTAAGGTTCTAATGATTAAGAGAAAAAACCAGATTATTAGGCCATAGCCCAGCTCTTCCTAAATAACTTCCACCTTGTTTTCGAACTACAATGATAACAAAGATTGCTCCTAAAAATCCATTCCAAATTAAAAAACTTCCAAATGCCGCGATAAAATCCAAAATGTCTTTGGTGACTTCCCTAATATAAGTTGACTCAATGATTGGATCCATGTTTGTTGAGCAATGATAGGCGGTAGTGAATGGTAATCCTTTGCCGAATACACACACCTGTGAACACAGGGTTTCCGTGAGTTTGGGCTTACCAGCAAGTATTATCGTGAAGGGAGAAAACGAATCGGTTTGGTAGTTAAGAACTAAACGGAGTTCGCTTAACATCGGTACATCTAGCTCTTGGCTTTCATCAATGATTACGAGGGGTTTAACCCCTTTCTGATGCCATTCAGCACAAATTCCGTCCAATAACTAATCGTCTCATGGCAGTCTTTACAATAGGCCTGAAGGATCTCTAGCTTTACTTCGTGAAGGTGATCAGGTAAAAATTTGCGCTCCCAATGCTTATTCCAAGAGGGCTTATGCCTTGATTATTGTATTAGAATCTAGTAAAACTCGTTCATATCCGTTTCTTCAATACTTCTAAGGGATAAAAGGTTCCTCGCCATTTGATACCGCCTCGGTTAATAATCTTCACCATTGAGTTTAGCATTGCTCCAAGAAACAACAACGCAGATAATGGATGAAGTAAAAAATACCCACGGGAAATATCCATGAGCTTTGATAAGTGATTATAGGCAACAAACAAACTGAGGACAGATATCCCACATAGAACCCTCGCCGATAGTGGGCCAAAGAACAGACCAGCAAAAGGATAAACATTAGTAATCAAGCTATAGATGCATAAACCTACTACGGCTGATACCCTATAGTTCATAGATGAAAATTGGTTTTTTTCAAAGCCCCTAAGAATATCAAAAAGGTTCTCATACCATTTCACCATGATAAAACCTTTGCCTGAACATGCTAAACCTTGTTTATATCCCTTCTCAACAACTTGCTTCCCAAACGACATGTCATCAAGAGGATGTAAAGCAATCGCTTCATACCCGCCAATTTCCTGATATACGGATGTTTTTACTAAGTTAAATGCACCCAATCCCACCTTACGGGTAACCATTGCGATACTGAAAAATGTTAACCCAAAATATGCTAGAAAAGCGCGGTAGAAAATATCTCCGTAAAAAACATCTGGAACGATTGTTAGGTGGTCCAGCGAACGTTCTAATGCATAACTAACCGTTTTTTTCAAACTTCTCGGTGAAAACATTACATCTGCATCGGTAAGAAGCAACCACTCTCCCGTAGTATGTTTCACGCCTTGGTCGATAGCATGGTTTTTGCCTAACCAATTTGAAGGCAAATCATAAATAGTTACCACCTTAAGTTGCGGGAATTCAACCACAAGCTTCTCTAAAATTGCCCCAGTGTTATCGGTTGAGCGGTCATTCACAATAACCACCTCTAAATTTGGGTAATCTTGAGTGATTAACTGTCTAACTGTCAGTTCAATACATTCCTCTTCATTACAGGCTGGAACTATCACCGATAGTGTAGGATAAATTGCTTCTTCATTCAAACAATCAGTTACCTCAAAAAGACGTATCGTTTTCATATATCTGAGCCATAACACGACTGAGATTACCCCGTATAATGCCAAAATCGAAGCAATTGTCAAAAGAAGAACATTCATATTTTTTCTCCCTCGATTAGAATCTAGTAAAACTCGTTCACTATATCCGTTTCTTTAATACTTCTAAGGGATAGAAGGTTCCTCGCCATTCGGTACCACCATGGCTTAGAGTCTTAACGACAGAGTTTATTCCTGCTCCAATGCAAAGTAACGCTGATATGGGGTGAATTAGAAAAAAACTAGGTGAGATATAGAAGAGTTTGGACAAGTAATTATAGGTTGCAAACAAACTGAGGACAGTAATACCACATAGGGCTCTTGCCCAAATTGGCCCTAAAAATAAACCCACGAATGGGTACACTCCTACTATTAGTGCATATAACCATAAGAGCGCTATTCCGAATTCACTATATTTTGCAACTGCGAACTGATTCTTTTCAAGGCCTTTGAGCATGGTAAATAGGTTATCATACCATTTTACAGTAATAAAGCCTTTGCCCGACACACCGTAACCCTATTTGTATCCCTTATCTACCACTGAGGTTCCTAATGACATGTCATCAATTACCTGCATGGGTATTGCTTCGTATCCACCAATTGCTTGGTAGACAGATTTTTTCACTAAGTTAAATGCACCTACTCCAACCTTGTTAGTAATCATTGCAACTGAGATAAACGCAAGGCTAAAGTAAGCTAGAAAAGCACGGTGGAGAACACTTCCATAGTATAAATCAGGCACAATTGCTAGATGATCAAGGTTTTTTTCCATCGCATACCTAATGGTTACCTTTAAGCTGCTAGAGGAGAACATAACATCAGCATCTGTAAAGAGCAACCACTCGCCTGTCGCTTCTTTCTCACCCCGATAAACAGCATGGTTTTTACCTAACCAGTTAGGAGGCAAATCAGAAATAGTTACAACTTTTAGCTGTGGATACTCAACTTTCAATTTCTCCAAAAGTAGCGCAGTGTTATCAGTTGATCGGTCAATCACCACAATTACCTCTAAATGAGGATAATAATTCATCAGCCGTCGAACTGCTTCTCCAATAGATTTTTCCTCATTACAGGCTGGAATTATTACAGATAAAGGTGGATATATTGTCCCATCATTTGAACCAATGATTTCACGAAATATCGGCATCTTTTTCAAATATCTGAGTAAAAGCACGGCTGTACTTACTCCCAAAAAGACAGAAATTAAGGACAATACCGAAAAAAACATTCATAGTCTTACCCCTCCCTCTATTTAGCCTCTATCTTTGAATAAGACAGTGAAAACACTCCTGAGGATAATACCTAGTTCAATTTATACTCTTTTAATGTATTTGATATTTGGATACTTATTACTTTCCCTTAAATAGTATGTTTCTTCAGCTCTTCTAAAGAATAAACTGTCCCCCGCCATTTGAGACCGCCCCTACTTAGAATCTTGACCATCGAGTTTAATACCGCCCAAAAGTACAGTATCGCTGATAAAGGATGAATTAAAACATACCTTAATGACACAACGGTGTACTTCTTCAAATGATAATAAATAGCTGCTAATATAATGATGGAAAACCCACACATTGCTCTCGCCCATTCGGATCCAAGGAACATTCCCGCGTATGGATAAACATGGAGAAAAAGGATGAACCAACAATATGCTAAAGTGGGCAGAACTTTATAATTAGTACTTGCAAATTGATTTTTCTCAATACCTTTTAGCATGGCACCTAGGTTATCAAATAATTTTACTGATATTAAGCCTTTACTAAACCCGAAACCCTGTTTGTATCCCTTCATCACAACTAATTTACCTAAAGAAACGTCATCAACAGGTTGCATTGCTATTCTCTCGTAACCGCCAATTTCTTGATATGTAGATCTTTTTATTAGGTTAAAAGCACCGATTCCAGCGCTCTTACTAATTAGGTAAAAACCAGTAACAACCATAACAAAAAAGGAGATAAAACCGCCGTAGAAAAAACCTTTGTAGGTTATATCAGGAGTGATTGTTAAGTGATCAAGCTTGTTTTCCATCGAGTACTTTACGGTTTTCTTTAGACTTCCAGGGGAGAACATAACATCGGCATCTGTAAAAAGTAGCCACTCACCTGTTGCCTCTTTTACTCCTTGATAAACAGCATGGTTTTTACCTAACCAATTGGGGGGTAAATCTGAAATATTTACAACTTTCAATTGTGGATATATAATCTTAAGTTCATCAAGAATCACTCTTGTGCGATCTGTAGAACGATCATTAACGACAATCACTTCAAAACTAGGATAATCTTGGTTGAGTAATTGACTAATCGCCTTTCCGATTGACTCTTCTTCATTACAAGCTGGGATTACCACAGATAAGGAAGGATAAATGATACCTTTTTCGGAACAACTATTACCACTAAAAATTGGTTTTGGATTCAAATAACTAAAGAACATTGAGCCCATAAGTATCCAGGTGGCAAGATTGATAAAGGCCAAAACTATAAAAAGTGTATTCATAACGTTCTCCTCTCCAAATATACAATTATAAACTTTGTGTAATCACCTCTAATTAATTAATTTTTATTACATTTCTATGATATTTTTCCAAATCCCTTTTTCTACCTTTGATTAAGAGATTTTATTTCCAAAAAAAATCAAAACAACCCCCGCGTTTACGATTCCTCAAACCTTTTAACGATGCCTATACCTTTTAACGAAAGGTATAATTCTCCCTCCAGGGGGGTGCATCTTTTAACGATAAGGGTGCAAAAGTAGAAAAAGCACCGCCTTAAACGATGCTCAATCTTCCTCAAATCGAGTAAGAGGCGGAGTTTCTCCGCCGTCTTCTCACACCACCGTACGTACCGTTCGGTATACGGCGGTTCATCAAATGTTGCGAACTTCAAGATATCGGTCCATGAGGCTGATTAATCCGAGCTTTTGCCAGTAGTCCTTGGTTAGGACGGAATTCAAAAGTAAAGATGCAGACCATGGGCCTTTTCTTGTATTTTAATAGGCAAGGGCCATCCATTCCGGCGCACCATGCGCCCAAAACTTTCGTATTCTTGTCTTAACCCGTTTCCATTGTTTCCACACACACATTCTCAGGCGATGGCGTATCCATTCGTCTATTGTTGCCAGGATATTCTTAGCATTGGCTAGAGCATAATAGCCTATCCACCCCATCAGATATCGTGACAATTGCTTAACCCTTTCTTCTAAAGGAATCGGGTAATTTCGTTGGGTTAATTCCCGGATTTTATTCTTTAAGCGTTCAATGGTTTTAGGCGCTAGACGAATGCCTATTTGCTTTCCTGGTGGAGGCGAGGGGAATTGCACCCCTGTATCGAAGAGCGACCACAAAAGCGTCTACGCGTGTGTCCTTTAATTTAAGCTTCGCCAGTCTTGACTCCTAAAGGCCAGGATTCAGTTCAGGCTAGCTCGACTTAGCTAATGTCTCCGAGCATTGACATTGAGCGTCCTACTTAATTGACACTCTGACCCTTCATCGTAGGTTCTGAAGGCAGAATGCTAGCAGCACTTAGGCCGCTAGGGCGTAATTGTTTTCGTTAACTATTTTTGTCCACCGTTTAACGAGACCAGGTGGAATCTCGACGCGCAACTGAGATAGTAATTCATATTTGTTCCATATCTCCTGAATATCTAGAAATCACTTCTCCTCTTTAGTCGTGTGATTAACTGTTTAATGGACAAGGGCATACAATATATTAAGGGAAACTCACTCAAACTATAAAAAGGATGGGTCACTATGTATGTTTATTGCTTTTCTAACGAAATAGATGGCACCCTTACTTGTTATTATCCAGATGAAGTATGCACCTATTACCCTGATGGCACAGTTGAATGTTATCCTAGGAACTTCGTGTTTCCATGGATTGCTCCAATAGTAGCTCTAGTATTCATAACGATGTTGCTGGTTAGTATTTATTATTTGTTAGGCGCGAACTAAACGTATAGCCAGTATGATAACAAATCCCTTGTATGGTAATTTTTTCAGAAACTCTCCTTGCAGATCTGTTAATACTAAGCTCTCCATTTGGAATTGCGATTACCCCCGATGGTTCACGAGCTTTTGTGACGAATCTTACTAATAATACCGTTACGGTGCTCGATACGGCTATTAATGCTATCATTGCAACCCTGCCGGCAGGAGGCGGTCCTCATGGAATTTTAAATTGAACCTTTATGTGGGTACTGTTGTTTTAACCTAAATAAAGGCCTCTGGACTATCTTACTCCAGAGGCCTTGTTGTTTTGGACATATTCAGCAAAATAAACTTACAATGAAGTTACACCAACGTGCCCTGTCACGCTAAAAGAGCTATATTTTCATTCGCCCTCAAAGTAAAAGTGATTTTTAGGGAACTATTGCAAATTATGATCTAAAGACAATTAAGCTACTTCTAAATCACATGGCTTGTAGTCTAAGAAATAATACAATCTCAAAGATCATTTATCTTCAATAACTCCTTGAGGAGGTTCACGTTGTTGATGATGTTTTGGTCATTGGATCGATAAGTCTGAGCGATCTTATTGTGACGGTAAGATAGTTCGTATTCCCCCATCTGGTAATAGCAAAGACCAAGCTGCAAATGAGGCAACCACGTGCGACTGGCGTGGTTCTGGATGGCCCATAGGTTGTTCGGCGCAGGTAACTCGGTGGCGAGTTTGTACCAGAACGCAGCTTGAGAAAATTTTCCTTTTTCCAGAAAATAATAGCCTAACCGACAACAAAACTCCGAACGAGGAGTATCATATTCCATAGACTTGAAGATATACTCCCGTTCTTTTGTTCGACCCCAAGGTGATAATAACAATCTGCCAGTTTACTGCACACATAGATACGGTCTTCCGTCGAAATATCCTCCATGTCCATAAATTGAAGATATAGCTCTGTAGCTTTTAGATACGACCGATGCTGATAGAGTTCCATTGCGTAGTGCAGCGTATCTTGTGGAGTGAGATCCTTGCCTTGGGCCAAAAGGTTTTCGTAAATTTTCAAATTTCGGTCAGGATCGGAAGAACCATGGTTTTTCCTATGTGTCACTACGATATCGCTGTCATAAAATGTTCCGTCTTTGATCGCTAGATCTTCATGGACGGCACCTTTCCACTGATAGTTTCTTGCTCGTTTCACCAGTCTTGTACGCCGAACATTCAACGTAACATTACCGTAGTCATCAAAGTCACAGTGATACCGCATGGATACAGCATCCAACTCAGGAGACATGTATTGCTTCAAATAGGTTAGTTTCTGGCGGTCTTCGGGCAACATGACATCATCGGCATCAAACCACAGGATGTAATCCATAGTGGCCTTGGCGAAGGAGAAGTTCCGCGCAGCCGCAAAATCGTCAATCCAAGCAAAGTCGAGGACGTGTGTGGTCCACTTGCCAGCGACTTCCTTGGTTCGGTCTGTCGATCCCGTATCCACAATTATATTTCCTCCACGACGTCACAAACCGATTGTAAGCATCGCTGAAGGGTATCCTCTTCGTTTTTCACAATCATACATAAAGTGATGGTAATCATTTGGTCACCTCTCAGGATTTCATTTACATCTATATTGCATAAGCTTCATTATCAACTTATAACGTGATTATAAAAAGGGCAGTAACTACAATGCAGAAGGCTGAGCTGCTGTCCCATTTCCGGTAATGACCAAGACTGTGTCTCGTTACCAATTAAATTACGCTCCTAAGGATTTACACCTACACCTCTCGGACTAGTCCCTACCGTAACGGTCGCTATGACTGCATTGGAAAGACCACTAATAACAGAAACATTGTTACTATTTTGATTTGATACATAAATTTCGTTCGTTAAAAAATCCACACCTACTCCGACTGGGGCAGAACCTACCGGAACAGTGGCTATTACGCTATTAGTTCCCCCGTCAATAACCGAGACATTGTTCGTACCATTGTTAGCCACGTAAATTCGGTTCGTTGTTGGATTTATGCCTACAAGTTGCGGCAAAGAACCTACTGGAACAGTGGCAATGACACTATTAGAAGGTCCATCAATGACCGAGACATTGGCACTACCTTGGTTTGATACATAAATCCCGTTCCTTAAGGGATCCACTCCAACCCCTACTGGGTTAACACCTACTGTAACCGTGGCTATGATGCTATTGGTACCCCCGTCGATGACTGACACATTATTAATATTAGGGTTTGCCACGTAAATTCGATTCGTTGTTGGATTTACACCTACGTCTCTCGGGCTAGTCCCTAACGTAACAGTAGCCACTACGGTATTGGTAACTCCATCAATGACAGAGACACTACCGGAAACGTTTGTCACGTAAATTCGGTTAGTTACCGGATTTACACCTACTTCGAATGGGGTAGAACCTACCGGAACAGTGGCTATTACGCTATTAGTTCCCCCATCAATAACCGAGACATTGTTCGTACCATTGTTAGCCACGTAAATTCGGTTCGTTGTTGGATTTACACCTACTCCGAATGGGGCAGAACCTACCGGAACAGTGGCTATTACGCTATTGATACTCCCGTCAACGACCGAGACATTGTTACTAGTATTGTTGGCTACGTATATTAGGTTAACCGCGGTAGGAATCGTCGCTCCAGTTGCTCCTGTTGCTCCTGTGGCCCCTGTTGCTCCTGTTGTCCCTGTTGCTCCTGTTGCTCCTGTGGCCCCTGTTGCTCCTGTGGCCCCTGTTGCTCCTGTTGCTCCTGTGATTCCACTGGGCCCTATTGGATCAAGTTCTGCAGGCACCAAGCGATGAGCCGCTACTAAATTTCCTGCAGCATCTTTTCCCCAGGCGGAGATCTCTATAGCATCAGAGCTGGTTATAAATTGAAAATCAAATTCATCAAACTGGGCGAAATAGATTCTTTCTGCTACCTCCCCTGGAGCCATAACAAACAGCTCCGAAACATATAGTGTCTTCGTCGTCCCTGTCACGAAAAACCCTTCAATTTGAATGGTCGCAGCAATTGTGTCGTCATTTGTGATTTTTACCGTGAATGTGGATGTTGGTCTTACACCTCCAACTGGTGTGTTTTCGATTAATCCGGTAGTTAATAAAGCCATAGCCTAGTCTCCTTACCTTATTTTAATTTATAAAAAAGTGTCAACTATGCTCATTTAGAATAATCACTACGGTTAATGATTTGGCGTGGCGTCATTTGTATTAATATACTTTATTTTACATGTCCTATTTTTGTTACACTATTACTCTAGCTAGTCGTTCATTAATGGCGTAAACAAATAAACCTGCTCATTCTAATTTAGTTGAGAAAGTTCCACAGTTGTAAGCGGTCAAGTAAAATGATCGTTTTTTGGCCACAAATTGATCGGTTTTTGACCGCCTCCATCTCTTAGATCTATAGGGGTATTACAAAATAGATTTTCTGTATTTAAGTCGGTATCCTTCTCCAGTCATGTTGAAAATCTCACATTTGTAGATCAATCTATCC
>NZ_JABZFS010000059.1:0-42443 GCF_014237355.1 Desulfosporosinus sp.
CATCCCCATGTCCCATAACGTGGACTCTCTGAACGTTGCTGCAGCCAGCGCCGTGGCCTTTTGGCAACTCAGGGTCCGGTAAGCTTTTATATTCACATAATACGTCGTAAAATAAGAATTAGCGGAAGCCTTGGTACCATAGGGTATCAGCAAGAGCTGAGCCCTTTTTGTATCTACAAGCCATAATACCCTCAGATAATGTTATGGTATAATTGACGGAGAACACTGTGACGCATTCGTAGAATATTATGCAACAAATTTATGTGTTATAGAAGCCTTTGGTAAAAAACGGGTTCCACCTACCGCTCTTTCGGTGGATTTGTTATAACCAGACAGGACTAATAATTCCATTGAGGCTTAAGATATCTTCTTCATCCTACAGTTATTAATAAACTCTAAAGACTATATTGACAGAGTAGGAGGATACATGGTAATATCAAAGCAAGAAAACGAAGTTAAATAAAAATCTTATACATTAAATCATTTACTTTTCTACTAACGAGGGCTGGTAATCAATCCGCGGCAAAGTTGGAAAGATCAGTGTTAATGTTGCCGATTGGATTTAAGCCACCCTTCAGGATGGCTTTTGTTGTTTTTCCGCTAATTTTCCCGCAAAGTTCCTCCAATCTGTTTACCTCAGTTCTCGAATACCAAAATCCAGTTTTCGAATCCAGGTTAGTTCAGTTGGTCGGTTTAGGTAGTTAGTCGGTTTAGTTCAGTGGTCTGTTAGTTTAGTTAGTCAGTTAGGTTCAGTTAGTTCGGTTAGTCAGTTAGTTCGGTTAGATCAGTTAGTTCGGTTAGTCAGTTAGTTCGGTTAGTCGGTTAGGTCGGTTAGTCGGTTAGGTCAGTTAGTCGGTTGTTAAGTAGTTCAAAAGTTTTCGGTCGAGTTCTTTACACTTAAGACGTTCCGTTTATTAAATGGACCATTAAATCTTAAGAAAGGGTGTTTGGCTGGGGCACACGTCTATTTGAATGAAGTAGGTGAAACTTGGTTAATCAGTGGTTTAGTTTAGTCAGGAGGAACTTTGCGGGATTATATACACTTTAAAATGACCTCTTCACACTTGGTGAGAGGTCATTTTAATTTTCTCTGTAGTACCTTTTAGCTCAGGCTCTTTAAGGGGGTAGATACCTATTGCGAGTATAATTTAAGTATATACCTATATTTTGGATGACATGAGATGATTATCCTACTTCGGGGAAATATAACAAGGTACACATTCAAGCAGATGGTTCAACTTATGCAAGATTGTTAACCCTTTTTCATACTATAATGAGTACTTTTTCGTTTTACGCCGTCGGGATCAATTTCAATATTACTTCGACGTGCCTTTTCAGCTTGAACGCGATCAAACTTCTCCTTTGAAATAATAGCGGGATGGCAGTCTTCGGCTAAATATTTATCGCTTTCGTTTTTGTTTACCAAGCGCTTATTGTTCGGGAATTCGTTAGAATATGTTTTACCAACTAAGACATTGCCTATGTATTTCTCATTGATAAGCATATTTTCTATTGCTCTTTTGCTCCATCTATCTTTGCCGGTAGGCGATTTAATCTCTAGTGTCTCAAGCTCACAAATAATAGCAATCACACTGTATCCGTTTAAGTATAGGTCAAAGATTTTTTGAACGATGAGAGCTTCCTCCTCGTCGATGATCAGTTCGCCTTCCTGATTATGACGGTAACCGAAACACTTTCTGTTATACAGTTTCGAGCTTCCGTCCTTAAAACCCTTGGCGATACCCCATTTTATGTTCTCACTCCGAGCCTGGCTTTCGGCTTGTGCATAGGCTTCTAGAATGGAAATTATAAAATCATTCTGAGATCCCTTGGTGTGAATATTATCGTTTTCAAAGTATATGTCAACTAAAAGAGCGCGTAGCTCATTTATTGCATAAATGGTTTCTACTGTGTTCCTGCCAAACCGGCTAATTGATTTCGTGATTATCATTTCAATTTTATGATTCCGGCAGTCTTCCAGCATTCTCTGGAACCTTGGGCGTCCAGAGGTGTTTTTTCCAGAACGCACGTCAGCATAAATGTCCACAAGTTCCCAATCCAAATGACTATCAACCAGATCAGATGCACCCCCCTTGGGCAGAAACCTTACCTTTCGTTAAAAAGTATAGGAATCGTAAAAGGTTTGAGGAATCGTTAAAAAGTACAAAACTGGCTTTGAGTGAAGGCTTTGATATAAGCGAGACGTGGAGGATTTATGAGGTTTTGTAATATGAGCAGACAAGTAGTGCTTATAATATATCTATTTTACGTCGATATGCGTAGGACTTTCATGCTTGACAAGTAAAATACCTTGACAGGACATATATGGCAGTTCTTCAAAGTTTGTAGATGAAATCAAAGAAATAATATGTTAGGCTGAGAAAATAGAAGTTTAACTACATACAGTAGTCATTAGAAAAAGGCCGAAAACAACTGAATTTGATTGAATAACAACAATGAGTTATTTTACCACATATGGTATGATTTAATTGGGATTAAGGAAATTTCAATTTGCTCACGCAGGGTAAGTAAGAAAAAAAAGGGAGTGATCATTAATGACTTTTGATGTTTATCTGCGGGGTTCAATTGAGTTGAAAGGTTTTTTATTTGAATCACCGAACTTTAAAAAAGATCTCGTCACCTTGATAAATTCTTACACTGATAATGATTTTCTTATTAACATTTGAATTTATGAAGAAGTTGAAACTTAAATTAAATAAAGGTGTAAGGAGAGGGTAATGGGATATGAGAAAAATGTTTATGGTATTCTTAATTTTAGCAACAGGTTTAGTGAGCGGTTGTTCTCTTTTAGATGGTGTTAATCAAACAATATACTATGTAGACAAGGCGACTAAACATATTGAAACGTTAAGAAATTTTTCGGAAGAAGCTCCGCAGATGATAAAAGAGGCAGCAACTAACGCTGACCTTAAAAAGGAATTAGAAGTTGAGTTGACAGTATTAAAAGAAGAGATCGCAGCATTCAACCAAATTGAGACTCCTGCTCTGGCAAAGGATATTCATCAAAAGATAATTGAGAAGAATAATGAGATAGAAACGGCGATTAACGAAGCAACTGTAAATGGAGAACTCATTATAGAGAAGATTGAAAACTCACAACTATTTCAGCTCATTAATGATGTGACGCGGTTGATGGATCAAATTGAAAAGTTAGGTCTCTAGAATAATTGGTATAGCATCCCGTATATAATAGATTAATTTTTGTTAAAGGTGGGTTTTAGTTGGACTTTATTTATTGGATTTTAATTATTTCCTTATTTGTATTAAGTTTTGTTGGATTAATATTTCCAATCATTCCATCGGTATTGGTAATCTGGGGAGGCTTCTTAATCTATCAGTTTTTAGTTAATCCAGGGACATTGTCTTTGTTCTTTTGGATATCTATGATTATACTAACGGTTTTGATGTTTTTTGTTGATTTTATAGCGAACAGTCACTTTGTTAAAAAAAGTGGAGGGAGTAAATGGGGAGAGCGAGTAGCGGTAATAGCAACCATTGTTGGTTCTTTTATCTTCCCTCCATTCGGACTAATCCTTGTACCATTTATTGCAGTCTTTCTTATTGAAATTTCTCAGAAAAAGACTGCTACAGAGTCTGTGAAAGTAGCCGTCGGAACAATAATTGGATTTCTGAACAGTACAATAGCTAAAGTATTTATTCAATTAGGAATGATTGGATGGTTCACAATTGAAGTGTTATTGTAAAAAACATCTTACTCGAACAAAACGGGAAAATGTCCCATTGCATTTTCGTTTGTACCAATGCGGATTTCAGATTCCAGCTTATATACTGGTAGAGGTTAATTAATTAATTCAACAGAATTAAAATGCTGTTTAAAATAATTTAAGGATTATAAACTATACTGTGGCTTTTTTGCATTCAACAAACATTCTGCCATAAAAGCATTTGGTAATTAACATATATATTTTAAAGCGCCTCAACTTGATTTGGCGCTTTTTTTAATAAAATTTGGCCTGCGAAGCTACCGTCGAGGTGGCATCTTGCCAAACTTGTTGACAGAAGTTGAGATTGGCGTTACTGCGTGCCCTGTCTCTGAGGTAAATCCAAAGGAATGCCGTGGAATGTATAGTTCTGATGACAAATAGTGGTTAAAAAAGCAAATAAGGGCACTCTAAATAACTATATTTAGTGTTTGCGAGCAAAAAAAACGGGCTAAAAAAGTACATTTTTTGGCCTGTTTTTTTAAGGAATTAAGGTCAACATTTTCAGATGAAGATATTTCGAATTGGAGGAATTAAAAATGGATAGATGGGAATACAAAACTGTTGCTTTTGATGGAAAGGGGTTGTTTAAATCAAAGTTTGAATTTGATGGAGAATCTGATGCACAGTTTAATAAACTCGGCAACGAAGGTTGGGAACTTGTAACTATGGTATCCCCTATATTCGTTATGACAGGGAGTACAGTTAACCTAATAGCACCTTTAAGCGTAAAATGTATGCCCTAAAATCGTATTGAAACTTGCTTTGTCTCGCTGTACCAAGGGGTCACATTAAAAGCAACATAAATATCAGCACATTTTTAGGAAAGCAAAATAATACCAATTCATTTATACATATTTATTGATAAATAAGTACACTAATACAGTTAGGATCAGTAATGTAAGGCGTATGTTTTGATGGATAAGTCTGTAGTATATGATATTGGCAAGGCGATGTAAAAAAATATACACAAATATAATTATTAGAAAATCTAGCATAAAGGGGAATACTATCATGAGCAACTATAACGCAGTATTAGCAAGAAATACGGAAAATGCTCCAAAAGGTATCGGTCCATATTCACAAACTGTAGCTTTCTCTCATTACAATAATCTTTCAGCTCAATTACCTATCGATCCAAAATCCGGAAAGGTGGTAACTGGTGGTGTAAAAGAGCAGGCTGAACAGTGTTTTAAAAATATCAAAGCAATTGTAGAAAGCATCGACCATGTTATGAGCGATGTTGTTAGAATCACTGTATTCGTTAAGAATATCAAAGATATTGATGCTGTAGACGAAGTTTATAAAACATTCTTCCCAGGCTATGTTCCTACACGGACGAATGTCGCAGTTGCAGCTTTGCCTATGGATGCTTTGGTGCAAATTGAAGCACTTGTTTCAAACGCTGAAGGTACAATTCCAAACGCACCACAAGCAGGCGACCTCATAAAGCTTACAAATAACACGGCAAATGCGCCAACATGTCCTCTATCTACGCAAGTTGTAGCTTTTTCTCATTACAATAATATTACAGCTCAATTACCTATCGATCCAAAGTCTGGCAGAGTTGTAGCCGGTGGCGTAAAAGAGCAGGCTGGACAGTGCTTAAAGAATATCAAGGCAATTTTAGAAAGTATCGACGTTCCTTTTGACGATATTGTTAAAATTAATATCTTCCTCAAAAACCTCTCGGATATTGAAGCCGTAAACGAAGTTTACACAACATTTTTCCCAGACTCGGCTATCGCCAGGGCCGCAGCCTATGTCCCTGCACGGACAACAGTTGCAGCTTCAGCTTTACCTATGGATGCTTTGGTACAAATTGAAGCAGTGGTGTCACACGGAGATGGTACCCCCCCACAAGCTGTTGAAGACAGGCATGGACTCATCATAGAAGCAAACAATACGGAAAATGCACCAAAAAGTTCTCTATCTACACAAACTGTAGCTTTTTCTCATTACAATAATATTACAGCTCAATTACCTTTAGATCCAAAAACTGGTGAAATGGTAGCTGGTGGCATAAAAGAGCAGGCTGGACAGTGCTTGAAAAATATCAAGGCAATTGTGGAAAGTGTTGACCACGTTATGGACGATGTGGTTAAAGTTAATATCTTCCTTAAAAATATCGCAGATATTGATGCTGTAGACGAAGTTTACACAACATTCTTCCCAAGCGGTGTTCCTGCACGAAGAACTGTTGGCGTATCAGCTTTACCTAAAGATGCTTTAGTCCAGATCGATGCGGTTGTATCAAACGCTGAAGGAACACCTCCAAAAGTATAACGGGCATTTAATTATCAAATGTAGAGCGGTCAATGTTACTCGACACTGCCGAAGGTAAGGCGAAATCTCATTTGCTAATCATAAAAAGGGAGCTGAAAATAGTTCTTTCAGCTCCTTTTTTTCAATGAATATGAGGTAATGGATCCAGAGGAATTGCCTCACTAATATACCAGGAGAGCTGGTTTATTAGTGAGGCATGGAAAATCGCAATGAAAAAGAGACTTAAAGCCGTAGACCAAGTACACAGCCTCTTTTATACTGGCACATGCCCCCATAAATCAAAGAAAGTTGTAAAAGAGGAACTGGAAGTTATATTGGGATTGTAACATCAAATATAAAATACCACTGCAGAAGAATTCTCCTGCAGTGGTATTTTATATTTGGTAAGAATTTTACGCTATTAGTTATACGTGATGTTCTTCAGCAACCGCTTTTGTTTTATGAACAGTGCCGTGTGGGTGTTGAGGAGGTGCATAGATAGAGTACAATTTAAGAGGTACACAGCCAGTATTTATCAGATTGTGCCATTTACCTGCGGGTATAAAAATAACATAATTATCACCCACTCTTTGCTGGTAATTAAGTCTATCTCTGCTATCTCCCATTATAACAAGGCCTTGTCCTTGTTCAATGCGAATAAACTGATCGACATCGGGATGCATTTCCAATCCTATGCTATCCCCTACATTAATGCTCATTAAAGTAAGCTGTAAATAACTACCGGTCCACAATGCGGTACGAAAATTATTATTTTGTAGTGAAGACTCTTTGATATTCATTACAAAAGGGTTTGGTCCGTAGTCCCTTAAAGGAAGCATTTTCCCTGGATACATTGGGGCGTCAGCCCTGCGAGGAAAGGGATAATTATATGGGTTAGAAATTGGCGTGTTATATCTATTATACATTTTACTCCACCCCTTCATATATTTCGTAATTTATTGATGTGCCAATGAAGCTATTCTCTCGCTAGTGTAGCATTCCGGATAACCGATACACTAACATCCTCCAACACTACTCGTTTAGGTGAGATTTGGTATATAGTACCATATGACATCTCATCTTCCAGAGTGTATGGCCTAAATTAGTAGTTGAGTTAATTAGGTGAAACTACTTGACGAGGGCCACCAATCGTCCCATTATCTTGTTGTCCACAACCGTTTTGCGCCATAATTTCCGGTGAATGTAATAAAACTAAAGCTGACCACAATTTGACGAGTTCGAATTAAGTAGCATTAAGCATTATAATTTGAAAATTCATCAAATTAGAGTAATCTTGAAAGAAAATAGGAGGAATTACCCCAATAGTGTCGGAGACAACTTATTATTAAGCATTGAGTTGGGGGTGAAACATGTCTATCTTTGCTAATCATCTTGTAGTTGATGACCTTACTTGAGGATGTAAGGTGGTTCGGTGAACCAAATAGGCTGGTCCAACATATGCAACGTTGTTCCATGGAGTTATATGAAAGACTTAGCAATTATTTAGAAATTCACTATTCTTACAATTAAATGAAACTAAAGTTTAGAATTTTAATAAGTTTCGGAGGAACTAGTATAATGAAAAAGATTTTAATATTGATGTTGGTCACATTACTTGTAGTCTCACTTCCAGCTCCAGCCTATGCTGGATGGTTTGATAAGGCCAAGGATTGGGTCGATGGAGCAGCTGATGATACCAAGGACTGGGTTGATGGAGCAACTGATGACGCCAAGGATTGGACAAAAGGAGCAGTGAAAGATGCATCCGAGGTTATAGACAAGGCATTTATGGATAACTCGGAACAAAGCGAACTAGATGTACTGCCCATTTTGAATGTGAATTTAAATACTATGACAAATGTTCAGACTGATGCAAGCGGAACTTTTGTATATGGAAACAATGTCAAACAAAAGAAATTACCTGCAGCAACTGCAAAAACCTAAAAACAGTCCTTATGCGAGACAATGGATTTAGTGAATATTGGGCTGATTTTGTAGTGAATAAAGCTTCTGAAATTAGGTGAGGCACCAGGCAATGCTATTGTAGGTTTACTGCCTTATTCAGAGTACTATGGTGAAAGAATTGCAAATGTAATTGATAAAGCAATGGCAGATATTACATTAAGCAATATTGATCCTTACAAGGATGGGATTATTCCCGTTGATAAGTTAAAAAGTACGGATTATGTTTATAAAGTTAATAGTAAAATAACATCAAATGAAAGCAACACAGTTATAGTTACTGGTGTTAAGTACGGAACACGCGACAATTTCACAGTTACAGTGAAATCAGGCGGTCAGGAATTTGTTGCAGCAAAAAGAGCTCTGAATGGTAAAGCTGTTGCCTTTGTGGCACAAGTTCCGAATGTAAAAGATCTTGAGGTTGTTTATAATAGTAATTTCAAGTTGCCAGAAGATGCTAAGGTTCTTATGCATGAAGTAACTGATGATATAGCACGTGGTTTGCAAAAGCGCATTAATGATCTATCACCTCTTGGTGATCCTATAAGTAATGATGCTCGGGATGTGATGGGAAAGGCAATCTACCAGGGTATGTTTGCACAATTTGAATATATTGCAAAAGCAAAGGGACTAATCGCAGGAGATGTTGTAACAGTAAATGATTTGTTTGCAAATGGAGATGTCGGGGTTATTGTGAGCGAAGCATTAAAAGCTATTCCTGGTGTTGATACAATGCTATCGACTACCGGATGGGATGGAAAAATTTCACAAGCTGTCAGAGATGTGGTTGGTCAAGCAGAGGTAAGAACTTATGCAGAACTTAAAAACGGCAAAGTATATATAAATGCTTTAAGTACTCCCGAAGTAAGTAAACATCGTTTAGCAGGTTACGATCTTTATGAGACCGCACGAATAATTGCAGAGGCGGCTCGAGGCAATCGAGTAGATAATGTAATCGTGGCACCGGGCAACAATTGGTATAATGCTCTCTTAGGTTCAGTCTTAAGCAAGAAATTAAATGCTCCAATTGTATTGGCCGGACGAAGCGCCAGGGATTCCCAACAGGCCTTGGAGTACATTAAAAACTCAATAAACGAGGGAGGGAATGTTTACCTCATAGCTAACCCGAGTGAAGTTGATAATTCATTTGTCTCAGCTGTGTCCACCCTAGGGATATCTAACGTTAGTGTTAAACGTTTATATGGTTCGAATAAGGATATCACAGCTGTGGAGGTGGCAAAAACCCTAAATCCTCCAGTCGGTGGTACGGTGATTATTGCAAGTAATGCAATCTACCCAGATGCTCTCTCTATTTCGAGTTATGCTGCTTCAAACTCTGCGCCTATTTTAATAACACCAATAGATACATTGCCTCCGACGGTCGTAGATTACCTGCAGAAACTAAAACCACAAAAAATTATTATTGTTGGTGGAACTGGGATTATCAGCTCTGACATAGAAAACAAGCTCAAAACCTTCAGCTCAAATGTAATACGTTATGCAGGTCAAGACAGGTATGATACATCGAGGATTATATTGGAAAAACTCTATGGTACGAATATAAATGAGCTGTGTTTCGCCTACGGCGGAAATTATCCCGATGCTTTAGCCGGTTCCGCTTATGCTGCGGCCAAAGGAGCTCCAATTCTTCTAGTACAGCCAGGTAAGGATGAGACCCTTAGAAGCTTCCTTAGTAATTATAAGGGTTCCAATTACACTGTTTTTGGCGGAACAGCGGTTGTTAGTGATCACTTATTTCAAGTAATCAAGGAGACACTGGAAAAAACACAATAACAATTCCATAGATTCAGAATTGCTGGGATTAAGCTTGAACAAATCTTTTCTTTTGGAATCGCGGTTGGTTATGTAGTACTGGGCTTTTCTGCTTTCTAGGGTAAATGAAGCATCGTTTAAGCGGTGCTTTTTTTACGCCCAATCCTCCCAATTACCCAAAGAAGGTGCAGATGGCGAGTGGAAATTTTATATAGACTTAAAAACCATGGAAATCTTCTATGTGGAATGGAATTATATCTAACGTATGTACTGGAAATGAAGAAATTGGCAATCTTTTGTTCTAATTGAAGGAAATAGAGGATAAATGTGTAATTAGTACACTATATTAGTCTTCATGTAAGCACATGTCGAGTAATATTGGGGGAGGGAGTACCCTAATCAGTTCGACGAAGGTACGACTAGCTAGATAAACAAATATGGGTCCAATATAAAACAAGGAGGATTACCTATGCACGTTGCATTCCAAAAAATCATGCTCATCAACCCACCTGCGGATCTCCGGCTTTGGGAACCTCACAGCGAAAATCTCGGACTCGGTTACTTGGCTGCCGTTCTCAGGCAGTTAGGATACCAGGTCACCATTCTTGATGCGTCACTTTTCCGGCTCGGTGTGCCCGCAACGCTCAAATGTGTTCAGGACCAAAAACCAGATCTGGTCGGCTTTCGTCTGCTCCAAGTCAACATGCCATATGTGATCGACCTGGTGGAGCGCCTGCGTCGTGGGGGCTACACGGGACATATTACAGCGGGCGGGCCAGTCGCCACGATGATGGAGTCTGAGATTCTTGAGTTAGTTCCAGGCCTGGATAGCCTCATGGTGGGGGAGGGCGAGAAAACGCTGCCAGAGCTACTAGAGGCCCTTAACTCGTACGGCACCCCGAGACCCTCCGGAGATTCTTTAATTAAGATACTCGGCTTGCATTATCGGGAAGGCGACACGGTTCGGGCCAACGGGCCTCGCCCTCTCATAGAGGATCTCGATGCGCTGCCTTTTCCGGCTCGGGATACGCTCCCACATATCCTCAGGTGGGGCCGACTGCCAATGGTTATCTCCTCCAGGGGGTGCGATGGGCACTGTATCTTTTGCTGTCCAGCTGCAATGAATTCTAAATCGCCAGGGCCAAAGTGGCGCCCGCGCAGCGCCGGCAACGTTGTCGACGAGATCGAGGAACTACAGCGGTGCTTCAACGTGAGCCATCTTGATTTTCTGGATGATAACTTCTTCGGTCGCGGTGAGGTGGGGGTTCGGAGGGCCTGGGATTTTATCGAGGAATTGCGGCGGCGTGGTCTGCATTTCAAATTTTCGATAGAGTGCCGGGTAGACAACGTGGAGGAAGATCTTTTCAAGGCTTTGCGTGATGTCGGGTGCGTGGAGGTTCGCTTGGGGATCGAGTCAGGCGTTCAACGTATTCTCGACCGCTACGGCAAGGGAACGACAGTCGAGCAAAATCACGAGGTTTTGCTCAAGCTAAAAGAGTGGGGCCTGCCGGCTAAAATCGGGTTTATCCCGTTCGACCCGACGTTATCTTTCAATGAACTTATGCAAAACGGGGAGTTTCTACGCTCGGTTGGTAGCCCCGAAGTTTTTAACTACAATAAAATCGAAGCCGGGGTGGGGACTCCTCTGGAACGCCTGTTCGAGAAGGAGGGGCGCCTGACCAAACCCAAGCCGTGGATGTGTGACTACACGTTTGATGAACCGGCCGTGAGTTTTACGTGGAAAGTAGTTCAGGGATATGTAATGGTCAAGCGGGCAGCCCTACAACTAGCAGATGGGTGGAAAGTAGGGCTTGCTGACCTCAAGGCCTTGCTCCGTGGGGAGAGTATCAGATGAGTTAAGTCTGGGTTCATTAATTGTAAGTCCTTAATACTATTTGGTAATTCTACCATTTCGAAAGGAAACCCTAACTCTAGGCTGTCCGATTTAACGAGAAAAGGTCAAAATGCTTTACTTGAAGTAATTGTCGAGAATTATAATTATCTACTCTATTTGTAAACTTTTAGGTATCGAAACCACTTGCTATATAAGGGTTGCAGACTAATTAACTATTTACAAAACTGTAAACCACTTAAAAAAAACGGAATGGTCAAACCAGTTTACTATTTTCCTATGGGTACTTCTTGTTAAGTGGTACTAACTGTGAACTCCTTAATAGACTATGTGTAAGGGGTTTTAAACGTTTAAGTCACCTTGGGGTGGTAGAGGTCGCATGTTCAAATCATGTCGCTCCAACCAAATATGCATATCATCTAGACCATTGTTTTTATAGACAATGGTCTTTTCGATTTGTACATATATCAAACCTGAAGGGGCCTTACAGTTTGAGGAAGGGAAATTGGGCTGCGTAATTTCAATGTTGTAATGCTGCATCCAAAGGTCGAGTCACGACAAAGACATCCATTCATTCAGTTTCATTTATCAACGTTTTATAAATTTAGAAGAGCGTGGATGAAAGCTTTTTGACCTAAAAAACGTGGTTGCAAATTGCATCATGGATAGAATAGTATTGATTAAAAATATGTATTTTAACATTAGTATGCTGAATTAATGGACAATAAGCTACAAATGAAAAAAGAAAATATTCGTCAATTGTACAGAAGGTTGTCAGCGATTTTAAGCATGGCGGATGCAGTGGTTCATAATCCGGCATTCTCATCTTTGCCGAAGAGAAGCGATTCAAAAGGATCGTTGAAAAGCTTCAGATGAACTGCATTTAAGTGATTAAGGGAAAAGACAAAGGGGGATTTAGCATGGAAAAAAACTTTATAAAGGTTTTTAACCTTCTTGATGCAAGTGGTAACACCTATATAAGCGACACTAAGGGAACTTTAGGAGGTCATCGTGAGCTTAAAATATATGGTCGCTTAGATTGTCCATCAGCACTTCGTTTTCTTCGTAACGGGCAATATTTTAAATATCGTGTGTTTTTCGCAGACGAAGATACAGCAATTTCGGCAGGATATCGCCCGTGTGAGAATTGTATGCCAAAAGAATATGCCAAATGGAAAGAAAATAATTCGTTCTAGGAATAAGTTTATATTAATCGGCACTCTTATTTCTTTTAAGCTTGCAAAAAGAAATAAAAGTGCTATTTTGTGTGTGCAATTCCATTTTAGAAGACGCTCCAATATGTCTGACGTCCTGTCGAGCATCGCTTATGTTGTCGATCAACCTTCACGTTTACTTTAGGTAGAGTAAATTTAGGAAGGAAAGGAGAAGATAAAAGGATACCATTTTGCTGAAGGGAATGAGAAAAGATGCCACAACAGATAGCGATTATTGGAAATGGAATAGCGGCTCTTTCAGCTATTAAATCAATCAGAGAAGTTGATAAACAAAGTGAAATACATCTAATTGGGGAAGAAAAGTTTTATCCTTATAACCGGATTAGGCTCTCAAAAGGCCTGTTAAGCTCGCTGGAAGCAGATAAGATATTACTTCAGAACAAGGAATGGTATAGAGATAATGAAATTAATTTATATTTAGGGACTGGAGCTGTCTCAATAGACACAAGGGAAAAAAGCGTACAATTATCTGATGGTAAAGTAATTGGTTATGATAAGTTACTAATTGCTAATGGTTCGCATAATATTGAACCTTCTGTACCCGGTATTAAAACATCAGGGGTATATACCTTAAAAACACTGCTTGATGACTGGAATATTATGGACTATATAAAAGGTGTGGAGAAAATATTAATTATTGGTGGAGGAATACAAGGTTTAGAAACTGCTTGGATATTATCAGAAATGGGTAAAAAGGTTATTCTTTCTAATCGATCCCAAAGGCTTATGCGTAAAGAACTTGATGAGGAAGCATCAGATATTTTAGCAAAAGCAATTGAATCCAGTGGAATTGAAATTCTCTTTAACACTGAGATAGCTGAAATCTCGGGTCGGGACAAGGTGGAAGGTTTCAAAACAGTCGGCGGTGAAGTCATTGATTGTGATGCAGTTATATATTCTATCGGTACGAAACCTAATATTGATATTATAGGAAATACAAAGATCGATACTAATTATGGTATTTTAGTCGATGAGAGAATGGAGACTAACCTTCAAGATATATATGCAGCAGGAGATGTTGCGGAATATAAAAGGAAACCTTATGGGTTATGGAATATAGCCATAGGGCAAGGCAAGGTAGCGGGTTACAATATTTCAGGTAAAAACGCAATTTTCGATCATATTGTGCCTGTAACAACGTTAAATGCATTTAAACTATCACTGTTTTCAATGGGGGAAGTTAAAGAAGATAAAGCTACAAATATTGTCGTGGACAGACTGCAGGAAAATAATTATAGAAAGATCTTGTTTAATAATGATAGGATAATTGGTGCAATGGTTATTGGAGACATAAAATCTTCGCCTGCCTTAAAGGTGCCATTGAAAATGAAATTCTACTTAAGAACCTAGACTATGGGAACGTATCTTTCAGCGAAATAATTCAAATAATAAAAGAATCAAAAACCGCTAGGAGTGAGTAAAATGAAGCAAGTAAAGTTTTGTGAAAATAACTTCCAGTTTGGGACTGAATATGTGGCAGATAATTTAAAAAAAGATGGTGTTAGTGTAGAGGTTGAATCATGTTTGGGATACTGCGGTGATTGTGCTGTTGGTCCATTCGCCTTAGTCGATGATGAATTAGTCCAAGCTGAAAGTGCAGATGAATTGTACGATATGATTCGAGAAAATGCCTTATAGTATATTAGTCACCCTATCTTTAGTAGTTCCGTAATTGCAGCTAGATAAGCAATAAGCGTCAAAAGGAGCTGTCTCAAAATGATGTCTACAGACGTCATTTTGTGGCAGCTCCTTAAAGTTGTGCTCGGGTCGGTAATCCCCTCGTCCGGTGGTCAATATTATTCCGAATTTGGGGGAAGAACTTGGCTGGAATTGAGGAGGGACATTGATTAGTCCCGAATTTAAAAAATAAATGCTATTGACGAGTAAAGAATTTCTATTGTATACTTACTAAATTAAAGTGAGTATTTTGAATTGAGAAAATATACAGATACTGGAAGTATCTAGCTTTGTTATCTAAGAAAAATCGTCATTGTACTTTTATAGCTTTACTTTATTATAAAAATAATTTATTATAGTACGACATGGAGAGGATAGAAATGGATACTCCAAAATACACAAAAGGTCAAATTGAGGCACAAATAAGTGATGCAGTAAGTAAGTTTGAGAAGGTGTATATGGGGCGTGGTCCTAAGGGCATCAAAACAAGGATAATCCAAAACCACATAGTGATTATCATTGATGGGTATTTATATCAGGCTGAACAAAATCTTGCTAATAATGACCAAGGTATAAAATTGATTAAAGGCATGAGAACAGCTCTGTTTGAAAATGCTAGAAATCACTTGGAAGAACTAATAAATGATATAGTTAATATTGAAATTGTGAGTATGCACTCCGACGTAAGCACAAGGACTGGGGAAAAAGTAATTGTTCTAACAGTTAGTTGTGATATTGAGGAAAGAATATAATCCAAAATAATAGTTTGGTTGACCAAGCAAAGGGTATGGAATACTTGTTGCAGTGTAGGCCAATATTTATAAACTTGAATATTCAAGTTTATAAATATTGGCCTTTTTTAATAAGTTTAATGTGAAAGGAAGAAGTTTTGAAGGACAGATCAGTGTTGGTAAAGTATTAGAAATTATCAAAACGGAATGCATAGTAAGAGGTTACCTTACAGGTTCAGCTTTGAAAAAGTGTAAGAAGACAAGCGTATTTGTGGAATTAAACTCTAGAAGGTCTTAAGGAGCGTTCCGAGTTATTTAAACAATGTTATAAAGTAAATGCACAAAAGTATATGGAAGCTTATGAGAAAATTACAAGGCTTAAACTAGTGTAATTTTTATGAAAGGGGGGATTTAATGACAAATGCGTTTAAGACAGAATATCATGATTTAGTCTCTATGAGGAATAAATATTTAATAGGAGTGATAGCATGCGATTTAATTAAGATAACCGATTAAACAAGTATATCATACCAAGATTTAAGTACGGAAATTAAAGGATATAATTCTGCCGAACTTCTTATTCTGAAAATTCTGCATATATATAAGAACTGGCGTAGGGAACTTGAGATATAGTGAATTTAAGGTATCTTACGCATTGCATTAATTGCTCCTGATAATTGTGGTATGAGAAATATCTGGGAGTGAAAGTGGACTTAACGAGGGTACACCCTTTAAAAAGTCTTAAAGTTAGATTTAACATTACATATTAGGAGGGATATAAATAATGTCTAAAACGAAAACTATGGATGGAAATGAAGCCGCCGCCCACGCGTCGTACGCATTTACAGAAGTTGCCACAATTTTTCCAATCACCCCCTCATCAACTATGGCTGAATTAGCTGATGAATGGGCTGCTCATGGAAGGAAAAACATTTTCGGACAAACTGTTAAGGTAGTGGAGATGCAATCTGAGGCAGGAGCTGCTGGAGCAGTACACGGTTCACTTCAGGCAGGAGTGTTAACTACAACTTATACTGCTTCGCAAGGGTTACTTTTAATGATCCCAAACATGTATAAAATTGCCGGTGAACTTCTGCCGTGCGTATTCCATGTTAGCGCCCGTGCTTTGGCAACGCATGCACTCTCAATTTTTGGTGATCATCAGGATGTTATGTCCGTACGATCAACGGGTTTTGCCCAGCTTTCTTCACACAACGTACAAGAAGCTTTGGACATGGGCTTTATTGCTCACTTAGTAACGGTTAAATCCCGTATACCGTTTCTTCATTTCTTTGACGGATTCCGTACTTCTCATGAAATTCAAAAGATAGACGTACCAGAGTATGAAGAAGTTGCAAAGCTCTTAGATATGGAAGCGGTGCAAGCCTTTCGTGACCGTTCGTTGAATCCAGAGCATCCAGTTCTGCGCGGAACTGCTCAAAACCCGGATATCTACTTCCAAGGCCGTGAAGCTTCTAATCGCTTTTATGCTGCTGTTCCTGATTTAGTTGAACAATCTATGCAAGAATACAAGGAACTTACTGGTCGGGAATATCACCCTTTCCAATATTATGGTGCAGAAGATGCAGAGTATGTCATCGTTGCAATGGGCTCGATCTGTGACACGATTGAGGAAACAATTGACTATCTCGTGGCAAAAGGAGAAAAGGTTGGAGTAGTTAAAGTTTATCTGTATCGTCCGTTCTCCAGTGATTACTTCTTTAAAGTGTTGCCTAAAACTGTTAAGAAAATTGCGGTTCTTGACCGCACAAAAGAACCCGGTGCCATAGGTGAACCTCTTTATCTGGACATTAATGCTATTTTTTACACAAGCGATATCAGACCGGTGATCGTCGGCGGTCGTTATGGCTTGGGTTCTAAAGATACGACCCCTTCTCAAGTTCTGTCAGTGTACAAAAACCTTCAATTGGATGAACCGATAAATGGCTTTACTATCGGTATAGTGGATGATGTAACTTATAAATCGCTAGCCGAAGATGAAATCATCGAAACTGCTCCTGAAGGGACTATTTCCTGCAAATTATGGGGGCTCGGTGCTGATGGCACAGTCGGTGCAAATAAGCAAGCGATTAAGATTATTGGGGATCATACCAAGCTCTATGCGCAAGCTTATTTCCAATACGACAGTAAGAAATCCGGAGGCATTACTGTTTCCCATCTTCGTTTTGGTAAAAAACCAATCAAGTCTCCTTACTTAACTTTGAGCGCGAATTATATCGCTTGCCATAATCAATCGTATGTTTACCAATATGACCTCCTAAAAGGTGTCAAGAAGAGTGGCAACTTTGTGTTGAACTGTCAGTGGACGGTGGATGAACTGGAAGAAAAACTTCCGGCTTCTATGAAACAATCGATTGCAAAAAATAAGGTTAACTTCTACATTATTGATGCCGTATCAATTGCTCGTCAAATTGGTCTCGGTTCACGAATTAACATGATCATGCAAGCTGCTTTCTTCAAACTTGCAAACGTGATTCCTGTCGAAGAGGCCGTTGATTATCTAAAAGAATCCGTCATAAAAACCTATGGAAATAAGGGACAAAACATTGTGGATATGAATATAGCAGCAATTGAACACGGCGTTTCTTCCCTTATTAAGGTAGAAATTCCGGCTGATTGGGAAAATGCAGATAACACACAAGCTCAGGCTGCTGCGGCAGTTGAAGAACCAGACTTTGTGAAGAATATTCTTCGCCCGATGAATGCCTTAGAAGGAGACCGCCTCCCCGTGAGCGCGTTCCTAGGACGTGAAGATGGAACTTTCCCAGTAGGAACTGCCTGTTTTGAAAAACGTGGCATCGCTGTCACAGTACCAGAGTGGCAGATCGATAAATGTATCCAATGCAATCAATGTTCTTATATTTGCCCGCACGCAGCCATTCGCCCGTTCTTAATGAACGAGGCTGAGAAATTAGAAAGTTATTATGTTAGCGCTCACTTCAAGATCAACAAACTACGGGAAAAGCTGGTAGATGAGGAACTAAACAAAAAGGAGAAAAACATTCCGGAGACATTCACTACCAAGAGAGCGGCTGGAAAAGGGGCTGAAGGTCTGCATTTCCGTATGCAAGTGAGTGCATTAGATTGCACTGGGTGCGGGAACTGTGCTGAAATTTGTCCAGCCAAAGATAAAGCTCTGATCATGAAACCAGCAGCGGAACAAATAGAACAACAAACCGAGAACTGGAAGTTTGCGATGACCCTCACAAACAAGAGCAAACTTTTTGATGTGACTACTGTTAAGGGCAGCCAGTTTGCTCAGCCGCTACTTGAGTTCAACGGGGCATGTCCAGGGTGCGGTGAAACACCTTATATCAAACTGATTACTCAACTTTTTGGCGACCGTATGATGATTGCCAATGCGACCGGCTGTAGCTCTATCTGGGGAGGAAGTGCTCCAGCGGTTCCCTATACCACTAACCAAGAAGGTAAAGGACCGAGTTGGGCAAATTCCTTATTTGAAGACACCGCAGAGTTCGGCTATGGTATGTACTTGGGGGTTCGTCAACTCCGTGAAAAACTCGTTGATTTGCTGAATCAAGCCTTAGAAATGGAGATTAGTACTGAGCTGAAGGAAGCTTTCCAAGAGTGGCTTACGGGTTGGGATGATGCAGAGGCTTCTAAAGCAGCGTCAGCAAAGATCCTTGCTGAACTTAAAGGATACGTAGGGGATAACAAAGTCCTCAAAGAAATTATAGCTTTAAAAGATAATCTGATTAAAAAGTCTCAGTGGATCCTTGGTGGAGACGGTTGGGCTTATGATATCGGATTTGGGGGATTAGACCACGTATTAGCTTCAGGTGACGATGTGAATATCTTTGTCATGGATACCGAGGTTTATTCCAATACTGGAGGACAGTCTTCCAAGTCCACTCCTAGAGCAGCGGTGGCCAAATTCGCTGCAGCAGGTAAAAAGATTCGGAAGAAAGACTTAGGCATGATGGCTATGAGTTATGGATATGTTTATGTCGCGCAAATTGCTCTAGGTGCTAATATGGCTCAAACGATTAAGGTGATTAAGGAAGCCGAAGCTTATAAGGGACCTTCCTTGATTATTGCTTACTCGCCCTGTATCAGCCATGGCCTAAAGGCAGGAATGACCATGAGTTTACAAGAAGCCAAGAAAGCGGTCGATTCCGGTTACTGGCATCTCTATCACTTCAATCCAGATCTGATCGAGGAAGGCAAGAATCCATTTACACTAGATTCTGAAAAGCCGACAACGCCATTCCGTGAGTTCATCATGGGCGAAGTCCGTTACTCTTCCTTGCTGAATACTTTTCCTGAAAGTGCAGAAGAACTCTTTGAGGGTGCAGAAAAATATGCCAAGGTTCGCTATGATTCTTACAAACGTCTGACTAACCAAAATTGGGACTAATGCCGGTAAAACATCAATAATCTTTCCGAGGAGCAGGTAAACCTGCTCTCTTTTCTTTAATTTGATTTGTTGTTTTGGTTATTGTTGTCTAGTATTGGGTTTAAATTGTTTGTTCCAATTGTAACAAAATTGCTAAAAGTATGTGTATGCTAACAATTTCAAAAGGGAGAATGCAGTTTGAAAAAAGGAATTACTCTATCATTTTCATACTGTTGTACTCAGGCAGGGTGTTCAGAAGCCTCAACATAACCTACAAAGGAAAAACAGAAACGTTAATCAAAGCTGATGAAGTCTACCCTTACTATTACCCAGCGAATGGAGAACTCCACTCTCAAGAGAGTAGTTTTTCCATATCAAGAGCGGAGAAAGACGGTGCCAAAATCTTTTTTATCAATTTACCAAAGGTGTAGATGGTGAATCTAAATTGTATATAGACTTAAAGGGCAAAGTCTTAATTTAAATAAAAAATAGTTTAAGAGAGGTAATCTATATGAAAAAAGTATTCTCCATTATTTTAATTATTCTAATGGTAGTATCTTTAGCTGGCTGTTCTAAAGAAGCCTCCAGCCAAAAAACGGAGGAAGAGTCAAGCATGGAAAATAAAGCAGAGCTGGAAGCAGAAGCCCAAAAGGATGCAGAAACTAAAGGAGATAATCAAACGGATTCATCTAAAACTGAAATAAAGACAGATAAAAGTGATACTTCCGGAAATGATACTGCTTCCAAGCCAGCAGATGATGGACGGATCGAGGTAGCAACTTACGCCGGCGGGAATGGATTTAAGCTCCTTATCGAAGAAGATAAATCCAAAGAGGTTGTTAAAGGAATCCCAGTCAATTATTTGTCTATGAAATACACCAATGGTCAAAAGAAGTTGCTAGCCCAGTCCGTAGACCGCGGTGAAGATTGGACGAATTCAATAGCCACACTTCACTACCCTACCTTGTCCATCGATGGCACAAAAGTGTATTATTCCACTGACAACACTTTTACCCGCAGTAGTGGGTATGGTGTCAATAACTATCGTACCCGTGTTGTAGATCTTAAGACGTTTGGGGATTCTTATTTTGAGGAAGGTGCTTTGGTTACCATCTTAAACAGCGGCCCTTATGCCAATCACGTGGTCCTTGAACTAAATTCCTTAGACAGTGCAGGTAATCCTACCATGGTTTATCAAGTAGTTACCCCTTCCAGAGATCAGCTCGTTGTGTTGGAGAACGCAGGTAATTGGCAATCCCAGATTGAGGCTAAACTGAATGGGGGCAACAATTCCCGGCAGAATCAACCTCAACAGAATACACCTTCTTCAAATCAGGCTCCAACAAAGACAAGTGTAGAACTTATCATCACTGAGATTCCCTTTAATGGGGTGAAAAAATCATCATTAGTTGAAAGTATTCATGGTTACAGTGTTGAGTATAATCGTTATTATTCTGTTATCATCCCGAATCACCCCCCTAAAGGTGGATATCCTTTTAAATATGGCATAGAATTTGCCAATCCGGCTTACCCGAATACGGATACGGAGTATTACTTTTCCGTAATGGGTACCATCCACGATGTCAGGCTGCAAACACAGGCAGATATGAATTCCTCTTACAAACTATATAAGGTTGCCGATACCATTGAAGATGCTGTAGTGGTAGTAAAGAGCAGCTTCCCGACAGATGCTTCCTTTGATAAGATTCTCTACAGAGATTTTGACGGAAAGAATTATGCTGTGCCTTTTACTAGCATGGGTGAAGAGGACAAAGTATATGGCATAAAGTTACCGTATTAGAATGTCTTCATAAATACGCAACGTTGAGTGAATAACACATGATTTCGTCTCCATTAGAAAAGGGTTGATTCCAGAGTAGTTCTCTGAAATCAACCCTTCTATTTAATTTTGCCTATGTAAAAGAGTGTATTTTGCAATATTTACGGAATGATCGCCTATACGTTCCAAATTACTAATGATATTGAGGTAGGTAGCGCCGAAACTTCCATTACAAGTCCCTTGACTGAGACGTTCAATATGTCTTTTTCGCAAAGTTATTTCTAAATCGTCAATAATATCATCGTATTTTAGTACTTTTTCCGACAAAGCAATATCATCAGTTTTTAATACTTCTAAGGACATCGTAAAGATCTCTTGAACTTTGGCGAACATATTCATGAGATCATCATTGGCTTGCTCTGAAAATTTAACTTTTGATTCCATAGCAAAATCGGCAAGTTCTACGAGATTAGTGGCATGGTCTCCAACTCTCTCTATGTCCCCTATCACTTGAAGTATTCGATAATTCTGATCCGTTTGCTCAGAAGTGAGACTTTTACCGGATGAAACCTTTAAGACATAGTCTGTAATTTGGTTTTCAAGTTGATCGATTGCATCTTCGAATTGAATAGCTAACAGTTTATTCTGTTGGTTACGATAAAAAAAGTAGTCTTTAGCATTTTCAAATGCACTACCCGCCATTCTACCCATCCGCAATGTCTCGCGGCTAGCGTTGGCTAGAGCCACAGAAGGATTCCCTAATAGACGGGGCTCTAAATATTTAGGCTTTGCTTCGATTATGACTTCCTGGTCCCCAGGAACTAGTTTAGTTACGATATTAGCAAGGAGTCCAATAAAAGGCAATTGAATGCAGGTATTTAAAAGATTGAAGACACCGTGAGTTTGAGCAATCTGAAGTTTAACTCCGAGAGTATTCCAAGTTCCCTCAAATCCAGGAATCAGGATATATATATAGTTGGTTAACAAAACGACAAGTTTAGGAAAAATACCCACTAGAAAGAGAGGTAAAAAGATGGCTGTACCAATTATATTAAAGAATAAATGAGTAGCAGCAGCTCTTTTTGCTATAGCCGAAGCTCCAATTCCAGCAAGGATTGCCGTGATGGTGGTTCCAATGTTATCTCCGAATAAAATAGGTACTGCTTGAGAGTAAGAAATAACACCTTGATTCGCAAGCTCTTGTAAGACACCAATTGTTGCGCTGCTACTCTGAACAATAACTGTAAAGACTGTTCCGATAAGCACGCCAAGAAGAGGATTATTCTCTACATCGGTCATCAAGCCAATAAAGAAGGGGGAACTTCGAAGGGGTTTTAAACCATCGCCCATGATATCCATTCCATAAAAGAGAAGACCAAATCCTAGAAGTACTTGTCCAACATAATTTATTCGCTTTGTTTTAAAGAAGAATAGGAAGAAAACCCCAAGTGCAATAATAGGTAATGCATAGTGTTCAAGTTTAAAACCAATGAGGTAAGCCGTAAGCGTCGTTCCGATATTAGCTCCCATTATAATTCCGATGGATTGTCTAAGTGTTAACAATCCTGCATTAACTAGTCCAACCGCTAGGACAGTAGTACCACTACTGCTTTGGATTAATGCTGTGACAATTGTGCCTGTTAGAACACCACGAAGCGGTGTTTTAGTCCCCTTTTCGAGGAAAACTCTTAACCGATCTCCGGCAACCGCTTGTAATCCTTCCGACATTGACTTAATACCAAAAAGGAAAAGTCCCAGCCCCCCAAAAAAACTAAACAATACCGTGGTTAAATCCATCTTCAAACCTATCCTTCCTGTTTGTTTATCTAAAATGGCCCACTTCCAATGGAATTATTGCATAATTATTCTATTTCATCTGTGTTAACTAACGGTTAATAAAATGTTAAGTTTAGGTTAACTTTAGGCAAACTATAAATATTCATTCCTACGTGGGATGACACTCTTTCCGTTGTCCCCTTGCCTTCGGCTTAGCCCATAAAGTTTTGAGGCGCTTCTCATGCCCCGACTGCCAAACCCGAGGTGATTAACCACAAGTAAAGGAACCTTTACACAAAAGGTTCCTTTACTTGTGGTTAAAACTTTAAATATTCAATCTTTCCTGGTCTTGCATTGAAAATCCATCTCTTTTAACATCACTCATAGTTAATGAATCATCTTTTATTTCGATATTCTTAAGTTTCTTAACCGCTCCATAAGCTTCTTTTAAGGAAAGCTTATCTCCTTTCCCAGAAATAATCCATAACGTTTTGTACCCACGAGGGATTGTCAGAAGCTTTTCTTCGCCTTTGCCATCCGTAAAATAGACTAATAAATTAATTTTATTATGATTGGCATATTCAAAAACCGGGGTAAATCTGGTGCCCCCTCTGTTACTAGGCCTTTCTTTGATATCCTTCACTGATTTGACGCTATACACGCGTCTAATTTCACTATCACATTCTATAATCGTAAGTTCATGATTATAATTCTTAACGATATTCAGAACTTCCTTAATGGCTTGATTAAATTCATCATCACTAATGCTACCGCTGATATCAAGGGCAATTACGATTTTAGCTTTATGACTCCTAAGTTGACCTCTTAAATCTAATCGATTGGGCTGTCTTCGATTTCTTCTGGTTATCGTCTTCTTTTTATTACTTTCAACCGTTCCCATCAGCCGCTTAAGATATAAATTCCAAGGCAATTGACCTTTGTTGTTTTTAAGGGATGATATCAGGCTTTCTATATATTTGGGAATGCTGCCTTTTTGAGCATTATCAATCAGCTTCTCCGTAAATCTTTGAAGGGTTTTTTCATCGATATTACTAGAATCTGCCCAAACGTCATGAGCTTTTTCAGGATTATACTCTGTTTCTATTATTTCGTCCTGATCAGGATCAGTGGCATTATGGCTAGCATCCTTGGATTTATCTTTGCTGTGACCAGAGTTATCGGTATTTTCATGGGAGTCATCTGTATCACTTTCATCGTCTATATCTTCATCTGCTTCCAGTAAATCGAGGGTTGCTTGAATCTCTTCTACATAATATTCAAAGGGTTTAAAGGGCAGGAGTTTTAAGGAATAATTTGAATTGACCCATTCTAAGGTAACAGAATAGGGGGGGAGATGATCTAAATAGGTACTGACGACGATGTTCATGGCTAGATTAATAGCTAATGTGCTGTGGCTATCCCTAAATTCTTTGGCTCTGATTAAATGCAGGGACAAGATATGAAGAATTTCATGTTTAATGGTACTTTCCATTTGCTTAATATTAAGAGTTAAAAAGATAATGGGATTAAAATATATAACATATTTGGCCCCTTTAAAATTCACAGCAGTCGGGCTACTAATGTCAAAGCGTATGTCTCTGGACATTTGCAACAAAAAATAGCCATAGAAATTATCGTTGTCTTCCATAAGACTCAGATTAACTTTATCTACAAGGCTAAAAAACTCTTCTTTAAATCTTGGGGGGATATAAACTTTAGCATTACCATCTTTACGTTTTGCTTTGAAAAAATTACTAGTAATACTATCGGCTTTTTCGTAGAGAGCATTAACTTGGTTATCAAAGAAAGTTTCCATAGTTAAATCACCTAATTAAACGATAAGATTCAAAATATGATTCGATAAAAGCTTCGTTGTCTATGGCAAGTTTGTAAACTTCAGGATAACTGTTCTTAATATCTTTCATGATTCCTATCATTAAATCCACGGGATATAGTTTTAAAAACTCAATCAGTCTGTCGATATAAAAACTTGAGTCATCCCGATCTTCTAAGATGTGTGAGTCTAAGCTTTTGAGAATATTCTTGGCAGCGAGATAAAGTCTGGTATGGCTTTCCTTATTTACCCTTTCTCTAATTAATTCAGGTAGAAAATTCTCTGAAAAAACCTCTTCATAAGATATGAGGGAAGGGTAATCGGATTCCAAAAAGCTCACGAATTCTTCAGCAATTAAGAGCCCCACATTTCCTTTGACAACATTTAAAAACACGGACCGGGGTATGGAATCCTTGTTCTTCTTATAGATTTTATAACTGCTGGAGATTCGCTCATAGCTTCTGGGAGTAGCTCTTAGGTCATCTTCGTTGACCTTATGCAGATACTCGGGAAAAGTGGAGATAAAGGCGATAACCTTTTCCTCGATTCCGACTTCTATGGCCCAATCAATCCACTGATTATAATCGGGCTCCATATATAACCAGACAAATCTATTTTCTTGGGCTGCATCCATATCGACAACTTGGTAATCAAAATCCGAACCATATTTACTGGAAGGATTCATAGCGGCTAAGATTTTTACGTCTTCAGGCAACCTATAGCCATTAATTTCTCGATTTAAGATTAAATTCATAAGTTCCTGTTGGACGGTATGTTCACAACGGTTGATCTCGTCGATAAATAAAAGAACGGTTTTTCCCTGAGATATTTCTTCATCGATTTCCCTTAGTTTATGATGAACAGCATAGACTGTTGATTTCTTTTCAACCAGATTTTTTTTACCATTAACCGTCCCATAAGATTCTATGGTGGGCAAACCGCCGATTTCACCTTCTTTAAGGAGATTTCCATTAATAACAATTAAACTCCAATGATTTTCTTGAGCAATTTCTTTGGCTAAGGCTGTTTTACCGATGCCGCTTTCTCCAACAACTAAAGGAACTTCACCAGTGGATAGTACTAAGCCAACACTTTTGAAGGTATCGGTATAATTCATGATGTCTCACTCCTAATGCATCTTTAACTTTTCATCTACAGCTATTCTTTTCGCTTTTTTACTACCATATTTATAAATAAACATGATTTTGTCCATGGGCATAAGATCGCTGTTTTTAGTAATATAATTGCAATTTAAAAAATCCCTCACATACTTTTCTTCAACATTTTCGTTGGCTAAGGATTCCTTTAACACTTCTTCTAATTCTGCTTGAGATATTTCTTTCCCGATATAGTTAATTACCAAAATATTGACTTGTAAAAACTTTAAGACTTTATCTTTATTCAAATCATTGATAAAGGTAATTGCCCGCTCATTATTCTTGATCGCTATAAGCTCCGTTTTAAGAGTAGGAGAATTAATATATCTTAAGGCATCATAACTTATTCTTACAGCCTCTTCCTGGGCACGGTCACAAGGTTCTTTGATAAACCTGATAGAATCGTAATTTTTTCGTACAGCTAATAGTTGCAATTCCTCACTGGGATTCTTAACATATTTTATAGCCCAGCCTGCCTGATTAATGGCTAATTTGATTAACTCATCGGTGGGATTTTTAATGTACTCTAAGTTAACCCAGCCGTCATTGATCGCTTTGATCGTCATTTCTTCCGTAGGGTTATTTATAAATTGAATCGCTCGGCCATTATTGTTAAGAGCTAATTCCTGCATCTCTTGAGTTGGATTTTCAATATGTTTTAGGGAAAGTCCGTTTTGTTGAACCGCCAAACGTTTTATCTCATCAGTAGGATTACTTACATAGGCTAGAGCATTGGGATTATTCTTGATCATTGCAATAAGCTTTGACTTTTCCATAATGTTAAGTTCCTTCTTTTTAATCTTTGTTATTACTTAGTATTATTAATATTCGTTTTAAGGTGATCTAAATAGTATGATTATACCACTGTGTGAAAAAAGGGTCTATAAATTAATGTCTCTATCTAATAAGTACTTAACAATACTTAATAATTATATAATAAGGAAGTCCAGTAATGCTGGACTTCCTTATTTTTTGACTCGTTAATTTATCAGCCCTTTACCCACTTTGCTACTAAAAACCCTGGATTTCCTTCTCTTTTCTCCTCGATAGAAAGGGCTTCAGATGTTGTTTGAACATTCGGTGGGAAGAAAAGACATTCTCCAATTTCGACAGATACACCAATTTTCCAAGAATATATTTCCTCTTTAGTATAAAGAGCAGCACGGGCGAAGACAGAAGTGGGGTTGTTACGAGCTGCCTCCGCATAGTATTCACTCCAGGAACTCATGCCGGCGATGAGGCCGATCATTAAACAGCCCCCTGGCTTTAAATGATTAAAAAGTTTTTTCAAGACGTTTTCCGGCTCAGGTACAAATTCAAAAGCGGTCATGGAAAAAATACCATCATAAAATTCAAGTTGATCAAGAATTTTCGTAATATCAGCATGCCACCAGTGAACAGGCATAGCTCTTAAGTTGTTTTCTACAATCGATAGTTTCTTTTTGGCTAGGCCCATCATTTCACTGGAAATATCGACAGCTGTGACCTGATATCCCTCTTGCACAAGCCAGCTGGTATATTGTCCGGTACCACATCCTATCTCAAGAACCTTTAGACCTGGTGCCTTAAACATGGACTGGGCCAGGTGACGTTCAACTTGATCAGATACTGATCCAAGCTCAGTATCATACCAGGAATCATAATGTGCAGCAACGGGGTCAAAAAGTGCTTCGTTCATTGTAATCAACCTCGTGTTCCTATTTTTACGTGTAGGTATAATTTCTACCCAATGCTTGCTAATTCCTTCTTCATCGTTCCTTAAAGAGATAGTTTTGGTAAATGGCTGGTATGTATGCTGTTAGAGACAAAGAAGCTGATGTTAGATGAAGCACGGAAATGATGTGAAAGCAGAACTGCTGTACACATTGAAACATTATCTTTAATATGACATAGGCTGGCGTATTAGATAGAGTATAATAGCCTTATCAAATAGATAGTGGTTATTTAAAGCGAAAATCCCACTTAGTGTGTGTGAAAGGAGTGTGATTATATGGAGATTATAACCTTAACAAAGGATAATCTTGAGAAAGAGCATATTTGTTGTGCCATTTCAAATAACAAAGACTGCCAAGTTGCATCGAAAAAGCAGTGGCTTTCTAAACGGTTTGATGATGGACTGGTTTTCAAAAAGTGTGACGTACGTGGTAAATGTTTTATAGAATATATCCCCGCTGAAAAAGCTTGGTCACCCATTGAAGCTGACGGGTATATGTATATTAATTGTCTTTGGGTGTCTGGACAGTTTAAGGGGCAAGGGTATGCCAATTTGCTTTTAAATGAATGCATCAAGGACAGTAAGGAAAAAGTTAAAAAAGGACTGGTTATACTGTCATCAAAAAAGAAATTGCCCTTTCTTTCTGATCCTAAGTTTTTAAGATACAAAGGGTTTGTATTAGCTGACACAGCAGAGCCTACTTACGAGCTTTTATATTTGCCCTTTGAAGAAAAGGCTCTAAAGCCAAGATTTAAAGACCATGTAAGAAGACCAGAAATCATCGAAGGCTTTGTTTTGTACTATACAAATCAATGTCCTTTTACAGCTAAATATGTTCCACTTATTGAAAACGTTGCAAAACAAAAAGGGATAGAATTCAAAAGTATCCGTTTTGAAACAACGGAACAAGCACAAAATGTGTCTGCTCCGTTTACCACGTATAGTCTGTTTTACAAGGGTGAATTTCTAACAAATGAAATATTGTCAGTAAAAAGGTTTGAGAAGATACTAACCGAAAAGGGCTTGTGAGGAGAGGGGATGACAGAAGCGGTGAACTTCTTCGCTCTGCCGCCAAGGATAGTCTAATTATAAAAACTGTGGTTTTGAAAATTGAATTCCGGATACTTATAATTCATTTGGAAACAATAGTCCCAAAGAGTGTTTTTCCCCGGGTAATGCATTTATGTAAGAGAAAGAACCGGAGTAATTTTATGACCACAAAACTCAAGGAATACAATCAGAAAAGGAATTTTACCAGGACTTCAGAACCGGAAGGCATGACAGAAATGGCCGAAGCGGGTCTGAGGTTTGTCGTACAGCACCATATAGCTCGCAGAGATCACTACGATTTTCGCCTCGAATGGGACGGGGCTCTATTGAGCTGGGCAGTTCCCAAGGGCCCTTCTTACGATACCCGGGACAAGAGGCTTGCCATACAGGTGGAGGAGCATCCCCTGGAATACAGGAATTTTGAGGGGACGATTCCCAAAGGGGAATACGGTGGCGGTGTAGTTATGCTCTGGGATGAAGGGTTCTGGGAACCCTATGGGGATGTGGATGAGGGACTCCGTTCAGGAATGCTGAAGTTTGTTCTGCAAGGAGGTCGACTTAAGGGGAAGTGGGCTCTGGTGCGCTTGAAAAGGAAAGCGGGGGAGACGAAGGATAACTGGTTGTTGCTTAAAGAAAAAGATGAGTATATCAAAACCGGCGAGGGGATTTCTGAATTTACCACCAGCATCAGAACCGGTCGCACAATGAGGGAAATTGAAGAAGGGGAAGACGAAAAGATCACCCGGAATCCCTTCGGCAGTACCGGCGTGCAGCTGGCCAAATTAGTCAATACTGTGCCTGTGGGTGAGGATTGGCTCTATGAGTTGAAATACGATGGCTACAGGATACTGGCTTATATTGAAGGCAACAGCGTCCGGCTGATCACCAGGAACGGAAATGATTTTACAAAGCGGTTTCCGGATATCGCCTATTCCCTTACCGATTGGGCTGGGGGCAGGGCGATGATTCTGGACGGCGAAATGGTCATCACGGACCCAGCGGGCAAGACGGATTTTCAGGCTCTTCAGAATTATATGAAAAAACCCCAGGCCCAAAGCCTTACCTATATCATCTTTGATCTCCTGGCCCTGGATGGGGCGGATCTCCGGGAACAGCCCCTGATCGACAGGAAGGCGACACTGGCAGATTTGCTGGAGGGTGCCCCTAAGAATCTCTATTACAGCCAGCATATCCCAGGGAAGGGACAGGAAAGTTTCCGCGCAGCCTGTGAGGCAGGCATGGAAGGGATCGTCGGCAAAAAAGCACGTTCCGTCTACAGCGGAACAAGAAACGGCGACTGGATCAAACTTAAATGTGATCAAAGGCAGGAATTTGTGATCGGAGGCTATACTCTTTCCGATCGAAAAACCAGCGGGATAAGTTCCCTGCTCCTGGGGGTCTATGCCGGCGGGGAATTAGTCTATGCCGGACGTGCCGGCACCGGCCTGAGGGAAGCTGATGTGAAGGAGCTGGAGGGAAAATTTGCGGGCATACAGAAAAGTGAGCCCCCTTTCCAAGTCGCGCCTAAGCCCAGGTCGAATGAAAAGATCACCTGGCTTGAACCTGAACTGGTGGCGGAAATCAAATTTGCTGAATGGACTAAGGATCATCTCTTAAGACAGGCAAGCTTTAAAGGCCTGCGGGGGGATAAGAATCCCAGGGATATTAAAAAGGAAAAAGCGGATGACGGAACATTGTCCCCATCATCCGCCAAAGAAGCGGAGAGACCCATGAAAGCCAAGGCTAACAGCCTCATCATCGCAGGAATCAAGATTAGCAACCCGGACAAGGTAATCTTTACCGAGCCTGAAATCACCAAAGGGGATGTGGTCCGGTATTACGAAAAGGTAGCAGAGCGCATGCTGCCCTATGTAAGTCACAGGGTTCTAAGCATTGTCCGTTGTCCTAAGGGCATCTCCCAGACATGCTTCTATAAGAAGCATCCCGGTCCGGGCAGCCAGGGAATCGTCACAATTCCTGTCTCTTCCAGTGATGGTGAGGTAGATGACTACTTCTATATTGAAAACCCAGCCGGGTTGATTGCCGAAGCGCAAATGGGCACCCTGGAATTTCATATCTGGGGAAGCCGTGTGGAGGAGCTGGAAAAGCCGGATTTGATGGTATTTGATCTGGATCCGGATGAGGGAATGGATTTGAGCAGGGTGCGCCAGGGTGTGCGGGATATGAAAACTATTCTTTCCGAACTTTCCCTGAACTCCTACCTCAAGACCAGCGGTGGCAAAGGGTACCATGTGGTCGTCCCATTAAAGCCTGCTGTCACATGGGATGGGTTTCACAATTTTGCCAGGAGCGTCGCCCAAGTGATGGAGCAGAAGTGGCCTGACCGCTATACAAGCAATGTGAGAAAGGCTAAGCGTACTAACAAGATCTTCATCGACTGGATTCGCAATGGCAGAGGCGCCACCAGCATTGCCCCTTATTCCCTGAGAGCGAGAAAAGGGGCCGGAGTGTCCATGCCCATCGGGTGGGATGAACTGGACACAGTAGATCCAAACGGCGTCAATATGGAGGAGGCGCTACGGAGGATCGGTGGCAATGACCCTTGGAACGGTTTTTTCCGGAATAATCAGCAGCTTAAATGATCCTGTTATAAATGTAAACCGCATGAAGGAATAGCAGGGAATTGGGCTTTGAAAAACGCGAGGATCGAAACTTAGCTCTTGTTTATGCTGTTTATTGGATAAATATTCTGCTGACCCCCTTTTAATTTAGGGGGTCTAACTATTTAGTAAATTCCTAATACCGTGCATCAGTACTATCTTAATGCGAGAATAAACAATAAGACCGTGATGTTGATAGAGCGTGAAAGCAGAAACAACTTAGCTTTCTGCGACATACCCCACTAATACCCATCGAGAATAAGTATGATTATAAGATTAATTGTCAAATACCATAGCTGCTAGTATCATAATAATAAAAGATTGTCATTCAGGCCTAAAGGGATGTAATTTTTAAAAACAACCAGAAGGATTTGAAATAGATTATGAAAAGCTTAGTCATTGGAATATTAGCCCATGTAGATGCGGGCAAGACAACATTATCTGAGAGTTTGCTGTACCTGAGCGGTAAAATTAGTCGATTGGGAAGGGTGGACAATAAGGATGCGTATTTAGATACTTTCGAGCTAGAAAGAGCAAGAGGAATCACCATTTTTTCCAAGCAGGCTATGTTTGAAATAGGCAAGATTCAGATTACCTTACTGGATACTCCGGGACACGTGGATTTTTCGGCTGAAATGGAGAGAACACTTCAGGTGCTGGATTATGCTATTTTAGTAGTAAGCGGTGCGGACGGGGTGCAGGGGCATACCAAAACATTGTGGCGCCTCCTGCACTTGTATCAGATACCGGTTTTTCTATTCGTAAATAAAATGGATCAGAATGGGACTAATAAAGACAAGTTAATGAAGGAATTGAAAAGGCAGCTGGATGATGGGTGTATTGAATTTAGTCAAATTCAGACGGACGAGTTCTACGAACAACTAGCCATGTGTGAAGAAATAATGATGGAAACTTTACTAGAAACGGGACATATTGAAATTTCACAGATCAAAAAAGCTATCACTGAGCGCAAAGTTTTCCCGTGCTTTTTTGGTTCTGCTTTAAAATTAGAGGGCGTTGAGCAATTTATGCAGGACGTTGTGAAATATGCTAGGATACCTTCCTACCCCGATGAATTTGGGGCTAAAATATATAAAATAGCAAGAGATGAGCAGGGTAACCGCCTTACCTATATGAAGCTTACTGGCGGAAGGCTTAAAGTAAAAGATGTCATAACGAATAGTGTCTGGAAAGAGAAGATTAATCAAATCCGTGTTTATTCTGGACATAAATACGAGCAAGTTAACGAGGTAGAGGCAGGCTCTATATGTGCAGTGACAGGGCTCAGCCAAACCAGACCGGGAGAAGGCTTAGGGATAGAGGAAGCTTCTGATACACCAGTATTGGAACCAGTGCTGTCCTATCAGATTATTCTGCCGGAAGGCTGTGACCCAAGAGTGATGCTTCCTAAGCTGCGTCAGATTGAAGAAGAAGAGCCGGAACTTCATATTGTCTGGGATGAGCAGCTGCAAGAAATTCAGGCACAGATTATGGGAGAGGTGCAAATTGAGATTCTGCAGAGCCTTATACAAAGCCGTTTTGGTGTTAATTTGGCCTTCGATGCAGGAAGGATAGTCTATAAGGAGACGATTGCTAATGTCGTTGAAGGGGTAGGGCACTTTGAGCCACTACGGCATTATGCGGAGGTCCACCTCTTAATGGAGCCGGGTGAGCCGGGAAGTGGTCTGCAGTTTGGGGTAGAATGCAGTGAGGATGTGTTAGGTAAAAACTGGAAAAGGCTTATTCTATCTCATCTAACCGAAAAAGCCCATAAGGGGGTTCTAACCGGGTCAGGGATTACAGATATGAAAATTACATTGGTCTCAGGTCGGGCACACAATAAGCATACCGATGGGGGTGACTTCAGAGAGGCTACCTACCGGGCAGTGCGCCAAGGTTTAAAAGAGGCAGAATCTCTATTGCTGGAGCCGTATTATGCCTTTCAGTTGGAACTACCTGTGAAACTGGTAGGTAGAGCAATGACTGACATTGAGAAAATGCATGGCACATGTAAAATAACCCAGACAAATGACGAGATGGCAGTTCTTGTAGGAAGTGCTCCTGTTGTTACCATGAAGAATTATCAAAAAGAGGTAGTTGCCTATACCAAAGGACTTGGCAGGTTGTTTTGCAGCCTAAAAGGATATGAGCCATGCCATAATGGGTCAGAGGTCATAGAAAGTATCGGCTATGATTCGGAAAATGATTTAACAAATCCGACAGGTTCTGTATTTTGTGCACATGGGGCTGGCTTTTTAGTGGATTGGTATGCCGTAAAAGACTATATGCATGTTGAAAGCTATCTTCAGGAAAACGATGATTCGTCAGGAGATACAGTCCCAAACCAGGTTTCATACACAGAAAAGCGGTGGATTAGTTTAGAAGAGATTGACCAAATCATCAATAACACCTTCTATGCCAACCAAGGGAAGAAGTCCGTATGGAAAAAACGCAAAACAGCCCGGGAAAGTTATTATGAACCGGTTACCTATGTCAGAGAGAAGGAAAGTAAAGCAGAGTATCTCCTTGTGGACGGTTATAATATTATCCACGCCTGGCCTGAACTCAAAGAGCATGCAGATGACAATATGGATGGTGCCAGAATGAAATTACTTGATACTCTAAGTAATTATCAGGGGATTCGAAAATGCCAGATTATCGTTGTGTTTGATGCTTACCTTGTTCAAGGGCATTTTGAGGAAGTAATAGACTATCATAATATTCATATGGTATATACTAAGGAGGCACAAACGGCAGACCAGTATATTGAAAAATTTGCCCATGATCATCAGAAGAAATATAATATCACAGTTGCAACATCAGACGGTTTACAGCAGCTAATTATCAGGGGGGCAGGATGTGCCTTATTATCTGCTAGAGAACTGAAGGTTGAGATCGACGGGGCTAATGAAAGAATCATGAGAGAATATCAGGAAGTAAATGGAATCCGTCGTAATTACCTGATAGATGCATTATCTCCAGCCGCGAAACAGCAGGTGAAGGAAATAGTTAATAAAGATAAGAATCAGTAAAAAATTCTGAAGACCTATATGCCGTAGTTTTATAGAAACGGCACTTCGTATTCCGAAAACAATGTTATGGTATGTCGGAATATCCCTTTATGAAAGGCTTTTAAAGCCTTTTTTTTATACTGTCGGAAAATATAAAACTAGAAAATTACTTAAACTGTTTCAAAATCTTCTTAAGTTTATTTATCTACAAAACACTTTTTTTATGTACATAAACGTGACAGATGATATTAAGGCATTAAACTTAATAAGAGTGCTAGTTCGCCTCAACAATTTTATAAGAAAGGAGCTTCAAATCTTAAGTACCCCAAAATTGGATCTATTATATAGTTTTTCTGTTTCACCATATCAAATATTATTCAATTAGTATGTTTTCCAAGTAGGAAAACATATAACTCTATACGGTTAAGCACAAGTTTTAAATTATAGTTTAGTTATAGTTTTAAGTGTAAAAGTTCACAAAAACAAAGTGAAAATAACGTTGTTCCTAATTTAAAAATCCAAAAGGTAGAAGATGTAATAAAAATATCTTAGTTTCAATATCTGTAATTTTGTAAGTAGTTTACTAAAAAGGTGGTAAAACACATGGAAAGCAAAACAGGGAAAGTGAAAAATTTATCAAGACGTTCTTTCCTTAAGTTTTTTGGAGGAGCAAGTTTAGCTGGTGTCTCACTAAATTTGGCTGGTTGTGGCCAACCAATTACAGCCGAGAAAGCTGTTGGAGGAAACGGTTGGATGCCAACCCAATACAATGAACCAGGCAGTTGGCCAACAAATGTTCGTGGTCGCGTTCCAATTGATCCAGCAAACCCCTCAATTATCAGAGATGACCAAAAATGTATTCTTTGTGGTCAATGTATTGAAGTATGTGAGAAGATTCAATCGGTGTTTGGAAATTACGAACTGCCGATTAAAAGTGAAATTGTTTGTGTAAACTGTGGGCAGTGTATCCAATGGTGTCCTTCTGGAGCAATTTCAGAACGGGATGACATTAATAAAGTACTAAAAGCCATCGCAGATCCAAATATCACCGTTGTAGTGCAGACTGCACCAGCAACTCGTATTGGTCTTGGCGAAGAATTTGGCATGCCTATCGGAACTAATGTACAGGGCAAACAAGTTGCTGCCTTGAGAAAATTAGGGTTTGACGTAATTTTTGATACTAATTTCACTGCTGATCTGACAATTATGGAAGAAGGCACAGAACTTGTTAAACGTGTTAAAGGGGAATTGCACCACCCTACTCCACAGTTCACATCATGTTGCCCGGGTTGGGTTAAGTTTGTCGAATATTTTTATCCTGACCTAATTCCTAATTTATCAACAGCGAAGTCTCCTCAGCAGATGGAAGGAACTTTAATGAAAACCTATTATGCTGAAAAGCAGAATGTAGACCCTAAAAAGATCTTTTCGGTAGCCATTATGCCTTGTACTGCAAAGAAATTTGAATGTCAACGTCCTGAAATGACTTCAGCCAGAAAAGAGTTAAATGATAGTAATGTTACCCCTGATGTGGATGTAGTTCTTACAACAAAAGAACTTGCCAGAATGATTAAGAGAGCTGGTATCGATTTTACTTCTCTTCCAGACGACGAGTATGACCAGCTGATGGGTACAGGGACAGGGGCAGGTGCAATTTTCGGTACCACCGGTGGTGTTATGGAAGCTGCAGCTCGCTCTGCCTATTATCTTATAACTGGACAACAGCCACCTGCATCACTTTGGGAGTTAACCCCTGTAAGAGGAATGGAGGGTGTTAAAGAGGCAACAGTTAATATTCCAGGTTTTGGTAGTATAAAAGTTGCTGTCATTTCCGGTCTGGCCAATGCCAGAAAGGTTATGGATCAGATTAGAGCTGGTAATGCTCCCTGGGTTTTCATTGAAGTCATGGCTTGTCCCGGAGGCTGCCAATATGGTGGCGGACAACCTCGAGCATCGTCCCCTCCTTCAGACGAAGTTCGTAACAGGCGTGCCGCATCTTTGTACAAAATTGATACTAATGCAAAACTGCGTAACAGTCATGATAATCCCGAGATCAAACAAGTCTATGCAGACTTCTTAACTGCTCCGATGAGCGAAAAAGCAGAAGAACTTCTGCATACACATTATATTTCCAGGGCCGAAGCGCTTGTTGCTAAAAAGTCCGAAAGAAACTTATATTAAGGCTAGGGGGTGGAAAAAAATGACAAAGGGCGTACTCGTAGATATCCCGAAATGTGTAGGTTGTGATAGCTGTTCAGTAGCTTGCAAATTATGGAATGAACTTGAATGGGATCCTCAGGAAAAAAACAAGACTGCTACAGACAGAGCAAAGGAACCAAACAACGGCTTATGGCCTGAAGAATGGACATCAATTAATCGTTATGACTTACAGAAGGACGGCTCATCAGTATGGAGATATGTCAAAACCCAATGTTTTCACTGTGAAGATCCTGCATGTGTATCATCATGTTTCTCCAAGGCATTTCAGAAGCTTCCCCAAGGACCGGTCATTTATGACCAGAGTCTATGTGTAGGTTGCCGTTACTGCATGATGGCATGTCCATTTGACATACTGAGATACGAATGGAAGAAAGCAATTCCTGGAGTACGGAAATGCCAGATGTGCGCAACAAGAGTTGCCAATGACATGGAACCGGCGTGTACCTCAGTGTGCCCGACAGGAGCACTTATCTTTGGAGACAGAGAGCAATTATTGGCAGAGGCAAAAAAGAGAATCAAAGAAAACGGTTATGTAGATAGAGTATTTGGAGAGAAAGAAGCAGGGGGTACCTCCTGGCTTTATATCTCGGATACGCCATTTGAACAGATGAGATTTAGAACGGATGTAACAACCAAGCCGTTGCCTTCTTACACAGATGGATATATGAAAGCTACACCATTTATAGGAGTCGGCTGGGCGGCCATCTTAGCCGGATTGTATATATTTAACAATAAAGGCAAGGAACCTCTAGATTAATAAATCAAAAAACAGAATGGAGGGAAATTTATGGAACTTGTTACTACCTTTGTAAACCGAACAGGGGAGAAATTGAGCAGTGTGAAATGGAAGTTTAGAATGACCCCCATGAGGTGGGTGTTTACGGGCATAGCTGCCGTGGCCATAGCAGTAATTTTGGTGCGTTTTGTATTAGGCCTGGGAGCTACAACCAATCTAAACGACCAGTGGCCATGGGGACTATGGATTTCATTTGACGTACTGTTAGGGGTAGCCCTGGCAGGAGGCGGATATGGAGTAGCCCTTATCGTATACGTACTACGCAGGGATAAGTTTTATCCAATCGCAAGAAGTGCAATGCTAACTTCATTATTAGGTTATATTGTTGTCGTACTCGGGTTATTGATTGAGGTAGGACAATGGCACAATTTCTGGAGACCCTATGTATCATGGGGACATGCCAGCGTATTGTTTGAAGTTTTCTGGTGCATTTCATGTTATACATTGATTCAGGTATTGGAATTCTGCGAAGTAGCAACAGAGAAAGTATTTAAAGGGGCACACAAATACCTTAAGAAAGCAATGCCTGTAATGCTGATCATCGGTATCACCCTACCAACTCTGCACCAATCATCATTGGGCCAGTTGTTCTACCTATTTGTAGGCAAAGTGAACCCCCTTTGGTGGTCGGCATTTCTGCCGCTGTTCTTCCTGTTATCCTCATTTTTTGTCGGGGCAGGCATGATTATTATAGAAAGTACTCTAGCTGGGAAGGCATTAAATCATAAAATAGATATCTCTGTCTTAAGAGGGTTGGCTAGAATATCCGGTGGAGCAATGATCTTGTATTTGATCTTAAAGATCACGGATATGGTAGTAAGAGGAACCTTTGCTAATGTTTTTGCCTTTGATTTACCCAGTATCTTGTTCCTAAGCGAACTGGTTCTTGGCGTAATAATACCAATAATTATCGCATTCAGTTCCTTGTCCAGTACCCGTAAAGGCCTGATCTGGTTTGCAGTACTTAATGTATCCGGAGTCATTCTCAACAGGTTTGATGTACTGTTTACTGGAATGGGAAAACATATCAACCAATACGGTGGACATTATTTCCCTGCTTGGACAGAGGTTATAGTCAGCTTAGGTTTAGTATCAATAGCTTGTTTAGCATATCTGTTCATAGCAGAAAACTTCAATATTCTTGAACATAAAGGATCAAAAGTTGACGACGATACAGTCACTGAAAAATTGCCTTACGCTACCACCGCGAAATAAGCCTTTTAAAGGAATAGAGAGATTTCTTTTAAATACAACTTATAGCGCAGGCCAAGTAATCAGCCTGTGCTTTTGTTTTTTATCACAGTAGACTTGATGTAGTTTCACTTCGACGTCGACGCTCCTGAACAGACCTTGAGTTGGGAAAATATAAGGGTTTGCACAAAAGAGGTGTCTTAATGATTTATAATTGTCAAATTGTATATAATCACGATTGTTGTCTCAATACCAAAAAAGCATTTGTAAATCTTTGTCGGTTATGTATCGACTCCTGTCCTCATCATGCCATTTCCGTATACCGTGAACTTGATGCTAAACGCTGTACAGAATGTGGGATATGCATAGCTGTTTGTCCTAGCGGCGGATTTTTTTATCGCAACTCCGATAAGCTGTACGAGTATATTAAACGTTCAGAGAATGTTGTTTTAAATTGCCCACAAGCAATCCCAGCGGGCCATGAAATTCCTTGTCTAGGGATCTTCGACAGGGATTTATGGCTGAGTCTCATGTTGTATGCTCGGGAGAAGGAATTAATAATATACACCGGAGTGTGCGCAAATTGTGCGGATAAAAAAGCTTGTGAAACGAGTGTGCAGATTTTTAAAGAAGTTCATAATACATGGAAAGATCATCCACCAATAAGGATTAGAGTTGCATCTGATGATGGGAACTGTGAATCGGCCATGAGGGATACGATGTCAGTACAAGACCAGATCGAGAAAAAGGGATGGCGAGACATCGGTCGTGAGAAATTGGAAGCAATGTTACCGGGTATCACTTCCAACGAAAGGTATCTTATTCCGAAGACACGGCAGTTCTTGGGAGAAACCTGGAAGTCCCAAAAATCCGGGACTGAGGTACTCCCAATACCGGCATTAACTGTAAGCGAAAGTTGTACAAATTGCGGTGAATGTGAAGGGATATGTCCGCAAGGAGCTTTAACGAAAAAAGAAACTAAGGAACAGTTGACATTGATTTATGAACCAATAAAATGCGCTCGCTGTCAAAGGTGTATCAGTATATGCCGCTCTAAAGCTTTAAGTATGGAGATAAAGTCCTTATCTTATCGATTACTAGCAGGTAAAGTTCTTTTGCACCAAGGAAAACGACGGTTTTGTTCTTGGTGTGGCAAGCAAGTGTTTGATGACTTAGAGCCTGCAATGTGTATAGCTTGTGCGACAAGTAATTTTAATAGCAAGAACGCTTATGAAAATGGTGGGCGTTTCACAGCTGGAAAATCGTGATATTACACAGTTTCGGGAAGACAGCTGCCTGCGGGAATATAATTTCCAAAAACCTATTGAAAACCTATTCAGATTATTATAAACTTTATCCAAATATAATTTTAGTAAGGTGCCCATAAGGGGAGAATAGGGAATCCGAAAATAGTCTTATTTAGGCTATAAACGGAGCGGACCCACCACTGTAATCGGCGAGCTATTAAGTGCCACTGGCATAAGCTGGGAAGGCCTTGTGATTTAGCAATGACCCGTTAGCCAGGAGACCTGCCTTATTATTGTGTCGGGGATGAAGGTAAAGTCCTATGATCAAATCTAATTTGATCATAGGACTATTTTAATTTTACCAACGCACTAAGTTTAAAGGAGTAATGTTTTATGTTAAAAGGAAAAAAAGTTGTCGTTATTGGCGACAGGGATGGGATTCCGGCTCAATCTTTAGAGGAATGTGTCATTAGCGCTGGCGGGGAAGTTATTTATGCGATGACACATTGTTACGTTTGAACATCGGCTGGAGCAATGGATCAAGAAAATCAGGTTCAAATACAAGAACTTGCTCAGAAATACGGCTGTGAGGAACTTATTGCTGTACTCGGCAGTGCGGATCCTGAAATGGCAGTCATCGCAGCTGAATCGGTGGCAGGCGGTAACCTTATGTTTATTGATCCGATTCCAACAGCCCAGTTAGGGCTTAAAGCTTATCATATCGTCGAACTCAAAGAACTCATTGATCATCAAGTCTATTTACGACATATGGAAATGATGGAAATGATCCTTGATATTTCAAGAATTATTGAAGAGGTCTCAATCGTACGTAAACGATTTTTTCCATGGGAAGTGAGCGAATGAAGTATCCAGTCATCAAAGGGACGAGCTATACGTTAATTCAGACACCGGGACTTCTTCTTCAGCAAGCAACCTTAAAGGGTTCACAGCTAAGTCATTCGATCAAGGATCAATTACGAAGCTTTGATAGTGTAGTCCGTTATCCACCGAATCAAGCGTTTATCGGAAATCTTTTACCTGAGGATTTATTAAATATTCCCCGACCCTGGTATAATAATGCTTTGTCCGAAGGAAAGCGCCAAGGGAAGTTAGGTGAAATTTTTCCCGAGGACGAGTTTCTAGGCGTGCTAAATGCGGTTGATGTTTACGGACTCGTGTGCCTGGAAGCAGGATTCAAGCAGTCCATCTTACAAAAACTACGTTATCATCCTGCTTTATGTATGCTTAAAGGAATAAAAACGGCTCAGAATGATTCGTTCTCTAATGAAGAAGTTCATAAAATGATTGAAACACGTGAAGCCCTGCCGCTGATCTTTGGAGGACAAATTATCGGGTGTGTCCGGAAGGCCACCGTGTCGGATTCTACTCTAACTGCATCCAGGGTATTGGAAAACCTGACGGCAAAGGCTTCCGCTGTAGCAGCTCTTCAACTTCTCCTTTCGAAGACCGGGCTTAAGCCACAGGATGTAGACTATATTATCGAAGCTTCCGAAGAAGCCTGTGGAGACAATCGACAGAAGGGAGGCGGAAGTTTTGCCAAGTCTATCGCCGAAGCCTGTTCCTGTTCCAATGCTAGTGGAGCCGATACGCGTGCATTTTGTGCTGCTCCAGTGCATGCCTTGATGCAAGCTGCAGCATTAGTTCAGTCGGGTATCTTTACAAATGTAATTGTAGTAGCTGGAGGGTGCAGCGCAAAACTGGGGCTCAATGCGGAGATTCACCTTGAACACAATATGCCCGTCTTGGAAGACATACTGGGAGCATTTGCATTTCATATCAGTAAAGATGATGGGATAAATCCTATCATACGTACTGATCTGATTGGTAGAATGAACGTTGGCTGCGGTGACTCGCCTCAACAGGTTTATCATTCTCTTATCGCTGAACCTTTAACAAAGGGTGGATATAGAATTGTAGATATGGATCGTTATGCGGCAGAACTTGTGAATCCGGAAATTATCGAACCAACGGGGTGTGGTGATATAGCCAAAAGGAACTATAGTATGATCGCTTCTCTAGGTATTCTAAGGGGAGAAATAGATCGTTCCGAAATCGAGGAGCAAATTCACCGCTTTGGGGTACCCGGTTTTGCGCCAAACCAGGGACATATTCCTTCAGGTGTACCCTATATCGGACTCGCCCGTGACCTTATACTTGGAAACAAAGTGAATCAAGTAATGATTATAGGTAAAGGGAGCCTCTTTTTAGGTAAACTCACCCGACTCTATGACGCTCTTTCTCTGATAATTCAGAGGAACCCCAAATAGTTAATTTCAATATTATTGTATTTTTACTCAATATTGACATTACTGCTTGTCTGAGGTAACCTTATATTAGGAAAAAAGCTACACGTCTTTTTACTATACATGTCTTTGCTATGAAAGCAACTTAAGCACTGTGTCATCCTGA
>NZ_JABZFS010000011.1:0-6911 GCF_014237355.1 Desulfosporosinus sp.
CTTCCGATCATCCGAGTTTTTCTATTTCACCCTAGTCTTCGCTTTTGCAGACCTTTCAATCCTGGTATTCTGCCTTAAGCCCTTTTGAACTATTAATGAACTTAATAAATATATTCTACACTTGAATAAGAAATCCTGCCCCTCTACCTAAGATCAGATGTTTACGTCAGATCTAACATTGCTAAGAAAGTAACTTAAGCGTTATGTCATCCTGAAGGAGGAACGACTGAAGGATCTATCGTAATTCGTCCTAAACCTTGGGTAAATAAGATTCTTCGCTGTGCTCAGAATGACGTTAAACTTATTCTTTCTGACAGTACAGAAAAACTAAATAGAGCCGACCACATACATGATCGGCTCTATTAATAATTAGCAAACTAAAAACTAAAAGTGACTTATACGCATCCGGTTGGTTTTGGAAGTCCAGCAATTTTACAAGCGCCTTTTCCTGGGCCAGCTGGGAAAAGTTCATAGATTTTCTTTTGGTCATAACCGGTGTCTTTAACCATTTTACGAACCATAGGAGCAACACCAAACTGATCAAAATAGTCACGTAGATAGTTAATCATTTTCCAATGATCTTCAGTAAGTTCTTCTACTTCCTCAGTGGCAGCGAGAGCATGAGCTACTTCTTCAGTCCATACAGCATAATCCTCAAGAAAACCGTCTTCGTCCAGTTCAACAGTTAAATCTCCTACTACTAGTTGAGCCATAATTAATAATTCCTCCTTATGTGTGTTTATAAAATTGATACTGTTTGAGATCGGGATACCCACCTCCCAAACAAGCATCAAAACCAATCAATACCAACCTTTAGCTTGCTTTTTCTTCCCTAACTGAGATTGCAACTTTGTAGAGTATCGTGATTAGCAACAAACCAATCGAGTATACACCCAAAGTTACTAATACCTCATTGAGAGTCGGAGCATATTCGACAACTCGTTCGAAGGAATTAGGGACGAATCCTGCAACAATTAACACCATACCTTTATCAATCCAGTTAGCAATGATGATCGACAGAAGTCCAATAGTTAAAGTTGCTCCATTCAGTCGTGTACTTGGGAAAATGAGAATTGCAACTCCCAAGAAGGCTAAGACCACTGCTGTCCACATAATGGGTACTAAACTATTATAACCATTTAAGCCAAAGAGGGTATATCTTAAAGCTGCACTATATTCAGGAATACCACTATAGAATGCTGTAAAGACCTCTAAGATATAGAAGAATATATTGGCAATCATGGCATATCTAACTATTTTCACTAATGACTGGATTGCTCCACCTTCCGGATCCGGGTTAAACTTACTGACCTTTCTAACAATAAAGCATAAGATGAGCAAGATTGCCGGACCAGCAGCGAAAGCGGATGCTAGGAAGCGCGCAGCCATAATAGCAGATAACCAGAGATGCCTGCCCGGAAGACCAGCGTATAAGAAGGCTGTGACGGTATGAATACTGACAGCCCAAGGAATGGAGAGATAAATGATTGGTTTAACCCATTTCGGAGAAGGAAAGCCCTTGCGCTCCGCACCGAGAGTCGTCCATCCAACAACCAAGTTAATAAGAAGATATCCGCATAGGACTATCATATCATAAAACATAACTGATCGGGGACTTGGATGGAGGATTACATTCATAATCCGCATTGGTTGCCCTAAGTCTACTACAATAAATAACATACACATTATCACCGCTGGGATAGCCAAAAACTCTCCGAGGATGACCATTTTGCCAAATTTCTTAAAGTCATGGAGATAATAAGGCAATACTAACATAACTGCAGAAGCCGCTACACCCACAAGGAAAGTAAACTGGGCAATGTATAATCCCCAAGATACGTCCCGGCTCATGCCTGTTACGCCTAAACCATCGTTAAACTGATTCATATAAGCATAGAAACCGACTGCTATCATACCTAGTAATAGTGTAACCCATATCCAATACTTTCTACTACCCGACAATGCTTTTTCAATCATGTTCGCCACCTCCTACTAGGTAGTAAACACAGGGTTGGGTACCCAATTCTGGTTTACGTCGAATAGTAAGTTTCGTACTGATGATCTTTCGCACCTCGGAATTTGGATCATCTAAATCTCCGAATATTAATCCACCATTGGACTGCTCTACACAAATTGGCTGTAGTCCGTCAGCTAAACGTTCATAGCAAAAGTTGCACTTTTCAACTACACCCGGTGTTCTCGTTGGATATTCTGGGGAGATTTCATCAATATGGGTTCTTGGATCTTTAAAGTTAAAACTTCTTGCACTGAATGGGCAGGCTGCCATACAGAATCGACATCCAATGCACCGGTGAAAGTCCATTGCCACAATACCATCCGGTCTCTTGAACGTTGCCTGGGTGGGACATGCCTTTACGCAGGGTGGATTATCACAATGATTACATGTTACCAAAAAGGGACTATGCATTACATGCTCATCTAAATACTCGTTAAACCCACCGGCAAAGGTATGATGATAGTCATCTTTCCAGAGCCATTTAATTTCATCTTTTGGATTGCCAAAATCAGGTACATTGTGGAGTTTATGACAAGCTTCAATAACCTTGTTTATGTCAGCTTCTGTTTTGAATTTGCTCATATCAACAACCATAGCCCAACGCTTAGCTGGCATATCCTTTGGAGCCTTTGCGAATCCAGCTGCTTCAGCAACATCTTTCTTTCGGAAACCGCTGATTACAAAAGAACTCCCTAGTCCCAACGCAGTGATCACTCCAGCTCTTCTCAGAAATTGTCGTCTATTGATGCTCATTTCACCGCCTCCTTTGGCTCAAAATGGCAAGTCCAACATAACGGCTTCACAGCTGAATAATCATGACAGGAGGCACAGAATTCAGGTGAGACATTTAATGCTGGGTTACTTACTCCTGTGCTGTTCGCTGGATTGTTTAGGACTACTGGGTTCGAAGCCGACTCAGTTGCATGACATTTCAGGCATGTATCTTGAAGACTAATATCGAATTCCTTACCTTGGCTATTGATATACACTGTCTGTCCGTTCCGTACCGCTTCCTCTCTCCATTGATTGAGGAGTTGCATGTGATTCTCTTTCATAAATTCTGGCGACTCCACACATTGCTGTTCGGATGCAGGCAGCTGTTGGATAGCTGGAGTATCAAGAGCAACGTCTGGTCCAGCATTGACTTTTCCCATGTTATAGAAGAAAGGGATCGTAAAAAGTGCCGCAAAGATAATGAGTGAAGCAATTATTTTTCCGCCTTTATACATTACTCATTACCCCCTTTTCCTGGAAGATCTTCAAAACGGAGATTAGTGGTTCTCTCTTTCTCGCCTTTCATTACCAAGGCATTACCAACTAGCTCGGTTACACCAGTAACTCCTACCCCTGGATTCCAGTAGTCCATTAAAGCTGGTAATGCGGCACGGTCAACTGCACAAATGTTTGCCAGCATGTTCACTCCATGCTTTTCACGTACATACTTAACAGCATTAGCTCGTGGGAATCCACCTCTCATGCGCTGTTCCATATTTTCAGAAGCGTTTAGTCCTGATCCGCTGCCACAGCAGAAGGTCTTCTCTCGGATCGTGTTTTCTGGCATCTCGTAGAAATTATTGCAAACTGCTTTAATGATTTCTCTTGGTTCATCAAGCAATCCCATTCCACGAGAAGGATTACAGGAATCATGATAGGTAACCTTTAGATGGTCATTGCGACTTGGGTCAAGATTTAATTTTTTGTGCTTAATTAAGTCAGCGGTGAATTCGGAAATATGAATCATCTTAGTCGATTTAGCATTTTCAAAGACTGTGCCAGTAATTGGTGAAACCGGAACCTCTAAGAAATCTGCAGGACCATGCCAGGTATCCATGTATTGGTTCAGGACCCTCCACATATGTCCACATTCTCCACCAATGATATATTTAACCCCTAATCGTTTTGCTTCGGCATAAATCTTATAATTAAGTCTCTTCGCCATATCATTTGATGTGAAGAAGCCGAAGTTACCACCTTCAGAGGCATAGGTACTCCAAGTATAGTCCAGACCTAGCTCATGGAAGAGCATAAGATAACCCATACAAGTTTGAATCCCTGGTTCACCTAGAAGGTCGCCTGAGGGAGTGACAAACATGATTTCGGCACCTTTTCTGTTAAAGGTTGGATTGACTCTAATACCAGTGATATCCTCAATATCATCGACCATGGATTCAATGTTCCCAGTAATTGCATGGGGCTCTAAGCCTAGGTGATTCCCCTTCATGTAACAGGCTGCAGCCGGTCCTGCAATCCAGTCGATATTTAAACCTACTAGATTAAGAAGTTCTCTACCAATGATTGTGACCTCTGCTTGGTCAATACCATAAGGACAGAAGACCGAGCAACGTCGACATTCGGTGCATTGGAAGAAGTAAGACCACCATTCCTTTAGAACATCCATATTAAGCTCTCTGGCACCAGCCAGACGTCCAAGGAATTTCCCTGATTTTGTGAAATACTTTTTGTAAACAGATCTTAGCAGCTCTGCCCTCAGTACAGGCATATTTTTGGGGTCACCAGTGGCGATGTAGAAATGACATTTATCAGCGCAGGCACCACATCTAACGCAAATATCCATAAAAACTTTGAAAGAGCGATATTTACTCAATCGTTCTGCGATTCCATCTAGAATAGTAGATTCCCAACCATCCGGTATTTTCCAGTCTTCGTCAGCTGGCGACCACTGTCTTGGGTTAGGTAAGCCTAACGTGAGGAGATCCTTTTCTTTCGCTCCCCAGCAATAGGTACCCGGTTTGAATTCTACTGGTGTATCCATCCAATCCGTTGCCGGGTTTTTAAAGTCAATTTTCGATAATTCTCCCGGTTTAGGAAGTTTAACTTTCGGCGCCATCCACGATCACTCCTTTTCTACCGGTATACCAGCTTTTTTCATTTTGGCCCTAAATTCGTCTTCATACTGTTCATAAGTATGAACCTTAACTTCAGGGTTCCAGGGGTTAATGTGTCGAACCATGCGATTGTTACTAATCATATTTCGAGTAGGACTCATGAAAATTCCGCCCATATGCATCAACTTACTTGTAGGGAAATAAGCAAAAAGCACACTGACTAAGAAAATATGAATGTAAAACATTGGGCCGATTCCTGGGGGGAGGACTGGCTGAAACGTAGCTAATCCAATTGCCAATTGCTTGACTGCAACCAGATCGACTTTATAGAAATAACGCATCAGGATCCCCGAGATTGCTATGCTCATAATCATAAACAGTGGGAAGAAATCAGCAGGAAGTGAGATGTAGCGAACCTGTGGAACAACAATTCTTCTGAGGAACAGATAGGTAATCGCGACTAAAATAAAAGCATCTGTTAAGTAAATCGCTGGTAAGCCAATCTGTAGGATTCCGTCAACACTCTCAAGGGCTTGAATTGCAAACGGAATAGGCTCCAAGAAGAATCTAAGATGTCTTACAATGATGATAAGGAATGACCAGTGAAAAAACAAACTACCTAACCAAAGCCATTTTGCCGAGCCGTAAGCTAGTTCTGGGCCATTCTGCCCTTCCCTTAATTCAGTCTTAGTATTGCGGAACAGCGAGCGAAAAAATAGTACTTCCATAGCCATTCTGACAATAACACCAAAAGCACTTGTTGGATTCTCAATCTTATTCTGTTTGATCCATGGGAGTGATTTTTGCTGTCCAATCGTTGTAGGAATACGGAAGGGTACTGGAGACCGCCCCCATTTGATAACTCGGTAAATAAATCCACCTACAAACATAGCGAAGGCTAGATAGGGTATAATAATACCAAAGACATAATGCAAATTTGTAATAAACGCTCCCATGGTGGCTACTAGAATGATTAAAATGACTGCGAGGAAAGAAAACAAGACTTTCACTCTACGACCTCCTTCCTTTAATTTTGGTCTTTGGGTTCACTTTCTGGATCAGGAATCTCGGACATTAAATTAGCTTTCTTTAATAGGGTAAAGGTCATTCGTTTTAGCTCATCTGTCCTTAGTTCATAGATTTGTTCTCGGCATTTAACATATATATCAAAGGCATTAAGGGCCAGATCATCTATTTTTGATTCAAACTCCAACAGCTCAGCATAGATCTGGTTCTGCCTTATTTCCTTTCCCAATTCTTCGCGGATGATGGTTTTAAGTTGGAAGATAAAGGCCATAGCCTTCGCAGGTGTAAAATCTTGTATTGCTCTAACCTTAATGATATCATTGAGAAATTGTAGACTTTCTGCGGAGTCCTCATCTTTAACCAGCACTTCTAAAATGCCGTCCATCCCTTTAGTAAAGGTATAACCCACGGGATTTGCAAACCTATCTTTTTGACTCATTAAAAAGCCCGAGTCATCGTTGGGGTACGACGCTATTATGGTATCTAACCATCGTTTTGAAATGGTGGATTTCTTTTCTTTTAAGATTTCGTTCAACTTGATGTCCAATTTTGACCACTCCTTGTAGTTTATATAGTGAGACCTGCTTTATTGATTCCTACCAGGAACGCTCATTACCACCATTTTGATGGCCTTTGCGGAACACAATTCAGTCGATGTTGGCGCTATTCAACATCGACCTATCCTGAGAACGTTTTCACATAAATAGTGCCCTATTCCCCCCCGAACCAGGATGGATTACATCACTCATAAGCATCTGAAGCACACTCTTTTATCACTAAGAAGCTTATGAATCTTTACCCCAAGGAGTAAGTATTCCAGAGTATAAGATCACATTTGTTCTTATTATCACTATCAGTCTAAGGAATTTTACTAAGCTTGTAAAATTCTTATTTCTTATTGATCAATTAGATAATCGTATTGCGATCATAAATAGGAAAGAGCTACAAAAATTGCAGCCCTTTCCTTGAAGATTATCCTAAAGCACGTTCTAGAATTTCATTAAGTCGATTCACCATTCCTC
>NZ_JABZFS010000068.1:0-40630 GCF_014237355.1 Desulfosporosinus sp.
TAGCGCTTTTTTATTTATCTCAATTAGCTTGAGATTAAGGTATAAAAAACTAGTGGGGTCTTATTACAGTAAAGCATTATAGTTTTTAACGTAATGTGTATCGAGAAAGGCACAGAGACAAACAAAGAACCCCCCTGCAGGGGGTCTTTGTTTGTGAAGACTTAGAACGAGAAGATAGCTCCTAAAGCAATTAGAATTAGAACGGCAATAGCTATAATTCCAGCACCAGCAGCAGTACCAGTACCATATCCGTACATGAACTCACCTCCAAAGGTCGCTTTTAAGCACAACCATTACAGAAATAATCTAGAATACGATCCCCATGGCGATAAGCAGAAGAATGATAACAACGACTATTGCAATTCCTGCACCGACTCCTGTACCAACCCCTGCACCGTTTCCAAATCCGGCTCCGAACATACTTATAACCTCCCTTTTATCTGCTTTAACTTTAAATCGTTTAGAATATAACGCCTAAGGCAATTAAGATCAAAATTGCAATAGCGATAATCCCTGCTCCTACACCAGTTCCAACTGGGGCGACTGGGGCAACTGTTGGACAACAAACTGCAGGATAACATCCACGTCCAGCTCCATAGGCACCCGCTCCATAGGCATTTGCTCCAAATGCATTAACTGCTCCTAAACCACCAAATCCGTACATAGTATCTCCTCCTTATTGTATTTTGTAATTACTTAAGCTAATCTATCTAGAATACAATTCCCATTGCGATAAGCAAAAGGATGATTACAACAACTATTGCAATTCCTGCGCCGACGCCAGCTCCACCTGCTCCAAACATACTGATGGCCTCCCTTTAATGCCTACTTAGGCTTTAATTTTTAGAATATAACGCCTAATGCAATTAAGATCAGAATTGCAATTGCAATGATACCTGCTCCAACTCCGCTTCCGAATGGTGCAACAGGTGGGCAAGCAGCTGCACCGTAGCCAGCTCCAGCCCCATATCCATATCCGTACATGGTATATCCCCCTTAATTTCCTAAAGTTTTCTAAAGAAGAGTTAGATTAGAATACTATACCCATTGCAATCAGCAGAAGGATGATTACAACAACTACTGCAATTCCTGGTAAGAAATTGGGACCTGCTGGAACACATTCGACACCTTCAACTGCACCTACACCATATGCCATATTAACTACCTCCATTTATTTTTTTCTTGGTCTCGATAGTAACATATGTATCAAATACCAAATGTGTTAATATTTAACAATAATGATTAAGCCTAAAATTTAACCCGCTCTTCATTCTTTGATGAGCGGGTTAGAAATCTACTTATTTAGTAATTAGGATCTTGAAGACGTCGGGAAAATTCGTTCAGGCCCATATCGGTAAAGCAATAAACCCTCTGCAAATGCCATTCATCAAGATTAGGATTTACCCAACCCCGTTCTGTAGTAAAAGCCATTAGATATCCAGTATCTTTCACTGCCTGTGCAACATCAACATTATAATCTCCATAAGGGTATGCAAAAAAATTCACAGGTTGTCCAAGCACTTTTTCTAATTGTTCCTTAGAGTGCTTAAGCTCATTAATCACTGTCTGTTTATCCATCTGGGTTAAATAAGGGTGGCTAACCGTATGTCCCTCAATTTCCCATCCATTTGCAATTAGTTCTTTGAGCTGGGGCTCAGACATAAATCCCTCTCCGTTTATATAGCTTGAGACGACGAAAACCGAAGCAGTAAATCCATACTTTTTTAAAATTGGAAAGGCAATGGTGTAATTATCTTCATAACCGTCATCAAAGGTAATGACCACAGGTTTTGCCGGAAGGTCCCCTCCCTTGTATAGGGCTTGGTATAACTGTCCTAAAGATACACTTTCATACCCTTTATCCCGCAGGTAGATCATTTGAGCCTCGAACTGGTCAGGAGGCATTCTAACTTTATTACCTTCCTCTAATAGTACCGAATGATAGTACAGAACAGGGACCTCTATGGGCTTTTGATAACTTGGTGAGCCAGTTGTGTTTGATGTTTCACTCGATGTCTGACTTGGCTTTACTAAATCAGCTTGCATTTGAGAAGTCGGACTTAATGCCTTCTCTTTACTACAACCACTGACTCCAAGTAGTAGCACTACTTGGAAAAGAACCAATAAAAATTGCATTCTAATGATTTTCTTTAGCATCACTAACTCCTTTACGGGGATATACTCCCACCGCCTAAATTGTGGGAAACTTCTAGTCGTCGCGGTTAAATTAAAGATAATAATAAACGTATTTTAACATAGAATTCAAAAGAGATCTCGAGAATAATTCTCGAGATCTCTTTTAAATATAAGTTCACTTAAGCTTAAACCCGAACCGCTTTACCGCCTCTGCGTAACTTCTTCATACGTTTCTTCATTTCCAGAAGGATTGGGCTTGCGATAAAGAGCGAGGAGTAGGATCCTGTAAACACTCCAATCAGCATCGCTAAGGAGAACAATTTAGTCGATTCACCGCCCAAGATAAATATCGAGAGCAAGGCGATGAGTACCGTGAGAGACGTGTTAATGGAACGACGCATGGTCTGCCATACAGATTTATCCATCATATCCTCATAACTGTCTGCCCTTTTCATTTTCCCTTCGTTCTCGCGAATCCTATCAAATATAATCACGGTATCGTTAATAGAGTATCCAAAAACAGTTAAAACAGCTGCTACAAATGTAGAATCGATTTCCCATTGGAACAACGAGAAAACCCCAACTACTACTAAAACATCGTGTAATAAAGCTAGAATCGCTGAGATAGCAAAAACGAACTGGAACCTAATCGTAATATAGCCGATCATCAAGATTGTAGCAATCAGTAATGCCCATAAAGCATTTCTGGTCAGCTCTTGTCCCATTGCTGGGCCCACTTTATCGTCTCTAAGAGAATCTTTATCCAATTCTCCTACGTTGGTTTGCAAGGCCTTCAGTAATTCATTACGTTTCTCCTCTTCGAGGGCTTCAGTTCGTATTAACGCTGAAGTATCCCCGTTAGACAGTTGCACTGGTCCTTCAAGTCCCACGGATTTCATTGTATCTGAAATCGCTGTTTGGGTCACAGGTTTGTTAAACGTTATGTCAAGCATCGAACCGCCCTTAAAGTCAATTCCTAAATTGAGTCCCTGCATCAAGAGGGAAATAACTCCAGGAATCAAAACTAATAACGAAAGGGCAAACCACCAATACCGTCTCTTCATAATATTAAAGTAGAGTGGATGGATCTTCTTCACTCCATCGTTAGTCTCTGGATGTCCAGTTTTCATTATACATCCCTCCTAACGCCAAACCATGTTGGGTTCATCTTAGGACTAATACCCACAATCCATCGCAGTACTTGTCGGGTAAAGGTAATACCGGTAAATAAAGTGACAACAATCCCCACGCCTAAGGTCAAGGCGAACCCTTGTATGGCCCCAGTCCCAAAGTAAAAGAGTGTTAAGGCAGCAATGAGGGTCGTTACATGAGCATCAATAACTGTTATAAATGCCCGGCTGAAACCTGATTCTACACCTGCTCTTAGGGATTTGCCAGCCCTTATTTCTTCTTTTATACGTTCATAAATAATGATATTAAAGTCTACAGCCATCCCAACCGAAAGAATAAACCCAGCGATACCTGGAAGGGTCAATACGACTCTAAACATCCAGAAAATCCAAAGAACAATAAGCCCATAGACAAACAATGAAAAATTCGCTACTGCCCCCGGTATACGATAGAAAGCTAACATAAAGACGAAGATAAAAATCAGACCATATAGTCCTGCATTAATGCTTCTGTTCAAGGAGTCTACTCCTAAAGAGGCTCCTACTTGACGTTTTTCAGAAATGCTCATACTCACAGGCAATGAACCTGAACGCATGAGAACCGCATGATTTGCAGCATCTTCCAATGTTCCATAACCAGTGATCTCTGCTTGACCGTTGAGAATCGGAGTATTCACCGTTGGATTTGTCAAAAGGTCATCATCGAGATAAACGCCAAGTCTCTGTCCCACCAGCTGAGTCGTTATGTCTCCAAACTTTTTGGCACCTTCCGACGAAAATGTCAGATTAACAACATACCCTTGTTGCTGACCTTGTCCTCCCTTAGCATCCTTGAGGTCATCCCCTTCTAATACAATATTTCCTTTAGGATCTCTAAAGGTTAACTTAGCCGTCGTTTTCAGGATATCAACTGCTTTGTCCGGATCGGTGACCCCTGCTAAATCAATTACAATTCGGTTTTTATTATAATCCGCCTGGACTATAGGTTCAGATACCCCCAGATCATTAACCCGCTTTTCGATGATCGCTTTCGCTTTGTCTATATCATCTCTTGTAATTGGAGTACCGTCTTCATTTGGCTCGGCTTGTAGCACCAAGTGTACTCCACCACGTAGGTCAAGTCCCAACAGGATGCCCTTTTCGGGATCCACAAGGGGTTTAATCGATAGCCCAACGGCTACAGCTACAAGTAGCACAAGCGCTACCAATTTGATGATGTTTCCCCGTCTCATCTGCTTTCCTCCCTTTTTAATTGAATGGGACTAGCCCATGCCAAATTCCATTATAAAACCTTCAAGTTTACAATGTCAATCTGGTAAAAACGGGAAAACACCAATTTTAGAGTAACTTTACATCATTGATCTTTAGTTCAAACCTGGTTAGTAGGAATTCAGCTGCTTTGCGGGACAAAAGCATCCGTGCTAGGAAAATCTCAAAGTACTCCATTACAGGGCATATCTCGGTATCGATAGTGAGTTCTAAAGCAATTCGCTCTTTTGGATAGACACGCAGAAAAGATCGTTCAACTGCATAATTAACTCGATCATGAATGTCAAACTTCGCCAGATCATGGTTGCGAACACGGGAACGATGAACGTCGGACTTGTCAGCTAAAATCAAGGCAGCTGAAATAACATTGACAGGGTTTCCATCCTGCTCATCATGATTCCCAATCGCTCCAATGATGATCGCAATTTCTTCTGGCAGCATCTCATGCCGTTCTAAAATCCCTGCCGCCAGAATTGCCCCTGAATGGGCATGAGCTACACGGTTTACAGCATTTCCTATGTCATGCAAGTATCCTGCAATGGCGGCTAGTTCACACTCCCTTTCGGGATGCTCCATTTTTTCTAGAATATTTGAAGCAATATGAGAGACCAAGCCTGCATGTCTAAGTCCGTGTTCCGTAAAACCAATAGCTGCGAGATGGCGGTTTCCCGCATCAATCAGAGCTTGTACATAAGGATCCGCCTTAATATCTTGCAGAGTGACTTTTGTCAACCTGAACCCCTCCCAAAATTCTCAATCGATAGCAATTGATACCCACCATTCCTAAATCATCGACCAGTCCGTAATTCGCCCAGGCACCCACGATCGCTCCCAACCCAGGTATGAGTTGGAGGGTTTTTCTAAAATCAATGGCATCTCGGTACTCCCGCTGAAATTGTTCCCAATTAACTTGCTTTATACCCTCTTTCTCTTCTGGCCAACTTTTTATGGTTTTATCCCAATTCAGAATGATTTTGTATAATTCAGGACGTTTTTCTTGGCTCGAAAAAGCTAATTGAAAGACATATAACAAAAAAAGCCGCTCTCGATAATCTTCAGTAGAAAACCCATAATTATGCGCTAATTCAAAGAGAAACCTCATTTTGATGACGATAAGGGCCGGGAAATCGGCGACAGCGAGGGTAAAACCTCCTGCTCCAGTCCCAGCCCCTTCAGCAGCAGCAATCTTTCTGTATTTCGAAAGAAGTCTCTGAGCTTTTTGATCACGTTCTTGTAACCCAATTCCATAATAGACAGGGCTATTAGGAATATACTCAAGTCCAAAGACAACCGATTTCACCAATCCTTTAACCGTTGCAGTTATTATGGTATGAACCTTTTCTGGAATAACTCTCTCATTTATTTTAGTCTGTATAACCTTTGAGGTGCGTTCCAATAATCCCGGCCTTTGTAACAATTTCCTAACCCAAACGTTTAACTCTGCTCGCACATGGTCTTCATAAGATGGCTCATGATTTCTCGGATCTCTATACAAGGGCACAGTGTCACCTCTTTTTACTCTTAATAACAGCTTAAAAGCAAGTGGTTTATGCCACTTGCTTTTATTAATAATTACTATTCTGGGCATTTATAGTTAACTTCTTTTGACAATATTTGTCCAGACTTAATTAATTGAACTCTACTTACCCTTTTCGAGCTCAATCTCACGATTTTCTACACTTACAATTCCACTTTTGGCCATTTCAATTTCTACTTTGTCCGCAATCTCTAACATAACGGAATCTTCCTTCACTTTTGTGATCTTACCATAGATTCCACCCGTTGTGATTACTTGGTCTCTAGTGCGTAGACTACTCATTAGAGCAGCCCGCTTTTTAGCCTGCTTCTGCTGAGGCCTAATCATGAGAAAGTACATAATCCCAAAAAAGACCACAAAATATAGAACTAATGTCAATGTTGATTGATCCACTTTGTATTCCCCCTTTATTTATACTTGAACTATTCACCGTATCAGGGTGAAAATCCTTCCTGATAGCTAAAAATTATAACCTCCGATCTCAGTCATCGTATCCGTAATCTGCAAAACACTTTTCACGGTACTCTGGCAGACGATCCTCCTTGATCGCTTCCCGAATTTCTAGCATTAGGATCTGTAGATAACGCAGATTATGAATCGTCATTAGTCTGAGACCTAAAATTTCGTCTGCCTTGAGCAAATGCCTTATATAAGCCCGGGAATAATTCCGACAAGTATAGCAGTCGCAGGAAGGATCAATCGGACCAAAATCCCGGGCTGATCCAGCATTGCGGACAATCACTTTACCATAACGAGTCAACGCTGTACCATTGCGGGCAATCCTCGTTGGAAGTACGCAATCAAACATATCTATTCCCCGTATAACCCCTTCAATAAGAGCATCCGGGGAACCAACACCCATAAGATAACGTGGTTTTTCTCTTGGAAGCAAGGGAACAGTATAATCCAAAACTTCATACATCATTTCTTTTGGTTCCCCAACACTCAAACCCCCAACAGCATATCCAGGCAAGTCTAATTCCGTAATCTCTGCAGCACTCTGACGTCGAAGATCTTCATACATACCGCCTTGAACAATTCCAAATAAGGATTGAGTTTCTGTTGTTGTCAACGTATCCTTACAACGTTTAAGCCAACGAGTTGTCCTCTCTAGGGAATCCTTGGCATACTCATGAGTACATGGGTAGGGCGCACACTCATCAAAGGCCATGACCACATCAGAACCCAAAGCCATCTGAACTTGCATCGAAATTTCCGGGCTTAGGAATTGTCGTGAACCATCAATATGGGATCTAAATTCTACGCCTTCTTCCTTTATAGTCCGCAGATCGCCCAAGCTAAATACTTGAAATCCACCACTGTCGGTTAGAATTGCTCCATCCCAATTCATAAAGCGATGAAGTCCTCCAGCTTCCCGAATCAGCTCATGACCTGGACGCAAGAATAGGTGATAGGTGTTACTTAAGATCATCCCTGCTCCAATTTCTTTGATTTCCTCCGGGGTAATTGTTTTTACTGTCGCTTGTGTTCCAACAGGCATGAATACCGGCGTATCCATAATTCCATGGGGCGTATGCAACTTCCCTAACCGTGCTTTTGTCCGGGAATCTTCTTTAAGTATTTCCAAATAAACCGAGGCCAAACCCTTCACTTCCTTCTTTTTTTATCATAGGAACGCAACTTAAGTGCTATGTCATCCTGAAGGAGGAACGACTGAAGGATCTAGATCCTTTGCGAACACTCAGGATGTTTCGTTGTGCCTGCGCCTCAAACCTCGTGGCTCTCATATTAAGTGCATCGCCAATAGTGGTATAGAACCTCCCTTGTTGCCAATACCCTTCGGCTCACACAAATACTGTCGGCTCACACAATAAACATAGAATCACCAAAACTATAAAACCTATATTTCTCCTGAACAGCGGTTTCATAGGCTTTCAATATTAGCTCACGCCCAGCTAGGGCACTCACTAACATGACCAAGGTTGACTTAGGAAAGTGAAAGTTCGTCAAAAGGGCATCAACAACCTGAAACGAATAGCCTGGATAGATAAAAATATCCGTCCACCCTTCTCCTGGTTCAACTCTTCCTTCATGCCCCACTGATTCTAACGTCCGCGCGGCAGTTGTCCCCACTGCAATGACACGGCGCCCTTCTTGTTTAGCTCGATTAATTCGCTCTGCAGCTTCTATGTCAACTCGATAATATTCTGAATGCATATCATGTTCACGAATATCTTCTACTTTGACTGGGCGAAAGGTTCCTAAGCCGACATGGAGAAGAATCTCCACGATTTCCACGCCCTTCTTCTGGAGGTCACCCAAAAGTTCCGGCGTGAAATGTAACCCTGCCGTAGGAGCAGCCACTGATCCGCGCTCTTTAGCATAGACCGTCTGATAACGTTCTTGGTCTTCTAACTGAGCCGTGATGTACGGCGGAAGAGGCATTTCCCCGAGCTGATCCAATATGCTTTCAAAAACCCCTGTATAACTAAAACGGATCTTTCTATTTCCATTGGCCAAAATCTCCTGTAGTTCTCCCACCAAAATTCCCTGGCCTAAGCTGACCCTTTGCCCAACTTTAAGACGCTTTCCTGGTTTAACTAGAGCTTCCCAAACATCCAGTTCGAGTCTCCTAAGCAGGAGAATCTCGATTTTAACCTGAGTTCCCTCTTTTTCTCCGATTAAACGCGCAGGAATAACTCGAGTGTTATTAAGTACAAGGACATCGCCCTTACTTAACAGCAGGCTAAGATCTCTAAAGGTATGATGTGCTATCCTTCCATTTTCCCGATCAACCACCATTAACCGGGAGGTATCACGAGGCTCTACCGGATGTTGCGCAATTAAGGATTCCGGTAAGTCAAAATCAAAATCCGAGACGTTCAATGTATCCTTCTCCTTCTGTCAAGCTTATCAGCATAGACTATATAAATCAATCTCACTCTTGCACTCTAACCGTCTACCCTGTTTTCTAGATTGGTAACGATTGTCTCCGTGACGGCATGACGAAATCACTAGAGGCTGCTTTGCCCAATAGAAATATGGTTATAGTAATACGCAATTATCTCATTATATTTATACCCCAATTGGGCCATATGATAAGCACCCCATTGAGACATACCGACTCCATGCCCCCAACCTCTGCCTTCAAAGATAAAGACCCCAAAGGGCTGGGGATCCTCACTGGTACCTAGGGATGAACTCATTACTTTGGATAACAAAGGCCCTTGTCTAGATTGATACAACTTTGCTAATTCGGAAAATCCTGAATATCCAAGTGGACCAAAAGACTCTGTAGAATCTGATTTTCTGAACAATTCCCGGTTTGTGTTAACGTCCTTAGCCTCAAATAAGCTTCCTAAAAAGGCTTCCTTGCGAATTGGCTGGCCAAAAGGATAAAACGCTTGAACAAAGGTTCTACCTTTAACCGTCTTATTTTGTCCAAATTCATCTTCTATCTGGACACTTTTTACCCTACCCGAGGGAAACTTATCAAGTGTTACCTTTCGTACTGGTCCTAAACCAAACTTTGAGCCCAGGAGCGGAGCAGAGACAATGAAACGCCATCGATTGACCGGCCCCCCAACTCCCTGGGAATAGAGATCCGGGTGAGATATATTATGGATGTCTATATTCCCCCATACATTTTGAGCGTCCTCAGTATATCCTCCACTATGGGAAGAATAAAGGGCATCAATGGGTTGCTTGGTCTTGGCATCAACAATGATTTCCCCTCGAGTAGCCTCGATTGCTTTTGACGCCTCTCCTTCTACCTTCATGCCCGCGTAAGCCTGATGTATATCCGGAGAATCTGTAATCATCTTTTTGCCATTTTCGGTCTGTCTGACAAGATAAGTGCGAGCTGCTACAGCCTGGGCCTTAAGCGCCTCCACGCCTCCTTTTGCCCACTCATTGCTCATTTCAATCGGCACAACCCCTTTTAGGTAATCCTCACTATCCAGTTGATTAATTATCCGCCAATGACCATCTTGCCAATTGAGTTGTAAACCTCCACGGTAAACTGCGTCTATACCTTCAGGTGTTTTAACATGAAGACTACCCGGGTTCGTTTCTTTGACTTCCAAAACAGACCCGCTGAAGACTTGAAATTCTTCATGATTAACTCGCAAGACAGGAGTCCATCCTCCCCAGCCAACCTGCAGAGTAGAACCCGCTGGAAACTTACGAGTTGTAGTGTCTAAAATAAGTTGATAGTCGCCCTTTTTAATATCTATTTGTACCCAACCGGCCTGACTCAGATTCCATACAAGCTCTACCGAAATCATTTTTGCTTGACAGGGTGTCGCTTGGGCCAGCATTAATATTAATGACACTATCCACAAAAAGGGTAACCGATACACAATCTGGAGCATGTTCAATCACACCCTTTTCCACATTAATCCGAATCACGTAATGGTGGGTTTATGCTCAGATTGCCCTTTTTCCTCTGCATCTATGCTCCAAATATTTTTCCAGGGAACCGAAGGGATGGTTTGTGAGTTCATTTAGGGTTATGAAAGTAAGCCCTATGCCATCCTTGCTCGACACATCCTTGTGTCAGCGCTCTCTCGTTGGATTCCCAAGGAATTGCGCCAACCTCTAGGTTGTTCAGAAAGTGAACCTGGGCTCAATAAACTCTTCAGAATCGGCACTCGCTTTATCGTGAACTCCTCTAATGTGTTCACTTAGCAATGTCCCCTTATTTCTGGTCGTGAGATGGGTCACATTAATCCTGGAAAAGGATCGTTTCAGTCCTGCTCTGAGGAAGTGAAAAGCCTAAATGCTGATAGGCTCTTGCAGTGGCCATTCGTCCCCGGGGAGTACGTTGCAAAAATCCCATTTGCAGTAAAAAGGGTTCAACTACATCTTCTAGCGTCACAGATTCTTCTCCAATGGTTGCAGCAAGTGTCTCTAACCCCACCGGACCACCAGCAAAGGTCATAATAATCGTCTTTAATGCTTTCTGGTCAATCTGGTCCAAGCCCTCTGGATCAACATCTAAGCGATTTAGTGCTTCTCTGGCTATTGTCTGATTAACAGTTCCGTCTTCCCAAACTAGAGCAAAGTCTCTAACTCTCTTTAATAAGCGGTTTCCAATCCTTGGCGTACCACGAGAACGTCGGGCAATTTCCTCCGCACCATCCTCAGTAATACTCAAGCGCAGTATACTTGCTGTTCGTGAAATGATTGCCTTTAAATCCTCTACTTCATAGAATTCCAGACGGCTGATAACCCCAAAACGATCACGCAAAGGAGAGGTTAGCTGACCTGCTCGGGTTGTAGCTCCTACTAAGGTGAATGGAGGAAGAGACAAGCGGATGGAACGGGCACTCGGTCCTTTTCCGATTACAATATCTAGACACCCATCTTCCATGGCGGAATAGAGGATTTCTTCCGTCGTACTGCTTAAACGGTGTATTTCATCGATAAAAAGAACATCCCTTGGCTCTAAGGCGGTTAGAATCGCTGCTAAGTCTCCAGGACGTTCAATAGCTGGACCGGAAGTTGTTCGAATGCTTACGCCCATTTCGGCTGCAATAATATTTGCTAGAGTGGTTTTTCCCAAGCCGGGCGGTCCATATAATAAGACATGATCTAGCGCTTCTCCACGAGTCGACGCGGCTCGAATAAAGACACTTAAGTTATCTTTGACCTTTTTCTGCCCTATGTAGTCACTTAAGCGCTGAGGACGCAGTACTTCCCCTTCAGTATCTGCAGGTTGTTCTTGTGGCGCAACCAGACGCTCAGTCATAGTCTAGCCCCCCCTCTTGTCAGACTAAATTTAACTTCTTGGTGCGAGTAAACGCAAGGCCTTCTTTACCTGTTCTTCAGTCGTTAATTCACCACCGACTTTTAGGACCTGACCAAGGGTCTGTCTTGCTTCGTCTAATCCAAAGCCTAAGGCCAATAAGGTTTGTAATGCCTCAGATTGTGTGTTCGTAGAAGGTTCGGAGTACGAGACACCTTCAGCTTGAAGTGAATTATGCCCCCTAAACTTTTCTTTAAGTTCAAGGATGAGTCGTTGTGCCGTTTTTTTGCCAATGCCAGGGACCTTCGTCAATAAACTAAGATTTTCACTAGCAATCGCACTTTCAATCTGAATCGCGCCAAAGGTTGAAAGGAGGGAAATAGCTGCTTTAGGACCAATACCTGAAACACTTAACATTTGAAGAAAGAGTTGCTTTTCTTCAAAGGAGGAGAACCCATAAAGGGATAGATCATCTTCACGCATAACCACGTGGGTATACACGACAAGTTCCTGTCCTGGGTGTGCTTTTGCCAATAGTCCATAGGGCACAGTAAGCAAGTACCCTGTTCCTTGTACATCGATCACTAAACGTTCAGATTGTATCTCCCAAACTTTACCTCGCAACATGCCAATCATCAGAATTCCCCCATTCTGCGGTTCAAAACATAGCTATGGGCATGACAGATCGCAACCGCTAGAGCATCTGCTGTATCGTCTGGCTTCGGAACTTCATCTAGCCCTAATAATCCTCTTACCATTTGTTGGACCTGTTTTTTTTCAGCTTTCCCATACCCTACCACAGCTTGTTTGATCTGCAAGGGGGTGTATTCATAAATCGGAATACCATGTTGGGCACCAGCCAATAAAACGATACCCCTTGCGTGTCCTACTGCTAAAGCAGTAGTTGTATTTCTATTAAAAAATAACTCTTCCACCGCAATGTGATCCGGTTGATGTACACTCAGAAACGGGTCAATTTGTTCATACAACATCAATAAACGCTCTGCCAAAGGGGTATGAGCAGGCGTTCGCCAACAAGAATAAGCAAGGGCGTTTAAGCTATTTCCTTTTTGTTCAATTAAGCCATACCCCATAATGGCAGTTCCTGGGTCAATTCCTAAAATAATCATGTTCGTCTTCCTTTCAGTCTTTGTAGATTTCGACAGAAGACGGATGATTCCCTTTCTCTCTTCTCTAATCTGTTATTACTCCAGCCACAGGGAATTCTTGTGCAGTATCAATAAAGGATTGAACTTCATCTAAAGAGTAGAATTCGACCGTCGGGGCCATATCTAAAATCTCCTTTGGCCAAGACTCAACATTTAATCCCGTGACAATTACATTGCCGCTCTCACCTGGCTTTCCTTCAATCACGGAAAGCACCCCTTGGTCAAATCCAAAATGATAACTTTCACTTTCACTTCCCGAATTAATTGCCACTATGCTTTCTGGATTCAACGTATTCAATGCGGAATGGGCGCGATGATTCGTGGACCACCATAAGGTTGCAACAGGTACCAAGCAACCAATTCCCACCCCTATTATAAGAACCATACTCATGACTTTCCACCTGGACATAATGAAAAACCCTCCTGACATTGTCTTCTTGGCTATAGTCTTGCCAGGAGGGCTTAATTTAATCGTCTTCAGCTATGGTGGATTTGAATGAACTTAGTAATCGTCATACATTAGAAGTCAAGACCATCCGCCAATTCGAAATTGGAATAGACTCCTTGTGAATCATCATGATCCTCTAACTTATTCATCAAATTAACCAGTTTACGAGCTTGTTCTGGGTCAGTGATTTCAATAGAATTTTGTGGAATGGGGCTAAGTTCCGCTTCATTAACCGGGATATTCTGATCGAGAAGGGCTTGACGCACAGCCTCCATATCTTGAGGAGTCGTATAGACAACAAATCCTTCTTCATCTGCTTCAAAATCCTCAGCTCCTGCATCTAAGGCAGTCAACATTAAATCATCTTCGCTTAGTTTTAGGCCCTCACGCAGGATTCTCAGCTGCCCTTTGTCTTCAAACATCCAGCCTACACTGCCGGTCTCCCCCATATTTCCACCATTCTTGGAAAAAATATGACGTACTTCCCCAGCAGTTCGGTTACGATTATCCGTTAAGATATCGATCATAATGGCTACCCCACCCGGACCGTATCCTTCATAACGCAGCTCTTCATAATTTGCCCCTTCTGTCCCACCAGCCCCTTTTTGAATGGCCCTTTGAATATTTTCATTTGGCAGGTTTTGGGCTTTAGCATTTTCTATGGCAATTTTTAAGCGAAAGTCGTTAACGTCTCCTCCACAAGCACGGGCAGCAATTAACAACTCTCGACCCAGCTTCGTGAATATTTTACCCTTTTGAGCATCAGCCTTACCTTTTTTATGTTTAATGTTTGACCACTTTGAATGTCCCGACATGTTGTTAAAGCCTCCTTATGCTAATCTTAAATAGTTTAGCACAAGCTAATTTCTCTTGTAAAGGTATATTAGGCAAACAGGAGTGGTTACATGCAATATTTAGCAATCACTTCCAAATTGCATACTATTTGCTCCGGTTTTGGACAAATCCAACTGGGGACCCAAAAAGATTTATAAACTCTATGGCAATACCTTCTGGCAGGGCATTGTTATCAGATACATCAACAATATCATAAACAATATCTATTCCTACATTTTCTGATTTCCCCACTGAAATAATTTCAACTTTTTGCCCTTTTGGGGGTATGATTGTAGCGTAGTTTTTAAATCCACTATCCATAACACCACAGGATGGGTTCCCTGAGTCATTTTGACTCTCTATTTTTTGAATCTCTTCCTTGGCAACGATTTGCTCTAGTGATACTTCTTTATATGAAATCTTGTTACCAAAAGAAACTGAACCCCAATATACTGCACCAAATATAATCGCTCCAACCAAAACTACAGAAAAGACAATCGCAAACCTCAGTTTAATCGTTTCATTCATCCCTCTCACCTATCTTAAAAAGACTACGCAATTCCTCGATGTCTGTGACAGAATACCGGCAGCTCCAAAAAAGAGCTCCTTTGGAGAAACACATGGAGAAACACAGGGACAGGTGCGGTGTTACAATACCGAAACACCACACCTGTCCCCCTGTTTCATTTAGCGGTTGCTGAAAAGTTCAGTGCTCAAATAACGTTCTCCTGTATCCGGGGCTAGGACAACGAGGTTTTTGCCTTCCCCTAAAGTTGCGGCAACTTGGAGAGCTGCGCTGATTGCTGCTCCAGAAGAAATTCCTACCAAAAGTCCTTCTTCCCGTGCCATACGACGCGCTGTATCCATGGCATCCTCATTGCTCACTTGAACAACTTGATCTAAGATCGTCTTGTTTAAAACGTCTGGTATAAATCCCGCACCAATTCCTTGAATTTTATGTGGTCCTGGTTTTCCGCCTGAAATAACCGGTGAAGCGGCCGGTTCCGCCCCGATGATCTTTATTTCCGGAAGCCGGGCTTTTAAAACCTCACCAACCCCAGTGATTGTCCCTCCTGTCCCGATTCCAGCGACAAAAGCATGGATATCCTTCAACTGGTCAAGAAGTTCTAACGCTGTACTCTTTCTATGAGCTTCTGGATTAGCAAGATTTTCAAACTGTTGCGGCATGAAGTAATCCGGGTTCTCACTGAGCAAGCGTTTTGCTTCGGTGATTGCCCCATTCATTCCTTGGGCCCCAGGGGTTAGAACAAACTCTGCACCATAAGCAGACATAAGCATCCGTCGTTCAACGCTTAAGGAATCAGGCATGACCAAAATCAATCGATACCCCCGGGCAGCTGCGATCATCGCTAATCCAATCCCCGTATTCCCGCTTGTAGGCTCAATAATTGTTCCGCCAGGACGAAGCACCCCTCGTTCCTCGGCATCCATGATCATTCCCCAAGCAATACGGTCTTTGACACTCCCGCCAGGATTAAAAGACTCAACTTTAACATAGATGTTAGCCATACCTGGTTGAACCAAACGCTGCAGACGAATCAAAGGGGTCTTCCCAATTAAGTCTGTAATGTTATCTACAACCCTCACATCAAATACCCCATTTCATATCAAATTACTATGGTTTAATGATAGCAATCATTAAACCCTTTGTCAAGTCTAGACAAGGGGACGGTTCTTAAGTCGTTCTTCTACTTCTATCACTAGGGCTTCAATCTGATGAGGCAGAGGGATGCGGTGTACACCTATGAGCTGAATATTTCCACGTTGGATGGGGAGAAGTAATTTATCTGCTTTGCTGCCTGAAATTGCTGTAGCCATATTCGCCGTAATCTCTCCTAGTAGGCCATAGACCATCATAATAGCTACCGAGCCCACAATAATGTCTACCCGCTCCACATTATAACAAATGGCCGATTCTCCAGATGCACCCTCTGTTGCTCCAGCTCGTAGCATTGCCCCGGTTGCCAGTGCATTCGTACCTAGTGCAAGGATATTCAACTCAGGGAGTCTTTTGCGCAACTGTTCGACAATGTGTTTGCCGATACCCCCACCCTGTCCATCGATAACTGCTATCCTCATAATACCGCCTCATACTTTCTAACAAATCCGGGGAAGGTGTTCACCCTCGAGCATACCAACAATACGTTTCCCCCCGAGAAACGTTTCCAAAAGCACGAGCCCTGATTTTCCTTCTTGAACTCGTCCGATGCGAGCTGCCTTTCGGCCCAATGGGTGAGCCTGCATGTTCAAGAGTACTTGATCAGCAATGTCTGATGCCGCAATGACTAGCACTTTTCCTTCATTTGCTAAATAAAGGGGATCCAGTCCTAACATCTCACAGGCACCTTGTACGCTGGGAGACACAGGTAATTGTTCTTCATTTAATAGCATACTCACTCCGGCCTGTTGGGCTAATTCATTGAGAGTAGTTGCCACGCCGCCACGGGTAGGGTCTCTCATACATTTAACTCCCGGCAGATAAAAAGCATCAATCAAGTTATTTAAAGGGGCACAGTCACTAAGTACAGGAGTCTGGAATTCCAACCCTTCACGCTCCGACAAAATTGCAATCCCATGATCTCCTATCGTCCCGCTAATCAAAATCTCATCACCGGACTTTATCTGATCCGGCCCTACTAAACGATCTGTAATATACCCTATCCCAGTCGTATTTATAAATACCTTATCAGCGTTTCCGCGTTCCACAACTTTTGTATCTCCACTTACAATAACTATTCCGGCTTCAGCGGCTGTCTCAGCAACACTTTTAATAATCTGTTCCAATTCATCCATGCCCAGACCCTCTTCTAAAATAAGGGCAAGGGTTAAAAACTTAGGAATTGCACCACTAACCGCCAGATCATTGACCGTGCCACAGACTGCTAGCTTACCAATATTCCCGCCTCGAAAAAATAAAGGCGACACCACAAAAGAGTCCGTGGTTACGGCGAGTTGCTCTTGGCCAGGCAACAGTACTGCATCATTCATTTGATCTAAGTACTTATTTCCAAGATGTTTTTGAAAAAGGTCACGAATTAGTTCGTGGCTCAGTCGTCCACCGCTTCCATGGGCTAACATAATGCGTTCCATTCAATCCACACTCCTTTGAGAGTAGCGGTGATAAGCCGCACAAGACCCTTCCGTCGAAACCATGCAAGGGCCAATGGGCTTCATCGGCGTACAGTGTTTAGCGAACAAGGGACATTGTGTGGGATAGATGAGCCCCCTTAATACATCACCACAACGACACCCCGGTGTTTCCGGTGAATTAAACGTGGGTAAGGAAAATTTGCGTGCTGCATCCCAAAGACTGTATTCCTCCCGCATACCCAAGCCGCTTTGTGGTATAAGCCCTATACCTCGCCAGGACGCATCGACCGGTTCAAAAACCCGCTCAATGAAATTCTTGGCCTTAGGATTCCCCGCAGCCTTAACCACACGTTGATATTGGATTTCGATATCTGAACGTGCCTCTTCACGTTGACGCAGAAGCATAACAATCCCTTCTAAAATATCAAGAGCGTCAAATCCTGTCACTGCTCCGGGTAAACCATAGTCTTTGGCCATAAACTCAATCGGTTCGATTCCGATAATTGAGCAGACATGACCAGGATGAAGAAAGGCATTAACAGCCAATTGGTCATCCTCCGCCAACAGTTTTAAAACCGGGGGAACGACTTTGTGCATGGATAGCACAGAATAATTCTTGATTCCTTCTCGTTTCGCAATTTCTAAGCTTACCGCAACGGTTGGGATCGTGGTTTCAAACCCAACCCCTAAAAAAACAACCTCTTTATCAGGATTTCTATGGGCTAGTTCCAGAGCATCTTGAGTTGAATAAACAATTCGAACGTCCGCCCCCTCCGCTCTTAGTACCTGCAAACTTTTGTCCGTACCCGGTACTCTAATCATGTCCCCGAAGGTTGCAGTAATAACCTTCGGCTGGGCAGCTAAATACAGATAACGGTCAATATCACTGCTATCCGTCACACAGACTGGACAGCCCGGACCAGAAATTAAGCGCACCGTGTTTGGCAGCAGCTCTCGAATAGCGTTTTTAGCTATGGTGACCGTATGTGTTCCACAGACCTCCATGATTGTATACGGACTCTTAGCCAGTTCCTTGATCTCTGCTTGATAGTCACCCGCCTTAGTCAGTAAATCCTTACTCCTCTTCTTCATAGGCTTTGGCTACCTCCAACAAAAGTTCTTCTGTTTCTTTCGCACTCTCGTCGTCAATTATTCCAATGGCAAATCCTGCATGAACTAATACATAATCACCCAGTTTAACCTCCGGTACTAAGTCTGTACTAATAATCCGTTCGTTTCCCATCATATCCACTTGAGCAATTGATCCCTTCAGCGTAACTACTTTGGCAGGAATGGCTAAACACATTTCACAACACCTCATTCGCTATTAATAGTTGTCCGAAGGCCAGTCCACCGTCCCCGGGAGGGAGTGTGCGAGACCGCAAGACTCTAATCCCTTTTTCTTTACAGTTCGACAGCACTGCTTCAGTTAATAGCTTGTTCTGGAATACCCCTCCGGTTAAAACCAAAGGACCACTCTCAACATCTAAGCGCACTGCCAAATCAACGATAGCTTGGGCAAGGGTAACATGGAAGCGATAGGCAATTTTTTCGGGACTCACGCCCTTAAGAAGGTCATAGACTAATTCTTCAAGAAGTACTCCGACACCAAGAATAAAAACCTCGTTTTCTACCCTAACTTCATAAGGATAAGAAAACTGTTCGTATTTGTTTTGGTATTGTTTGTTGGATTTAAAAAACCTTACTGCTGCACTTTCTAGTTCTATTGCGGCTTGTCCTTCATAAGTAACCTTTGTACAAGTACCCAGCAATCCACTGACTGCATCAAAGAGCCGCCCTGCACTTGAGGTTTGAAAGACCTGAACTCCAGTCTCAAGTTGACGATCTAGGATTTGCCGTTCGAGTGTAGAAAGGGATGACCATAGGTGCTTCGTCTTATCCCACGTCTCATCTGTTAAAAGAGTCCTAAGATAAGAATAAGCAATGCGCAGAGGGTGTTTTGCACCTACATCTCCCCCCGGCAGCCCCAAATACTCAAGATGAGCTTTGCGTTCATAGCCCAAGGAATTACCATACAGAAATTCAAATCCCCAGATGCAACCATCCTCTCCCAAACCAGTTCCGTCACAGATAACTCCGAGGGTCGGTTCTGTTCTATCCCATTCTCCTAACACACTGACAAGATGAGCGTGATGATGCTGTACAGATTGTTTGGGCCAAGGCTGTTCCAGGGCAAATCTCGTCATTTGGTAGTTTGGATGCATATCGTAAGAAAGTAAACTTGGGGTGATGTTGACAACTCGTTGAAAGGATTCTAGTTCTTGGTGAAAGCGCTGGAAATTTTCGTACCCTTCCATATCTCCTAGGTACTGACTGACAAAAGCCCTATGCCCCTTTGCCAGACAAAAAGCATTCTTAAGATCTCCGCCAACAGCTAGTTGTGGGACCTTGACGTGATAGGCCGACATTAAGATAGGTAAGGGAACATAGCCACGGGCACGTCGAAAAAAAACCTCTTCCTCTCCGATGACTTGAACAACTGAGTCATCACAAGGATGAAATATGTCTCTATCATGGATAAGGAAAAAATCTGCGATTCCCTGTAAGGTTTCCAGGGCCTCCTCATTTGTATAAATAAGGGGACGTCCACTCAAGTTAGCACTTGTCATGACCAAAAAATCAGATGGCCCTTCAAAGAGTAGATAGTGTAAAGGAGTATAGGGAAGCATGAACCCTAAAGTATGTAAACCTGGCGCAATCTCCTCTGGTAAAGAATCAGTGCTTTCCTGCTTACGTTCCAGAACAACAATAGGGGCAGCAGAACTTCTTAACAACTTCTCTTCCTTAGTACTAATATTGACTTCGTTTCGCGCTTTTGCGATAGACCGAGCCATAACAGCAAAGGGCTTAGCTCCCCGTTCTTTTCGTTCCCTCAAACGACGAACAGCCTTAGTATTTTGGGCATCGCAAACGAGATGAAACCCACCTAGACCTTTGACTGCGATTATCCCGCCTTGCGCAAGCTGATCTAGCCCTATACCTGGAAGCGGTTTACCGAGATCGTCCATGAGTTGAAGCTTTGGTCCGCAATTTCCACAAGCAACTGGCTGGGCATGAAAACGTCGATTTTTCGGATTCTTATAATCCATTGCACAGGTCTTGCACATTTGAAATTTAGACATTGTTGTTAATGCACGGTCATACGGAATATCACGAATAATCGTATAGCGAGGGCCACAATTTGTGCAATTTGTAAGCGGAAACTGGTAAAACCGACTCTTAGGATTATCCATGTCTCGAAGGCAATCTTTACATGTGGCAACATCCGGCGAAATCAAAACATCTGCCTCGGACTCTGTCTCACTCTCACTCTCAACTATTTCGAAGGTTCCATAATGTTTAATCCCAATCTCCTCGGATCGTGCTATCAGGATTTGAGCCAGAGGAGGGGCCTCCGTCCTTAAACGCTGATAGAACAGGTCCAGGTTATTTCCCTCTGCATGGATGGTTACACCATTGCTCGAGTTATTCACCCAACCCTTAATACCTAGTTCTTCTGCAAGTTTAAAAACAAACGGTCGAAAGCCTACCCCTTGAACGATGCCATTAAAATAGATAGCCTTTGCGTTTAGTTTCATAATATAAAAAACCAGCTTTCAATTAACAATACATTTTTTTAATTATGGGATAACTCACTTCATATGGGTATCCCCATATCTCGTTTGGTGACGATAGTCTCCACTGTTAACTATCGTCACCGAAGTATTGATGCTTTAGCGTTAGGTCACATTCACTATATTACCCCTATTGTACATGTCTAACTCTAACTCCTTCAAGTACATTATTATAACAAATATTTCGACAAGTACCTGCCATCAGAATTTCTAATTACTAAATAATATAATTAAATTGCTAATTTTCAAAATATTCTTAAGTAAACAAAGGGAATCATATCTATTTTGAAGAATATATGTAAAATATATCTTTTTAAATTTTTTTGTAGATGAAGGAACGATTCAAATTCAGGAGGTGTTCTGCAAAGTATGGGTAATTTTGATTTACTCAAAGTTAAAGGGATCTCTCGGCGTGATTTTATGAAAGTAATTGCAGCAACAACAGCAGCACTCGGATTACCAGAACTTATAGTCCCTCAAGTAGCTAACGCAGCAGAGCAGGCACTAAAGAAGCCACCTGTTATCTGGTTAGAAGGGATGGATTGTACCGGGTGCACAGAATCTGCCATTTCTACCTTAAATCCTTCACCTGCTGAACTCATTTTAGACATGCTATCCATTCGTTATCACGAAACCATTATGGCTGGGTCTGGTTATACCTCAGAGGAAGCGTACCATGAAGCTCTTAAAGAAAAATTTGTTCTCGTTGTAGAAGGATCCTCTCCTGGTACAAAAGAGCAAGACCGTTTCTGTATGATTGGGGGTAGACCATTCCGTGAAATTCTTATTGAATCAGCTCAGAAGGCCCAGGTGATTCTCGCCATCGGAAGCTGTGCCTCTGAGGGGGCTGGAATTCCGGGAGCGTGTGCATCTGGTGCCGTAGGTGTGGCAGAACTCCTCAGAAACGAGGGGATTGACAAACCAGTCATTAATCTCCCCTGTTGCCCTGTCAAACCTACAACTCTAATTGGCACAATTCTATACTACTTAACTTATCAAAAAGCCCCAGAGCTTGATTCCCAAAATCGACCGGTAGCCTTTTATGGCAGTTTACTACATGACAACTGTCCACGGCGCGGTCACTTCGAGAATGGAAACTATCTTACAGATTGGAATGACCCTCTGCAAAAAGAGTATTGTCTGATTTTAAAGGGATGCAAAGGTCCTAAAACTTATACAGATTGTGCCCAAGTATGGTGGAATGACAACGCCAACTTCTGTATTAATGCTGGATCTCCCTGTTCCGGATGTTCAGAAAAAGAGTTTTATAATGGATTCAGCCCGCTCTACTCCAAACAAGAAATGTTTAAGCTTCCAGGTATCGGTCAAGTCGATGCAGATACGGTCGGGACCGTTATTGGTGGAGCTGCAGCAATAGGTCTTGGAGCCCATTTAATTGCTACAGCAGCCAGCGGAAGACTGAGCAATAAGGATCATAAGGAGGACATGTAGATGGCTAAAGTTGTTATTGATCCCTTAACACGCATTGAAGGACACTTAAGGGTTGAAGTAGAAGTCGAGAATGGTAAAGTCGTTGACGCTCATGTCATAGGGACCATGTACCGGGGGATAGAAGCAATGCTCCGCGGACGTGATCCTCGAGATGCTACGTATGTTACAGAACGAGTCTGCGGAGTTTGTGCTGGTTCCCATGGCTGGGCATCCTCTCTTGCCCTAGACAAAGCCTTTGGAGCAAATGTTCCAGCCGGTGGCAGACTTATCAGAAATCTAATTATTGGAGCTATGTATCTGCATGATCATCCCTTGCATTTTTATCATCTGAGCGCTCTGGATTATATAGATGTAATGGCTGTTGCTCAATATCAAGGGAAAGACCCTGGCCTTCTGGCAGTTAAAGATAAACTTGTTAAACTCGTTACAGCCGGCGATACTGCTCCCCTAACCCCGCGCTACAAGCCCGATGACTTCAGCGTCAACGATCCAGAATTGGTGACCATGGCCGTTGCGCACTACTTAAAGGCTCTGGAGATGCAGGCGAAGGCTAAAAAGATGTCCGCGTTATTTGCCGGAAAGCAGCCCCACCAATCTTCAATCGTTGTTGGCGGCGTAACGATGCTTCCCAATATTCAAATGGTTGAGCAATTCCGTTCCATGCTTTATGAGCAGCTTGAATTTATTGAGAAAACATACTTGCAAGATGTGTTAACCTTTGGCACAGGGCCACTTCTGCCCTTAGCCCAAGCGGGTGTCGGCGGAGGGAGTCCTAACTACCTTTCTTATGGTGGCTTTGCCCGTGATGATGCTGGAAAAGATTTATTCTTTAAAGCAGGCGTGATCATGGATGGTAACTTAAGTAATATTATCCCAGTCGATGAGGCTAAAATCACTGAAGACGTCCAATACTCTTGGTATAAGGCCAGCGCTAATGGAAAAACCCCCTATACCGAGGATACGGTGCCTGATCTAGATAAAAAGGGTGCCTACACCTTTGTTAAAGCTCCTCGCTATGATGGCAAACCGATAGAAGTTGGACCTCTGGCCCGGATGCTCGTTATGCAGCCAAAAGGTCTTATGGAAATCATCGCCAAGTATAGTATTAAGCCGGGTGCTGTCGCACGTCACGCTGCACGCGCTTATGAAACTCTCCTAATGGCCCAAGATATGTTCAATTGGTTAGATGCCTTAGAAAAGGAGATGGGTTCTAAGGAATTCCGCATTCACGACACAGATCATTGGAATCCCCCAGCTACCGGGCAAGGTGCGGGTATGACCGAAGTACCTCGGGGTTCACTTGGTCACTTTATCAAGGTTGCAGATCACAAAACAGAGAATTATCAAATGGTTGTTCCGACCACTTGGAATTTCTCACCTAGGGATGATAAGGGAATCCGTGGTCCGGTTGAGCAAGCTCTGATTGGAGTGCCTGTACCTGACCTGGATAATCCTGTCAACATTGTCCGAGTCGTTCGTTCCTATGATCCCTGCCTTGCCTGTGCAATTCACCTTATTAATCCAGTAACCAACGATATAAAGAAATTCCAGATCGGCTGGTAGTGAAGGAGGGAAGCACATGTCTAGCCAATTAGACTTAGATCACCCATTGTTTCAGCGCGTTAGCCACTGGATCAATCTAATCAATTTTTTGATATTAACAATTACCGGTTGGTTTATTCATTCCCCTTATCCTGGAATGCCCATGAATCTAATGCGTAATTTACATTTTATATTTATGTATCTCTTAATAATTAATGGCATTGTCCGTTTCTATTATTCCTTTTTTGGCAAACATAAAGATTATGACACCTTCTTCTTTAACTCACAAGATGTCAAAACAATCTGGCCCCAAATTAAGTACTACCTATTTATCGGTAAGCACCCAAAAACCGGAAAATACAATCCCCTACAAAAAATGGCCTATATTGCCTTACCGATTATGGCAGTGGTTCAAGCTGTGACAGGGTTCATACTGTACAGGCCAGAACAATTGTCAGGTGCTGCCAGTTATTTTGGGAGTTTAGCTGCGGTTAGAGGATTTCATTACCTCCTTATGTGGTTATTTATCGCCGTGATCGCCGTTCATGTTTATCTTGTTTTCACTTCAGCCTATGAGCAGTTTTTATTCATGTTCTTCGGCAAACGACGAAAGGAGAAGAGCATATAATAATGCAATCACCAAGAATTATGGTGATGGGAGTAGGAAATATCCTCTTATCAGACGAGGGTTTGGGCGTTCGCTTTTTAGATGAATTGACAAAGCTAGAGCTTCCTGAAAATGTAGAGGTTCTCGAAGGGGGTACAGCAGGCCTTGAACTCGTTCATCTAATCCAAGATGTAGACTTTCTGATTATTGTCGATGCCTTAAATGCTAACGCTGAGCCAGGGGCATTATTCCGCTTTCAACCAGGAGACCTCCAAGTAATCCCAGAACAATATGAAGTTTCATTTCATCAAATTGGCATCGTAGAAGTTCTCGCCATGGCTAATGTATTAGGGCAAGCTCCACATACCTTAATTTTTGGTATCCAGCCTAAAAGCTTAGAATGGGGACTCGAAGTAAGCCCAGAGATCTTGGCACTATTTCCTCGTCTTTCGGAATTAGTTCGCAAAGAAATTGATTCCATACTGCACGAAGGGAAATTTACATCGGCATAAAATCGAAGAGCCTTTCACCACTTTAAGAATAAAGTGAGTGTAAGGCTCTTTAATATCACTATGATTACCTTAGTTAGCGTCCGGATCTCCACAATAGAATCAGAATTCTCTTCCTTGAACTATAAGTTTTGGTCCTTGAAATTTAAAACCTCTTGATTCAGCCAACTAATCCATTGACTAAGCCCATTACCATTACGACAAGATACTTCGAAAATCCGTATGTGTGGATTAATCGTTAGAATATCTTGTTTCATGATCTCCATGTTCACGTCAGTCAACGCTTCAAGATCCATTTTATTAAGAACAACCGCTTTTGCATTACGGAAAATTACGGGATATTTAGAAGGCTTGTCATCCCCTTCAACAATACTTAACACAATGACCTTAAATGCTTCACCAAGATCAAAATCAGCGGGGCATACTAAGTTTCCGACGTTTTCAATAATCATTAGATCCATGGCATTCCAATCAAACTCCGGCAGAACCTTACTGACCATTTTGCTGTCAAGATGACACCCTCCACCAGTATTAATCTGAATGACTGGTATGTCATGGGTAGCAATGCGATCTGCATCCTTACTGGTAAAAATATCTCCCTCGATAACTCCCACTTGCAAACTTTTAGTTAACAGAGGCAGTGTCTTTTCTAGGAGTGTGGTTTTTCCTGCTCCCGGTGAGCCAATAATATTAATTGCTAAACATTGACTCTTACGGAAAAAGGCACGATTTATTTCTGCCTGGGTATCATTTGAACTAAGTAAATTAGCCATTACTTCTATTTCACGACGGTTAGATTCCAGCAATTATTCCACCTCCAGGCTTTCAAGTAAAAGTTCCTCGCCTTGAATTATTTCAATGCTTGTATTCTGACAGTTTGGACAAAGAAAAAACATACTTTTAACATTAAACTCCTGATGACAGTTACGGCAGCGAGCTTGCACAGAAACGCGCTCTATTATCAGCTCCGCTCCTTCACAGATGGTATCCTTGCTATAAGCTTCAAAGGCCATTTGAAGGGCATCTGGTTCCGCATTCGTTAGTTCTCCGACTTTAAGTTTAACCTGGAGTACTTTCTCTACGTTATGCTGGGAGATCGTCTGTTCAATGACTTCAAATACTCCTCCCATTAAAGACATTTCATGCACATCATTTCTCAGTTAAGAAAACCCGGAAAAACTTAACTATCCTTTCCTAGTATTCTTTTTCTTTCCAAGTTTATAATTCAAGGTTAGGGCCCCTAGAACAAGTACACTGACCGATACTCCTCCTAATAACAGCCAGATACTAAACAACCCTTAACTTATAAATACTTCGACAGGAGGTGTAGATATCCTTTAGGTGAACCTTTAAAAATGCAGAATCATCAGATACCTCATTTAAATTTACCTAAACAGTCCTTGGAATAAATTATGTAATTGTTACATGAATAGAGTCCTTCTTGATGGTTAGTATAATACTGTGCTAAACAACTGAAAAAGGAGGATGGTCATATGAGTCGAAATACACCTGAAGTTCCGGAATCCGAAAAACAGTTGGACGAACTTAAGTGGGAAGTAGCCGAAGAGCTCCATTTAGACGACGATATTCAAGAAAAAGGGTTTGCAAACATGACAACCCGAGAAGTTGGTCAAATTGGTGGAAATATGGTCAAAAAAATGATTAGCTTCGCAGAGAAAGAAATGGCGGAACAAGGTTCGGATATTATAGATTAGGATCAAGAGCTAAAAATTGCAAGGGACAACGTTTTTAACGTGTCCCTTGTCTTATTTAGGTACGTTTACCTTTTTATATCTATTTCACAGACTCCTAATTCTAATCTAAAGAAAAACAAAGCTTTTCGTTGTAATACTTTTCTATGCAGTATAGGGGTTTGGTCATTATAACCTTACTCGACATACGGTATCGTAAGTGGACCAAGTGGTAATACTGCAATACTCATTTCTTCACCATATTTACTAACTAGGTCCTTTAGCGTCTGTTCAATATTGTTCGTAGGAGTAAGATTAGCAATCTTTGTTGATTCTTCTGGTAACAAAGAATAGAGGTAGACATCTGCCCACTCCTGAATCATAGCCAGGCGTTGGGCTTCCCATTGATCAAACATTTGAAAGGTTGGTTCATTAATCATTTCCAGAAGCTCTTTTGGTGAGTTGCGCATTTGTAGTATTTGAACGAAGTTTCCATGTTCGGGCATGCCTTCGCTGCATTCAGCAGCGCAGATAATTGTACCACCTTGTTTGACAATCATTCGTGCAGCATCCATACCCTTTACAGCCTGATATAGGTTCTGATCAAGAGGGTAACCCGCATTTGTTGTAATTACAACATCATAACGCTGATCACATTTAATCATGGCTTGCTCTTTGACATAAGCACATCCAATAGCATGAGCCTCAACCAATTCACCGGCAAAGACATTTGTAATCTCTTTCTCACCATTTAGAGCTACATTTAGAAGAAAATCCGGTTTGCAAAAATTATTGACTTCTCTGGTCATTTCTTGAAGAGGATTATTGTCTAATTTCCCCCAAGTTGCCATAGGATGTCCAATCATTTTGGCGTTATGGAAGGTCAGAATCGTTTCAATTCCCGCTACACCAGGCATAATTCCTTTAGGTCCACCAGAAAAACCCGCAAAAAAATGCGGCTCGATAAACCCTGTTACAATTCTAAAATCTGCCTCGACATATTCTCTATTTAAATATACTTCACAGCCAAAGCTACTTGTGCCTAGATGGGAGAGTTCCGATTTCTCGTGACAATGATGATTCACAATCCGTACAGTATTTACAACTGTTTCACCTAACATATCGATGAACTCTTCTCTTGTTTGGTCACGATGAGTTCCAAGTCCGTTTAAAATCGTAATGTTTTCTATAGCAACATGGGAGAGTTCCTCAAGTAACCAGGGAACGAGTTTATGGTTTGGTGTTGGTCTGGTAATGTCACTAATTACTATAACTACCCTATCAGTTGACTTAACCATTTCTCGAAGAGGTTTTGTACCTATAGGGTTTCGAAGGGCTTCAACTACAAGATCGTGGTCATCCTTGGGTAATTTCATGTGTTTTGGTTCAACAATTCTTGTATGTTCTGGAACATTGATATTTAACCCCGTCTTACCATAGGCTAAAGAAACATCCATAGTCTGTTCTCCTTTTTAAGTAACATTGCTTTAATAATATGTATAGACAAGTTATTATTGCTCTTCTATAGATAAGAACTATAAACTTAATGACATGGATTTCAATTCCTCGCTCACTTTTTGCAGACCTTCAATTAAAACTGCAATTTCCTGATTAGCCTGTGCTTGTTCCTGGGTAATAGTACTGTTGCGTAACGAACTTGCTGCTATTTTTTGGATGACGGATTGAAACTCCAGTAAAAGCACACTTATCTCATTAGCTGATCGATTACTTTCATCCGCAAGTTTACGAACTTCACCTGCTACAACGGAAAAGCCACGACCATGTTCTCCCGCTCGAGCTGCCTCAATAGCTGCATTTAATCCTAAGAGATTGGTTTGTTTAGCCACCCTACGAATTAACTCTAAAATGTCAGAGGTAGACTGAAGTTGGTTTTCTCCATCTTGTGCTTCTGCCGCAATAACTTGACTAATAGAGGCTACTTCTTGTGCGGAAGCAGCTGTTTGTTGCACTGCGCTAGCAGCTCGCTCTATTGCATTACCTAAAACTTGTACTTGATTGCGAATGACGTCTTTTAATTCTTCGTCTCTTAACATCATTACGACCATACCAGCAGCAATTCTGGCAACAGGACTAACGATCTCTAACGGTCCAGCTATTCCGAAAGTACCAATTTTTATGCCATCTATTTTAATTGCTTGGTTATAGCCCTCTTTAAGCTTGCCTTCAGAAGCTTCAGCCTCCGCCGATGTAATTGTTGTTGAGTCAATATTTGTGGTCATAATTTGTCGGCTTCCCTTATGCTGTACTCCAATTCTAGTCTGAGCAGAATCTGCCACGATTATCCCTTGCTCATTACAAACAATAACAGAAAACCCACATTGTTCATGAATAAAATCCACTATTCTGTTAGCAACAAATTCACTAAGCTTAGCGACCACAACTTCATCCCCTTTTTTAAGCCTAATCACCCACCAAGCCAGATAATATCGCATTGTCTGATGGTCGGACCAGTAACATTAAATAAACTATTGACTATATTTTACCACATTATTTAGGGAGAAGTATGATATATTGTTCACAACTGTAAGGTTAGACATACAATAAGACTACCCCATTATTAAGGGGATAGTCTCGTTTCTTAGTAAAATAAATGAGATGTCTAGTGTCTTAACATATACTTACGTTTGATAGATTCAGCTACCATGCTTAAAAAATAATTATCGGCGGACTTAAAAGTATCTACGATTTCACATTATGACTGAGTGAACCTCCCCCACCTAAACTACGTTTAGAGCGAAAACACTGTTTTCGCTGAAGGATAGGGGCTTCCGGCAAGCCCAAAATGTATGTCTCAATGGCATCTCGCTTAGAGATACCTCACCCAAGGCGCGAGTACATTATTTCGGTAAGGCCGGCAACTATATGCAATTGTTGCATACGGGCCAGGTTCATGGCATCTACTACTTCCCGCTTTAGGGGATCCGTAGATACTTTTGTTGATCCAATGATATTTCCCGGAACTTCCCATATTTGTATTTGCTCAAGATGTTCTTCGCTCCGTGGATATCCCTGTGTTCCCGATATCCGCAAGTACAACTGTAATTCCTAGAGGATGTTTTCTTTCTCCTCCCACAAACGGGACACGTTTGTGTTGTATAGGATTCATCTACTTTTTGTAGGCTTATTCCCTCGGTTGCCAATTTGTATTGTAGGTAGGCTGTGGTTCGACCAAATTGCCATTGAGACATTTTTTGATTGTGTTTACTCGAACGTTTACGCTTGTTCTTTTTCTTTTTGGGAGAAGTATGTCGCTGTATACCTTCCATGTTGCCTACAACGACTTCCTTGACGTTATTTTCTCGACACCAATTTACAAATTTACGGGTGGTTTTGTGAAGGGCATCTGTCAACTGGGCATCACTCTTATCCAAGATGTAGTTCAAAGCTCGCCGGTACTTTTTCCATTGACGAGAACCTTTTTGACATTTGGCTATCTTCTTTTGCAGTTCCTTCATTTTCTTATTACGTAATCGTTTGAGACTTCGGATCTTCCGACCGGTAATGATCACTCCTTGATCGTTATCACAAACTGCAGCTATGGTGTGGATCTCACCTAGGTCTATTGCCGCAATACCTAGATTATCGTTTTCTTTTGGAGTTATGCCGTCATCATAGGCTATAGCTAACCGCAGACCCCGGTCATAGATAAGTTCAATCTCCTTGATTTTGGGCAAATCCTTTACTCTAATCACTATAGGTTTTTGACGTGTACCACTGAAAAGCCCCAAACCTAACTAGATTTTTCCGTTTTCGCCAACCCGAAACCCATCTTTTTTCCACTTAGAATTGAAATGCTTTTTTTCTTTGTAGGGGTACCGAATTTGGGTGAATCCCAATGCTCTCGCTTTATGGGCATTTTCTCTAGCATCAATAGATTTTTCGTATACCGCCTGTATGGACTGACTGTGGATGGGTATTGACCTTTGGTAGCTAAATGCAACGTCCCTCGGTCAATCCAGCGACCGGTTTTTTGAAAATGTTCTTTGGCAAATTCTAGAGAATCATTCCAAACATGAGCAGATGTGCGATTACAGGCAAAGAGACGTTCTATGTTGTCTTTAGTAGTATGGAACGTTGTCTTTAAGACTCGGATTATTTTGAACACCCCCTCCAACATTCCTTACCCTTATTTTACCACAGGGAGAATAGTTTTAGAACAGGTGTTCCGGTAATATTTTGGGGCGACGATTCATGTCACCACCTATAGAGGATGAGAGTCTTCTCGCCGCGCGATGATAAAAAAATCAATCCTAAATGAATCCATCAGAGAATAGACTACCCCTACTTTGTTAAGATCTAAGTTTGTGAGCTGCTGGATACGATTCATTCTGTAAATAAGAGTGTTTCTATGGACAAATAAAGCCTCTGCTGTTGAGCGGAGGTTATTTTTATTCTCCAAAAAAACACGTAATGTATTAAATAGTTCGGTGCTATTAGCTTTGTCATATTTGCGAAGAACCTTCAAAGCAGGATGAGTATAATGTTCCAAAATCATTTTCCCAGTGTAATTATATAACATGTCATAAAAGTTATAATCACAATAGTCAAAGACCTGATTGATTTGTCCAAACCTTTGTGCCTGCTTTATAGACGCAACGGCCTGATTAAAATGTCGTTTAAATTCTAAAATACTATTAAAAGGCCAACTTAGACCGATGCTAATATCTTCGTTTTGAGCTAGTTTGCTAAGTTCCTCCCTTTGTTCCTCGGAAACGGATGGTACAAGAATGCCGTTATAATTCTTGTATTTTACTGAATGTCCTTTAGGAAAGATGCGTTCCAACTCCACGTTAAGAGTTCTCTTAAGGTAACGGTTGTCTATATTGTGAACATACCGAGCAACAATAACAAACATTTTCTCAGGAAATTTTAGCTTTGTCATTGTAATGTATTCCTGGGGGTTCGAAATCTCTGCCTCATCTAATAAATTATAAAGTGTTGCACCAAATAAGGACCCCTGAGCTCCTTCGGAAACCAAGTCTCGATTAAAAATATCTAGTATTAATCGTCCAATAAGAGGAAGTAGACGATAATGAAACCGCTGAATTCGAGAATGGTGTTCAACCATGATTAATGCGCCAACAACATTGTTCTGTTGGGTAATACGCGCCACCAACTTTGGTTGCAGATCACCAGGTAGTGTAATGAGTTGAGTTGCTCTTCCATGTTTGCTCCATTCCTTCATATGGTTATTGGAACGAACTTTCTGAACAAATTCGTAAGAGCAAAATCCCATTTCGATGTTCTGCACCCAAAGAGGATCGACTATTTCATAAAGAGTCGAATGTGCTAATACCTTCTGACTGGAATCCACGAGGATTAAGGCATTTCCCAACAGTCTTGCCGCACTGTTGATAATCGTCTTAATATTTTTTTCAGTCAAAGCCAGCTGCGCTAATTCGAAGTACAGACCATCTCCTCGTAAATCCTCTAAAATCAAATCTTTGGCTACTCTAGAAATACTACTTAGATCCTCAGGACAGATACGGGCATGATTACTCCCCTCCAGTATTGGTAGATGCTCGTCCACTGATAAAAGCATAATAGGCCGATCCGGTGGAGTCTTTATTTCCAAAAGGCTCCCAATATATAATACGTTTTCATTCCAGTGATATTCGGAGCTATCCAAACGTCTTATATCCATAATAGCAGGAGAGTCACAGATCGTTTTGATTTGAATTTTATAAGTTTCTTGAAGTATGTCTATCAGCTCTTTATAATACATTTTCTCACCACCCAGTACTAATATACCACAATATATTTCGTTAAAGTTGAAACTATTTTTAATAGTGCAAATGTTACAAATAGACCTCTATTTTTTTGTAAGGTTAGTACATATATCATTAAACATCTCTGTGATAGCATTAGTACAACAAGTTGTCAGAATTATTTAAAAAAACCGTCTAAATGGAAGGAGTAGGTAGGTAAAATGATTACATCGTATGAAGTATTTGTTCCTTCAGTAATGGGTAGTGGCGCATCCCTACGTACAGGCATCAAAGTTCGCGCGCTAGGTTGTAAAAAAGTACTAGTAGTCTATGACAAGGGGCTTAAGGCCGTCGGAATTGCAGATACAATAGTTGAGAATCTTGAAAATGCTGGTATCAAAACCGTATGCTTTGATGGGGTACTCCCAGATCCTCCGGATACTATGGTTGAAGAGGCAGCAGAAATGGCCCGTAATGAGACTATTGACGGCATTGTTGCGATAGGTGGAGGGAGTGCCATTGACACAGCTAAGGGAATCAATGTATTAATCAACAATACTCCTCCAATCATGAAGTACTTCGGTGTTCAAAAAAATCTCAAACCAGGTGTACCTATGATCTTTATACCCACAACAAGCGGTACCGGCAGTGAAGTCACAAATATGTGCGTAATCTCTTGCACCTCACGGGGAAACAAAGACAGCGTTGTAAGCCCAATATGCGTAGGCACTCTGGCAATTCTTGATCCTGATCTTACCCTGGGATTACCTCCCGCTATGACATCAGCAACCGGTGCGGATGCATTAGCTCATGCTGTTGAATCCTTAACGGGCGCACATTCCAACCCTCTCTCGGATGCTTTAGCAAGGGACTCTATTCGTTTGATTGCCAAATGGCTTCCTGTTGCTTATCGTGATGGCTCAAACCTTGAAGCTAGAGAACATATGCTCCTTGCCTCCATGTTTGCGGGAATGGCGTTCACGAATGCTTTAGTTCATCTTGGTCATTCAATTGGTCATACTCTAGGAGCTCAATTTCACATACCCCATGGAATTGCCTGCGCTGTAACACTGCCAGAGGTTATCGAGTATGCGGCCAAAACTGAATCCAAAAAGGTACGGATGATTTGCGAGTGTTTGGGGGCAGACGTCCCAGAGGATGCAACTCCCGAGGAAATAGGAGCCATTGCTCGTACAGCCCTCCGATCCTTTATTAAATCGGTTGGAATATCGAACATAAAAGATCTCGGTATTCCACTTGAAGCATTACTTAAAGTACCACCCTTAATCACTGCAGATACGGGTTTTGCCCTTGTGCCTTACCGTATTACTGCAGCAAAGGTAGCAGAACTATTAAAATCTGCTTACGATGCTTGATTGTACTGCTTGAAGAATTGAAAGGAGAGTATGACTATGTGGTCAAAATTAGTAATTGATATGAAAACTCTAACGGTTAATAAAGAGCCTCTTGATGCAGAATACCAGGAACTAGGGGGCAAGTCGTTAGTTGCAGCCTATCTCATGAAAAATGTCCCTCCTCAGTGTGATCCCCTAAGCGATCAAAACCAACTTTTGCTGTGCACAACTGTGTTTGCAGGAACTAAGCTTACCACCGGGCACCGACTATCCGTCGGAGCTAAAAGCCCTCTGACTGGTGGAATCAAAGAAAGTAATGCTGGTGGCTATGCAGCAGCCTTATTGGCAGAGCAAGGGATTAAGTTAGTAGTTGTAAAGAACCTGCCCGTCAATGATGATCTTTGGCTTTTACACATTGATGAAAAGGGTAATGCTTCCTTGAAAGACGCCAAGATGTACGAAGGAGTCAACAATTACGAGTTTGTCGAGAAGGTACGTGAACGCTTCGTCAATAAGCTCGCTACTATTTCTATTGGAAGTGCTGGCGAACGTCTTTATAAGAGTGCTTCCTTACAGGTTTCAGAATTTGGTTCGGGTCATCCCAGCCGTGCGGCCGCACGCGGCGGACTAGGTGCAGTAATGGGCAGTAAGAGGCTTAAAGCTGTCGTAATTGAAAAACCCTTAGAACCCTTTAAGGTACCCTATGCCGACGAAGAAAAGTTTAATGAAATATGCCAAATGTTTAATAAGGTCGTTGCTCAAAATGCCAAAAATGATGCTTTCCATAATATCGGGACAATTTCTACCATCGATGTGACTGGTGCAAATGGTGTTCTTCCTGTGGATAACTTTTCCGGCAAACTGTTTCCTAAATATACAGAGGTTGGCTCAAACAAATTCATGTCTAACTTAGCAGCTCGAGGAGGACGTAATAAGATCTCTTGCCAGCCAGGTTGTGTTGTACAGTGTTCAAACTCATACAATGATAAAGACGGAAAGTATCTCACATCGGGCTTTGAATATGAAACAATAGCTCTCTTTGGGCCTAACTGCCACATTGATGATTTAGATGTAATTGCCAAGATGGATCACATCTGTGATGATCTTGGTGTGGATACGATTGAAATCGCCAATGCCCTAGCCATGTGCATGGAGGGTGGTAGAATTCAGTGGGGAGATGTAGCTGCTGCTCTCGCTCTATTACAGGAGATGATGGAAGGTACCGAGTTTGGAAACCTCATTGGTAATGGATGCGAGGCCGTGGGCAAGAGCCTGGGATGCAAACGTATCCCTGTAGTAAAACACCAGTCTATACCCGGATACGATCCCCGCAACACCAAAGGTACTGGTATCACCTATTCCACGAGTCCGATGGGTGCAGACCATACCGCCGGCCTTACCATGGGCCGTGCCTTCGATGATTGCGGACGGGCAGCGCAGGCCTATGCTTCTAACAAGTTACAAGTAGCCATGAGTTTTGCTGATAGTATGATGTGTATCTTTGCCTTCGCTAATGCAGTCACACATTTACCTTTGCTTGGTGATCTTATGGCAGCTCAATATGGTGGTCAAGGTGGTATGGCTCGTATTGCCCCAATGGGTATCAAAGCGCTCCTAACTGAAAGAGCATTCAACAAACTGGCCGGAATGACCGTCAAAGACGACCGACTGCCTGATTTCTTCTACAACGAGCGTTCCGTTGCAACCGGTTCAAAGTTCGATATCATCGACCTTGAATTGGATGTACTCTTTGATTTTTAATGATTAGGGTTAACGGACGAGAAATCGTCTATGAAAAAGGGATGACAGTGATTGATGCATTAAGGGCCGCTGAAGAATCCGCGGATGGCTTGACCTTAGTAATAGTTAACGAAAAACTATTGCCCTACGGTCAACCTTATACGGAAACCCTAGAAGATGGCTCTCATATAAAGCTGTTTCCCATCGTTTCAGGGGGTTAAAATCAACAATAAACAGAGGGACAGGTTCCTTGTTTCAACTGAAACATTGGAACCTGTCCCTCCTTTTTTTCATTAACCACTTGGTCCTAGCGTTGCCTGTTTAAAAATTTTGCGATTACCTGACTTTATCCAATATCTTCTCTAGTACAGCTAAGTCCACTGGCTTAGCTAGGTGTACATCGAAACCTGCTTTAATGGCTCTTTCTTTATCATCCGGTTGGACATAACCGGTTAATGCAATTAAAAGTGTATTCGTAAAGTCATTATCACATCGCATACTCCTGGCCACTTCATAGCCGTTCATGTCCGGCAGTCCGATATCGCAGATTAGGACTTCCGGACGGAACTCTTTCGCCTTGGCTATCCCGTCAATCCCGTTATAAGCGGATACAACTTCATGTCCTAAATTCCTAAGGAGCAAACAAAGAATTTCAGCGACATCGCGTATATCATCAATAACTAAAATCCGAAGTGTTCTTGAGAATTTCTCATCAGCTTGCGATTGTTTCTCTAGACTCTGATAATTAATTTTTGGAAGAGGTAAGCGAAGGCTAAATTTTGTCCCTTTACCTAATCCTTCGCTAAAAGCAATTACCTTGCCGTTATGAAGTTCTGCTATGCCTTTTACTATGGCCAGTCCCAGGCCGAGCCCTCCACCACCCCGATCCAGTGAGCTCTCTACTTGAATAAAGGGTAAGAACAAATCGGGTAATACATCAGGCTTGATTCCCAAACCGTTATCCCAAACATCAATCACAGCTTCCTGATTATCCTCATCTTTTGAAACTGTTACTAAGGTTTGGTCACCTATTGATGTATATTTTGACGCATTATGCAGGAGGTTTCCGATAGCTTGGGTCAAACGTGCTTGATCCGCTTCCAGGTATATCGGAGCAGCGGTTAATTTAACCTTAAGACTGACATTGTTCTTTTCAAACTGTACTTTACAGTCTTCAACTGCCCTAGAAGTAAGTTCATTAAGTTCGACGGGTTCCTTTTTCAAATTAATCATATTCCGCGTAATGCGGGTGACTTCCAGCAGATCATCAACTAAACGAGAAAGTTGGGCAGTCTGACGGTTCATGACTTCTTTAGCCTGTCGCGCCTGTTCTCCACCAAGGGGCACTCGATCCAAAAGTGAAAGGCTCATCATAATAGAGGCCAGTGGATTCCTAAGTTCATGGGAGAGCATACTAAGAAATTGATTTTTGTTTTCATTCATTTTGCGCAATTCCTCAACCAGAGCAATAGCACGTTTTTCGTTTTGATGAATTGCTTCTTCAGCTATCGTTCGCTCAATTGCATCTGCGGCCTGTCGAGCTAACAAGTCCAACATTCGTAGTTCACGTTCATTAAATAGGTGTGAAACCTCATGCATTGTTTCTAATACGCCCACTACGTTGCCGGAACTGCTGACCATGGGCGTAGCTTGCATGGTTTTAATCCCACGACTTAATAGGATCGATAAACCTGGCGTCCCCTTAAAGATGGGGCTTTGTGCCACGTCCTCGACGATAACCCTCTGTAAGGTTTTTAATGCTGCTGAGGCAACAGACCTGCCATGTTGAACCGGGGCACAATGAAAGTAATTAATACCTTCCTCTGTTAAACCCTGGTGGGCATAGACCTTTAGATTTCCAGCCTGTTTGTCGAGCATCGCAATATGTCCTCTATCTGCATGAGTCAATTTCATAGACACATCAAGAATCTCTTCATATATACTCTGCAAATTATCCTTAAGAATGAAGTGAGCGCTAAGAGAATGAAGCTTATTAAGGGCTTCAACTTCGGCGGCCAAATCATCCTTGAGAATCTTTAGTTCTTCTTCCTTCTGTTTTCGCTGCGTAATGTCCCGGAAGGAACCCACTAAACCTTTATACTCTCCTTTATGATTTACTAGCATTCTAAGGTGAGCATCTGTATTGATTAACATCCCATCTTTGCGGCGATACTCTATCTCCCCGATGTAACTGCCTTCCTCATACAACTTAGCAAGGGCCTTTGCCCGAGACTTAGAGGTATTACTTGGAAACAGTTCTTTCATGGATTGTCCCATTAACTCATGGGCAGACCAGCCAAATATTTGTTCAGCCATCTTATTGCAATATATAAAGTTAGTATTCTCATCATATGCAACTACAGCATCATGAACGCTAGACAAGAGGTTCGCTTGTAGAGTTAATTTTTCCTCAGTATTTTTCCGCTCTGTTATATCTGCAATAATTATAATAAATTGACGATCTCTATGCAGAGAATAGGCCTGCACCTCGAACCATTGGGCGAGCACTTTAATATATTTATCATACTTTACAGACTTGCCGGATCGAACAATATCTCCAAATTTCTGAGTCCACTCAGGTTCAATAACAGACAAAAACTCTTTAAAGCTGTGGCCATAACCTTGATTGTGTTTCAAACTTTTATGTATTGTATATGAGATATCGAATTCCAGGATCTCGTAATCGATGGGCTGGTCTTTTTTATTTAAAATCATTTGGGCAAGGGCAAACCCTTCCGATAAGTGATCGTAAAGAAGGTCATGTATTTCAGAATTCGTCTTTAGTTCTATAAATTCACTTTCATCCGACATTTTCCGCCTTTTCTCCTTTCGTTTTGACAATTTATAATTAGAGGAATTAGACATATGTATCAAAATATCCTTTAAATGATGAGTAATTCTATATTATAATTGTCCTACCCTAAAACCCCTATGCCGATTAGGCAATTCCAGAATTGAGGATTAGAAGCACTATAAAGCAATTGCAGTCAGGTAACTATATAGTATCTATATCACGACAGGGCCAGTTCTAAATCAAATATGATCTATATTTGATGGTATTATGAAATACAGAGGGACTATCAGTTAGAGATAGTCCCTCTGTATTTCAATAGACACGAAAACCCTCGATAGTCTCCGGTGACGAAAGTCTCCTGCGGAGAGTTTCTCCAAAGCCGTTGTTCTCCAAAAAATAATTACCAGTGTAGGATGAGTATCGCCGGGGCGCCCACCCCAAAAGGAATACTTCGTGGCGAAGGAATCCTTTGCAAAATTTGCTTAAAAGTGACTAAACTGATCCATCCTAGGAATCAACATCCTATACATTTCCATCGAGATACTCGTATCCCAGTGACCTGTCAGCTGAGCGATTCCGATCATTACGAACCATAATCCGACCACACATAACGCTAACCTCTTTTGCGACAATGGGAAAGAGGGCTTGGGAAGATCAAACTTCAAGGTGTCACTCACTGGACACTGCTTGACACAATTCAAACACCCTGTACATTCGGGTGACCATACGATCTGAGTTTTATCGACGTTGATACGATTTGGACAAGCCATCGAACACCGTGAACAGGAGATACACGTGTCGAGGTCTCTTCGTATCTTCCAAGGACTTATCATACCTAATAAACCCAATAACGCTCCATAGGGACACAGATACCGACACCAGAAATTCTCAATGAGAACAGAAAGAAAAATGAAACCAGTTATAACGCAGAATCCTACCCAAGTCATATTAATGAAGAATTCCAGCATCTTGATATCTGCGACCATGTTATAGGGAGTCTGCAAAAAGGCATAGGCGGAAGCCCCATCCATTAAGACGAAAATGAAGTAAACGAAGAAACCCATAATTAAATACTTTAAAGAACGTAAAACATAATCGAGCCAGCGCGGAGGCGTAAAATTCTTCTTGAATATCTTTTGCCCCAGCAAAGCTAAACCTTCTGCTAGTGTACCGAATGGACAAATCCATGAACAAAATGCCCTCTTCCATAAAAGGGATACGCTCATTGCAGCTAAAAAAATCACAAGCCCCGCAGGATGAATCTGGTCAAAAAATCCGGTGGTCAGCCAAGCTTTTAAAGCGACTAAAGCACTAATTGGAAGAAATGCCTCCACTCCGGCAGGTCTTCCTTTAAATAGATTTACGTCTGAATCAGAGATACTCTGAACAAAACCAATAAATTGTATACCAATTAAAACAACCATTATTGCAAATACAAATTGGATGCTCCTGCGCCAAGTGTATTTTTCTTTACACTTTAACATACGTCCTCCTTTGAGCCGAATAGAACTACCCCGTACTGGCAACAAAAAACCTGAACCAGTATGTGCATGGAAATATACTAGTCAGGATTCAAAAAAGACATGTGAACTTTACACTGATTCTTACCAGTTTTAATTATAAGCGATTTTTAGTAGTTTGTCTGTGATCTAGCTCACAGCAATGTTTCAAAGAGAACCTCGTTAGTGATAGTTTCTTGCTGTTTGCCTGGCTTCCCTTGACGAATTTTCCTGCCGTTTGGATCCTAATTTCCCAGGAGCTATGCTCCAAGTATCCTTGACCCTGGAACGAAAGGCACGATAGTCTCCAGTGGAGAGTATCGCCGAAGCCGTGATCCGTAAAGGAATACCTTCCGGCGTAGGATAGAGTATCGCCGAGCCACCCACCACAAAGAAACACTTCGTGGCGAAGGGGAGCCTTTCGCCACACTGCGACATATAAAGCACTCTCCAGCAGTGTGGATCCCGAACGGGTGGAACCCCGGTATCTTAATTACGAAACACAGAAAGGACTAACTCATTAAGAGATAGTCCTTTCGCTTGTTACCTGGCGATGACCTACTTTCCCAGGGGCTATGCCCCAAGTATCCTTGGCCCTGGAACGAAAAGCGAATGAGCTTTTCGCCACACTGCGACTCATAACGCACGCTCCTGCAGTGTGGATTCTTAACTTCCGTGTTCGGTAGCAGTATTATGGAACATAGAAAGAACTACCTCGTTAGAGATAGTCCTT
>NZ_JABZFS010000031.1:0-39436 GCF_014237355.1 Desulfosporosinus sp.
CGAATTTTCCAAATGTCCTTAAGCTAACCTTATAGAAATTAATAGTGTAATCAGAAAGATTGTTCACCTTGCACTTTTTGATGTAGGCTTCATGCAGATCGGCGAAAGTCATGTCACTTATTTTGTTTAATATCTTTCTCTTTAGTCCGTTTTTCGATTGCATAAAATATCATTCCTTTCAATATTGTTTTTAAAAAAGGTTCCCTAGAACTACGTGAATTATAGACCACCACTTGTTTAAGTAACGTTGCAATTTCATAAAAATTTTATATCCAATATGTACAAAATTCAAAAAATTGGAGGGGCATAAATTTTTAAATAAAGATGAAGAAGGATAAAAAAAGACGCTTTTTCAAGCGTCAAAACATCGATCCGGCCAACAAGTGTTACTATTGTACTTAGATATTCAGCACATCCTTAACTACGACAGTCCAACTTTGCTAAGCCCGGTTACGTCCTTACTCATTATCTTGGTAATGAAATGGTGAGAATATCGTTTCTGATATTTGAGAACATGAGATAAAGGAACTCGATTATTTGCCCAAATTCTCAGAGAATAGGACAAAATTTGTCGTGCATATAAATCCCTCAGGGAGGGGTATATATGTCGTGCGAGGTTCAATTAATTCCTTTGGATGATATACGTCCATTATTCAATGCCAACATTTCTCAAGCTTACATGAAACGCATGAGAAAAATGAGTTTAAAGTTGCAAAATTTCGACCTTCTTTTAGTTGTAGAGAGGAACGAAAAAAATAACGGATATCTTTTAGTTGGAGGTTATGATAGATATTATTACCTAAAGAATCATACTGATCAGAAAGTTGCTCCCTGTATTATTGAAGATTCATCTACTCCGAACGAAATACTGTATAAAATTATGAGAAGGCTTTTTCTACCTGGTGATAACAAGAAGCATAATAAGGAACTTGTTTTAGAAATTCTAGAGGAATCTGGAGTAAGTTTAACACTTGTTGCGGATCAAACGCCGTTTTCTGAGAGTGAATTAAGAAAGGATTACAAATACAGCCCCACTATTCCTAAAGTGTTTATAAATATGAATACTACTCAGAAAACCCTCAATGAAATAGAACAATTAAACATTTCACCGGAAGCTAAGGCCTTTCTTTTTGAGAGAGCCGGACTACTAAGAGGTGATCCCGATAGGCTGACTGGCCAAGTTCTTAATACAATTAAATCTTATATTAAGAAGGACCTGAGAGTGAAATACTTGACACCCATTCAACAAATTGAAACTTTTAAACAAGCATTCAATCCAAAGAAAACTATTTTGGACAAATTAAAGGAGACGGTTAATCGATTTTTCTTCCGAAGAGCAAGCTAATTTATTGGTTAATTAGGCACTCACAAATTAAACCCACCCCAGCACATCACATAACCACCGCAGTGCCTCTTAAGCAAGCCAGTTACGTCCTTCCCTGAATCTTGGAATGAGCAGGGCGATAATTCTCGGATGTCATACCCACAGACGTTCATAGCTTGAGTCGTGGAGACTACACATCTCCTTCTTCAGGAACAATACAGATAAAAGTAAATCTATCACTGTCGGTATTCTTAAATTGATGCAATTTGTCATTGGGTACAAATGCAAATGAACCTGCTTCCACCGGATAATCATGACCGTCTAAATGTAGCGATCCCTTACCTTTGAGTATGTAAATAATGTGTGGCCAAGGGTGAGTGTGACGTGGAGAATAACCCCCTTCACCTAACTCGAACTCGCGCATTACATAACCTTCCCAACCTTGTGCTGGAGAGATGAGTACTTTCTTAACGGCATTTTTAATTTGTTCATTATCTATACGAACCCCTAAAACATCCCTTGAATGACTTACTGCGTTTCTCCCATCTACCCATGATTTAAGGAAGTCCCAATCTTTTACTAATCCGTTATCATGTAATATATCTAAGTAAACCCCGTCTCCCTTACCAACCTGCCAAATAGCTTGGGCAGAGTTGTCCTTATCAGTTACTCCATTTTCCATAACATATTTAATGAAATTATCTTTGCCTTCACCATAGTTCTCACCAACAAATGCTACAAGATAAATATCTATACAACTAGCTCCAAACTCTGATGGTTTTCCTGCAAGTATATGTTTCCTGACTATATCTTTCCAACTATCTTCGGGCGAGTTTAGTAACTCATTGTTTATTTCTTCAATTCTATAGGCCTTATAACTTCTCTTCTCCCATTGCTTAAGCTGTGAATAATCTCCGTTCATTTCAACAAGTTTATGTAACATATTTTTTAGATTACAAACGGTTGGGATTACGTTGATTTCTAAACTTCTCCCTCTTAGCTTATTTGGTAGTTGAAAACGTTCGGTCATGGATTCCCCTCCTTATCTTTGTTTGTATGTCAAAATGTGGTTCCCAAACTATTCATTCCTCATAAACTTCCATAATCCTCTAAATTGATTGTACAATATATAAAAAGACGCTTATTTCAGCGTCTTACGTTAGTCATTAAAGGTTTTCAGGCTTAGCTCTAACTCACCACCCGAGCACATCCCAAGACTACTTCAGTTCCTCTTTACCAAGCAGGATACGCCCTTCACTAATCTTGGGAATGGGCGAGGCGAATACACGTATGATTTAAGGAATATTACATTAAGGTAAGAAATATGTAAAAATATCCAATCCTTTCTTAACAACCCTTTTAAGAATCTTATGTTTACCCACAAAATCAGCCCAAAGGAAGCCTCTTTGGTAATACACTTTTATAAAACGCTTCCCCCAAGTTGTCTTGGCTAAAAAAGAATCTCTCCATTTTCTTAACTTAATAATTGGCAAGCAATCAGCGTCTTCATAAACTGCTGTTGCTACAAAACAACTGTTCTTATTTCTTTTCTCCATAATCTCTTTTAATTTTTTATGAGTAGTAGTCGCCGTCTCTTTATTACACTTAAAAAATAACACAAAGTTTGTTTGAGTAAATTTCTGAATAAACCCTATTTTAAGTAAGCATGGGACATGGTCATATGAAACGGCTGTTTCAGTCCAATGAATTCCTTGATAACTAAATCCATCTGATAAGCCATACTCATTTATTTCTCCATTAAAAATTATACTATCTTCTTTAATTTCTATAGAACCTATACAACCAATGTACTCATCTAAAGATTCATTATTTGACTGATAATCAGATAATAAATATTTACTATTTTCTAAAATCAAATCATTAACAACTGGGGCAATTTGTTGTTCAACTTTCTTGGAACTTTTAACCTTTTTCGTTCTAACTTTTGGATTTAAAGTATGTCGTTCTTGTTTGATTATCCCAGTGCCTGGTATAGATAAAGTAGTCCTGATCTCTTTTTGATTTATACTTACTCTAGCCCCTTTGACACCTGCGCTAATTCCTAATCCACCTTTAGAGCTATAATTTAGCTTAAATCCACCAATCAATTTTTGGGACTTCCTAAAATTCCATCGGCCCACCTTTGACACCCCCTATCTTGATATTCAATATCCTCCAAGTAATTCCTTTACATTTGCAAGCGGGTTCGTTAATACTTTTCATTTCATATATCTATGATACCAACGCTTCATTTTACTCTTGAAGCTGCCATAAATTCGGTCGTACCTGGAAAACATCCACCAAAGCCATTCCGAAACTGCCACCATTCCTCTATTAACCTGGTTACGCCCTTCCTTATCTTTGGATGGTCGGGCGGGAATAACGTGGCCGATACTTATGAACACGAAGCTAACTTATATTAGCTGCTCAGCTTCTCATTGATAACAATGACTTTTTAGATTTATTAGCATGAAGTAAATTCTTCTTCAAGTTGCTTCAGCATTAAACTTCCATAAGGAATTAGCCGTAATCAAAGGAACAATTCTCAACTGGAGCGAGTAAAGTCTTAAGATTCCTTATCTACAGAGTTCGACGTATTTAGGGCGCATATAAGAAAGCTTATAAAACGTTATTAATGTGCAAAAAGGTAGGGAGGCCTGCCAAGCCTATAATCTATTGATGATTTTTTTGTCGAAAATCGAATAAAGGCTTGTGATTGTTACGCGCCGCCTCAGGGTTGTTTTGTCTGGGACAATTACTCTCGAGTCTGTTAGCATCTTTTTTCGCCTTAGTTGCTGAGGCGCTACCGTTGTCTATATGGTTTCGGAAGTCATATAGCGGTCTGTCGCCTTTTCCCTTATTTATCTTGTTAGTGGCAACACTTCCCGTCAGATAATTATTAGGGTAATCTCCAACTAACATCGCAACCGTTTTCTCTTGGGTCTTAATGGGCGGGGCCTTAGGATCTACATAAAATGTATCTTTGCCACTAGGTTCTTCCTTTTTGGACTTCTTACCATCTAAGTCTTCGCCATCAACTCTGTGCCAGCTTTGACAAATTTCATTGGCTCTTCTTTTCACTCTAACTATTAGTTCCTCATCCTTATTGGTCTCAAAGTCAATATTACAAGCATAATTGGGCCGAATTCCATGACTATCAAGTTGCGAAAAAACCTCGTGCATTGTTGTATCTTGGTCTCTATAAAACGCACTTCCCCTTATTCTTATGAAATTCCAACCCAATCTTTCAAGAATAGCCTGTCGTTTTAAATCATTGGGCAAGTCATCTTGAGTATGCCATTTTTCGCCATCACATTCTAATGCAATCCGTTTATCCCCGTCTTCAATAACCATATCGATTCGATAGGCTCCAACTTTCATTTGAGGATTAACCTTGTATCCTTTGTTGAGTAGAATTGTCATTACTTCTGTCTCGAAGGGTGATTCTGCTACGCTTAATAATAATTGCTCCTCTTCCTGGGAGTTAGGATTAATGGCATGTTTGATAAGCCTCAAACGAATATCGTCGGGTTTCAAATCTATTTCCGGATTAAGAGAGTGGATAACCCACATTTGATCTTTGGCCCGGCTAGCAGCAACATTATAACGTTTACGGGTCAAATCATTTCTTCCATCCTCGCTTAGTAACCTTACAGGCCCACCTTTTTCACTTGGCCCTTCTACAACACTTAAGAAAATAACATCCCTTTCGTCACCTTGAAACTGAGGCGGAGTACCACATTGAATCTTTCTCGATTCATAGTCAACGGGGTCAAGATACGTTTGTAACAATCTGTCAATTTCATAACTCTGCTCTATTCCGAGCAAAGAAATAATGCCAAAACTTTTTCCTTTGTATTCTTCCATTTCTACACATGCACAAACTAAAGAAGCAATGTGTTCTGCTTCGACCTCATTGACTTTATTATGATTCTTACAACCCCCAGCGACCCTATATTCGATAACTGGGGGTTTTGTCTTGACTTTCGCCCCTTCCCTTAATGGCTTTATCCTTCCATTATATGATAATTGATTACTGAACTCGATAATTTCTGGAAGACACCGAAAATGCTCTGTAAGCATCAATGGTTTAAATCCAGATGACTTGGCCATATCATAAAGTGAAGTTTGAGCATTAAAAAGGTGATTATTGGGGATTCCTTGTAGGTATTGCTGAATCAGGGCATCAATCTCATCTTTTTTAATACCCACGGAATCAGGACTAACCTGCTCCTCATCGCCAACTATGATAATTCTTTTCCCTAAATAAAGCGCTGAGAGGGCAAGGATATCTGATTGGCTTGCCTCGTCTATGATCACCACATCAAACTTGTTGTTGCGCGGATCAAAATTTTCCACAACTCTATTTAACGGCATGATCCAAACTGGTATGGCAGATTGACAAAGCGGCATTAGTTCTCTCGCTTTTTTCATGAGCATTGGCGCACTTTTTCCAGTTCCTTTTCCGATCTGCCGGATCGTTGTTCTCCATCCTTCTATGGCTTGCGCTTGAACCGTCGTTCTATTCCTGATAATCTCAAACCATGCTTTTTCATACGCTAACTTCCTGGCGTTAACCAACAACCGATTATTAAGTAGTTCCAGCTCCTTCTGTATCTTGTTAGGATCATAGGCATCTATCCTGGCAAGTTGATTACTTAATTGGCACCATTTCCATGCTTGTTCAATATTCTCAGGTAATACATCAAATCCATGAATGCCTTCTCTCGCTTCAATTGCCTGTGCCCACCCAGGTGCTATTTCCTGCAGTTCTCTCAATAAAGCTTTTCTCTTAACAAAAGTCTCTTTTTTGGAAAGGATCGCAGCTAAAGTTAGGTATGAAGATTTATATGAACTGCTATCTTTCAGTTCGACACTAGAAATAAGCTTATCAACTAGAGTATTCGAGCCTTGATACTCGGAGACGTATTCAAAAAATGAATTCCATTCAGCTTGAACTTTATCGTATCTAAATTTGCTAACGGCAAATGTAAGATTCGGTAATATGATGTTATCAATAAAGTCCAGAATAGAGGATAACGGTGCATTTACATTTAGATGATTTTCAAACTTAAAACTATTACAAAGTTGAGTATTATACTGGTTAAATATTGGTGTCCATTGTTCTTCATACCAGGAAAGTGCCGAAATAATCTCATTCCTATAATTTGCTAAGACTAGCTCAAAATTTTCTTCAATTACTGTAGTATCAAAACTATCCTCTGACAGCAATTTCTTTACCTTTTTCAGTACCTTGTTTTTACTAAATTCATAAGAAATAAGGTCATATGCCAGGATGAAGTCCTTTCTATTTTCAATGACCTTCCCGTTATTTGTGATACACTCTTTTATTTTTTTCCATTTGGGTTTAGAAACTCTTGTTAAAAAGGTAATGGGCACTTCTTTGCCTGAACCAATAATTTCCTGCAAAATTGACAATGGGTCCTCGTCCATTAACGCCTTTGATATGTCGAATTCTTCTTCTAATCTAATTTCACATACCTTCTCATAAGACTCCATCAATTGGTCAAATTCTCGGATAACATCCTGCCAGAGCTTAGAGTATACTGAGTTGGTAATGGATTTATTGATTATCGTATGTTTCAGAGCTTCAAAATTTTGTATTTCCGAACGAATTCGCAAACACTGAGTCATTAAATCATTGACTGCCGATTCCGCAACGTTTTCTTCGAATACACTAGGCAGTGTATATTGCCGTAGGTCTCTTTGCAACTGTTCGAAGAGGATCTTCTTATCTTCGAAATCTTGTGGTTTCCAAAGATGCATAAAGTCCGGTACACTATGATTTAACACCGCTTCATCTGCGACAGTAATTGTATCATTGGTTTCAAATAGAAATTTCAAATCAGCTATGCTCAGCGGCAGCCCAATGGTGTCGTTGCCGGTTATGCTTTTAATATAATCAAAGCTGCCCACTCCACTCTTGATAAATTGGGCTGCCTCGATCGGTCTGATAGTCTGGTTATCATAGACAATATCTTTATATTCTAAGGACCGAATCTGGAGAAGCTCGCCGCTCCTCTCTTTTGAAGCATGGATTAAACTTTCTCTTTCCACAACCAAGTGTTCTATTCTCTTTTTCCCTTCATGTAGGTTAAGAGTTGTTCCTTTTTCGGCAATCTCATTAATGGCTTCGTCCATTTCCTTTTTCTGAGACCTGGAACTCAACAAGCTAATGCAAAGGCTTTGTAAGTTCAGATCCTTGCTGTACTGGTCTTTATACACCTTATCCTTAAGAACGGTCAGCGCCTTTTCTGTATGACTGGTGACTAAAACACTGTCCCCTTGACTCAATAGATGTCCTATAAGGTTAGCAATAGTATGGGTTTTGCCTGTTCCAGGGGGACCTTGAACAAGTACTGCTCCGTATTTATCCAGATATTTAATAATTTTTAACTGCTCGTTATTAGCAGGTAGTGTCAGTAATATGTCTTGGTCAATACCGCTATGATTCCAATTATCCTCAATCACTTCAATATGATTGGTTTCTTTATGTTTACCAGCCATAATCGTAAAGAATTCCGGCAAAAGTTCTTCACCCTTCTGGTTGATTTCATCAATTATACTATCAATAAACATTGAATACCCCAATGTTCTTTTTCTCAGAAAGAGGACTGGGCATGAAAACATATGGGCTTCTAGAAAAATGGGTACTCTTTCTTCCGTAAACCTTCCATCACGATCAATGACATGAATCATTCGCTTATAGAGGGCAAATGTGTTATTAAAGTCCGCAATACTATAATTATTGGCCTCAACATCTTGGATGAGATCGGAAAGCATCTTTTGGTTGATCGAAGGAATTATTCTCAAAAGCGATGTATATATATCCGTCTTAATTTCCTCACACTTGATTGTAAAAGCCGGAGTAAGTGGATCAAATTCCAAGTAAACCTTCTGTAGCAATACTGGGTGGTTAATACGTATGGCTTCCTTTTGCCAAACAAGGATCCCATCCCCTAAAATGAGCTCAACGCTCTCTGCTTCTTTTTTCATGTCCGAGTACAACTTAAACAAGTTATTGTAAAGGGTTAGTCCCTTCTCCTTTGGAACCTCGGCCTCTCTCCATTGTTTCCGCTGAAGAGTCCAGGTTTCGTAGGCCTCTATGCGCTCAACACTGAAATCAAATCGTTCTTCTTCATACGATTTGTTACTACCTTCTCCGATAATTTCGCGAACTATCATTTCCTTGATAGAAACTTCTTCAGTTGATAACTTTTTCCAGTCCCTTTCCAACCAATCAAGAAGGAAATCCTCAGGAGGGGGACATGGCTCAAGTATAGGCTTTTTTACTTCTAAAATGGATAAACCATTTACGTCTTCACCGGTAAACACAGATTTAATTTCATTAATTCTAGGTAAATCGGAAATATTCAAGCTCCATTTCTGGTTCACAAGTTCAGTAATAACTGGATTTGATAATTCGTTATATTCTTTTAGAAAGTTAAAAATACTTAAGACTTGAGCCATTATCTGCGTCCCCTTACTATTTATAAATCAATTGAATTTAACACTTCTCTAAGATTACGCAACTCTTCATCTGTTAATGTTGACCCCTTGCCCATTTTCCCTTTATCGTGATTCCAATCACGAAGGTCAAATTTGGCCGGTCTATCGTTCCAACTGACTTTGTTCAGTTCCTTTGTCCAACCTCCTTTTTCAGAAAGGATGGCAATTCTTTCAATAATTTCATATTTAAGATCAGCCATTCATATAACCTCTTTTCTTATTTGATAACCAATATCAAAACACTATCCTGAATATTGCATTTCTTTTGGACACAACATAGTTTCTTGCCGTGAGTTTTGTATTCATAAGCTTCTATATTCCTTCTGAATTTAATTATATCACTATGTATGGACGAATTCTTGTGAAAAACACAAATGTCTGCCTATTCTACCTATATAAGTAAATATCCAGAGCATATTGTCGCCCTGGATTACATTTCATCTTTTATTCCCCGCAAAGCCGTTTAGATTATTTGGTTTAACCCTGCTCTCGCAGGTGGGCATTTTCATCCTACCTTTCAATCTTCCCCTAGCATTGGGAGCCTGGCCTAATCAGTAATTTATTAAATTCCCAATATTTAAAATAGGATCAAAACCAAATCAAATCTTCGCACATAGCAGGTTTGAAGAAGTTCATTATAACAGAGTATGGGTTAAAGGCATTAGGAAAGTTATTGGTAAGTTAAAAGTAATTAACAATGTCATTATTAGACTATTTTCTGCACAGTTTTCTGAAATCTTCAATCATAATTTCTACTGCTTCTTGGCCATTCTTATAGCTTATTTCAATTGTTATCCCGTTAAATTCCTTTGTTGATGTATCGAAAGATAATAACGTATCAATACTCATTTCTGAGAAAAAAGAATAATTATTAATGAATTCAATTATTTCTTTCTGTTTATCGCTTTTAGCATTAGCATAAATAAAAGAAAAACCGCACGCCATAACAGTAAATGGCTGCTTTCTTATAAAGTCAGAATTTACTATTCCACCATATCCGAATCTCTCACAGTTAAATACGTTACAAAGAATATGTTCAATACTTACTGCATAACCTTGAGCCAATGACCCCATATGAATATCCATAAGCTTTATCCCCCTATTTTTTCTTAGTCCTAATAATTTAACCATTCTATAAAATATTCATTTTAATGTACTAAATTCAACACATTAAAAAACAAACGGAACGGTGTGGCGTATAACACGATATTCCTCCACCACAGCCTTCTTTTGGAAACTCGGTGCTTAAGCTACTAGAGCGTAACATATTCAAATACATTTTAAGCTTAGTGGAGAAGCAAAAACAAATTAATATATTTATAAATAAAGCTCATCAGTAAAGGCACCCTTGTGCAATGCCACTGGACGAAAACCGGTAAAAGCTTCCTCTATAGACATGTCTTCTTTCTACCTATATATGCTAAATTTCCAAATAATCCTGCAAGGTAGCAGCCGCCGACATTCTGGATTTGCTGATAGATTAACTAACTAGCGTCTCACTCGATCTTCTTTCCTTCATCCTCTCAAATTTTGGACGTAGATGATAAAAAATTTCTAAAATGGCTTGTAGAAAATCTAGGGCTTCGTTAGCATCTTCAGCTGTAATTTTGCCCGTTGTTGCATGGGCCCCCATATTTCGTAAAACTCTTAATTCATTCGACCATTCGAGTAACTCTTCACTAATGAGCCCATTATCTTTCATTTGTTTAAGTCCATGATAAATATTTTTCGAATCTGGAAAAGCATCTTTACATACTGCTTCTAAAGCTCGTCCAACCATAACAACTGCTGCAGTCCAGATTTTCGCATTTACACAACTTACTGCATCATCGTAAGATTGCTTTACCATGTCGGGAACTTCAAACATTAAATTTCGTTCATTCTGTGGATAAATTCTGTAATAATCATCCCAATCAAATCCAGCCCCAAAATCCTCTCTAATAAATAAACTTGGGGACTCACAGTGTTCGCAATATGCAAATGTAAACTCAAATGGTGGATGGTCATCGTTAGGACCAACAATATGTTCCTTTATAACTTTGAAGATTCTATGCTCTTTACAATATGTACAATAACTAACCATCTTTCTTATCTCTCCCTCCTCAATCTATTCCTCATGAATTTCTAAAAATATACTTCTTGACCCATAATATTCACGCTTCAAATAAGTAGCGGCGTTTTTTTCGTAACCATTGTGCCTAGCGTTAGAAAGCTTTATGGGAAAGGCCTTCTTGCCGTATTTCAAAATTATGGGCGTAGTCTCGTTTTTCTCAGCATATTAAGACACTAGCTGTGAAATTTAATTTCGTAAGCGTGACGCACTAGGGGCAAGAGGACTAGGTATGGTCAAAGTATTAATTAATTATTAGAATCAGATAGCAATTCTAATAATAATTTCCCTACTGTTGTCAGGCTCAACGTTCCACCAGAATAACCTATTATTGCGCCAGTCTGCTCACTAAGTAATCCTATGGCTTCTATTCGTTTGATCAGAAATTTTATCCTAGTGTTATAATTTTCGGGAAGGTAAGGGATAAGCGACATTCCATAACCATTAATAGTACAATATTCACCTTCGCCATGCTCATATATTGCCTGCAAAACAATTGCCTCTTCTGTATTTAACTCGGACAGAACCTGTAATAGATCTTCAGGATCGGCGATATTGTCGGTTTCATGAGTTACTGCTCCACAAAGAATCCCAGCAATTGCTAAGATTTTATTATAATTACGGGTACGTGTGGAATCATCTATGGCCTTTCGGAGAAGATCCATCCATTCCTCTGATTCTAGAAAGACAGAATCAACTTTTTCATTATCTAATAATTCTATCTTTTGCTGAAGAGCTTTAATAAACTCTTCTACTCTCTTAGTTTTAATTGCTTGTCCTCTTCCAGCCAAGAGCACGTCAATAAACCCTAAGCCAGTTAAAGAAACCATACTTCGAGTAGCTAATTCGCTAGAATAGAAGCAGCTAAACAAATCAAAACGTGATTTCAAGCATTGCATCTGATCAATCATTTTCTCTTTACCAGTAACTAAATCTTTCTGTAGCTTTTGCGGTATACTTTGACAAGCTAAGATCAATTTGTTTTCCTGCTCACTGTGCTTATCCATAATTATTCTCCTCTTACTCCATTACACATACTGCTGCTCATATCCCTAAACACCTTCCCAGCCAAATTTTCCTAAGGCTCATCCTAAAGTTTTGTAACATTTCCCACAAATCAGAACCGTTCAGTACCTACAAGGCACAATACCAACAACCACGTTCAGAATCGAGAACCTCGTGGGGCTTAAAGTTATAGTGCGTAATGGTAAGTACATAAACCTTTTACAATATAGAATCTGCTGAAACCTTATAACCTACGGCCTTTAACTCTTTTATCAATTTTATTTTCCATGCACCTTCACTGTCATATTTTTTGTATATGACACCTTGATAATCACTCATTAGCTCGATATTTTCATTTCCACTTACTAATGCGAAGGTTCTATCTCTGCCTAATAAGCCAGTAAAATATCCCAACTCAAAAACAACATTTTGTCGTGCTCTTCTTTTTTCAACATTATCCTCAATACATAGATCATCAGGACTCAATAAAGCTATCGCGTAACCAACATTATCTGCGAAATACTCAAATTTCTCTATAATCGTCCTGCCTTTATCTTCTTGCTCATGAAGAATAATAGGGTTCAAGCCAATTTTGTCAACTACTCTAGCAACAGTCTCTTTCATCGCTTCATCATGACCATGAATTATAAATATATTTTTGCTGAATTCAACTTTATTACTGTCAAGAGTACAATCGTTCTTACTCAACTCTTTATCTAACTTATATTCTTCAATAAACTTATCAATTATATTTTTAAATCTTATTTTACCCTCTTCCCATGCTTCACGAAATGCACCCTCGTTCGAACCCCACATAACATCTCTTACTAGATTAGCTCTAAACATGCTACCATTCAGTACCTTAATTGAGAAATCATTCGGTCTTAATTTGGACAAATACATTCGTGTTCTGTCCAATAGTGCATCTAATGAAACGTCATCATCAAATGTTATAGTCTCAACATCCACCTTACATTCAATTAATTTCTCTATTAATATCTCCATGCTAATCCCCAGCTTTCCTTATTTATAATTAGCTCACAACATAGTTCCAGCAAATAGACTGCGCGTCCAACACTATTGGCAATAAGAGTAAGTTTATACCTATTTACACATTTTTCCTCGTTTTCCTTCTATGATGGTCGAAATATTACGAAATATTAAAAAAGGGCCGGATCATCCAAGATAGAACGATCTGACCTACAAAAACATCTCACCCATATAGGGGGTCTTTTTCCCCTATTTTCTTATACAATTACGCAAAATACCCCTTATACCCCAACCCCGTACACCATATATTTGCGTAAAAGTGTACCCCCGGGGGTCTAAAATATGTTGATTTCTCACGTGCACGGAAACATAAAACACACTGTAAAATTACACCAAACCCCGGAGACCGCTGATACCAAGCTATTCCCGCTCTATCATAACCACGCACTCAACGTGTTGCGTCCACGGAAACATATCAACGGGCTGGACACTCATTACCGTGTATCCCCCAACCGTGAACCCGCCAAGATCCCGTGCCAAAGTCCCTGTGTCACAAGACACATAGATGATGCGCTCGGGCTTCAGTTCCAGTAATCGTTCTAAAACATCCCCGTGTAAACCAGCACGTGGAGGATCTAAGACCACTACATTGGGTTTTTCCTCTATCTTCATCATCCGCTGTTCAACTTTACCCTTCAGAAATTCCACGTGCCCGACTGCATTATTCTTGACGGCGTTTTGAATGGCATTTTCCACAGCATAGGGGTTTTCCTCGATTCCCGTCACCTTCTTAGCCTTAGTTGCTAGAGCTAAGGCCAGTGTTCCTATTCCCGAATATAAATCCCAAACTATTTCTTCTCCGGTCAGGGCTGCCCCATCCAAAACAAGCTTATAGAGGATATCTGTTTGTAAGGAATTGACTTGTAGAAAGGATAAAGGAGAAACATCAAACCTCAAATCTAGAATCGTTTGGCCGAACTCCTCTTCTCCCCAAATCAATTGTAATTTCCCTTCTGCATTGGCCCCCCAAACAGAACGGATTCCTTCTTTAGCAAGAGCCTCAAAAAAATCGGGGTTTTCTGCGACGGGAAGGACTTTACTCGGCGGTCCCTCTAAAAGTAAGAGGCCTTCATGGTTGGTATTTTCACGAAAGATAAGCGTATGTATTTCTGAATAACCAGCATCCTTAGCTAACAACTCTTCAGTCCGCCGGATCCAGCGGTTCATACGTTCACTTAAAAGCAGGCAATCAGCAAAGTTTACCAGAGCCTTCGACCTCTCCTTAAAATATCCCAATTCTCCTGAAGGAACGCGGTGCAGACGTGCCTTATTTCTATAACGCCATGGATGCTCCATACCGATCATAGGTTTTACTTCCACACTTAACTTACCAATTCTAGTCAACGCATCCTCAACCCAGCGTCGCTTCCATACTAAAGTCTCCTTATACGACATATGCTGAAGTTGACATCCGCCGCACCCTTCAAAAACTGAACAGGGTGCATCGATGCGTTCTGGTGAACGCTTGTTAATCTTTAGAAGACGTGCTTGTTGCCAATTTTTCTTAGCTTTCGTAACAACCACTTCCGCGGTTTCTCCGGGCAGAAGTCCGGGCACGAAGGTTGCAATACCGTCTATGTGCCCAATTCCTGAACCGTCTGAAATAAGTCGAAGACATTCGACGGTTGTTTTTCTAGGCATAGTAGCCTGATTTGATTTATCTTGTTGACTCATAATATCTCCTTAAAGTTAGTCTAATAGCGCTGAATCCATAAAGCTACAGCCATCAATGTGTTCCAAGTCCCATGGGCTACTACCGCAGGCCAAATACTTGAAGAACGTTCATATAACCATGTCAGAACAACTCCTCCAATAAGTAAGGGTAAAAACCTTATAACTTCTAAATGCAAGGTTGCAAAGAAAAGCCCTGTTAAAAGTATCCCTTTACCTCTCCCAAAGGCTTGCCTCAGCGGTGGATATATTAACCCACGAAAAAACATTTCTTCCTTAATCGGGGCTATTACTCCTCCCAGGACAGTGAGCAAGATAAATTCCCAAGTAGAGTTTGTCCCTTTTACCGCCACGGCAAAACTCTGGGGAGCGGGAGTTCCTAATAATTTTGTTAATAGGTTTCCTAATAGGCCAATACTTACAAATAAGAGAGTTCCTACAATAAAACCTAAGACTAGGTATCGTTGAAGAGGCTTAACAAACCCTAAGTCAGCAAACGGTCGTCGGATCAATTTTAGAAAGATCCATATAACTATAAAGTATAGTAGTACATCTCCCAAGCCAACCCCTATAAAGCTTAGAATCCCATGGGAAGAATCTAAATCCTTAGGACTCTCTAGCCATCCGAGTGGATATTCAATCAACGTCACAACAGCCACTATAAGCAACCCTTGCCAAATATTCCAAACCGGTTTACGCGGAGGTACTCTCAAATCCTTTTTTTTGCCCATTGTGATAATCCTCTATTTCTTGAACTGTCCATTTAAGGTTTGTTATTCATTGTCCAGTTCACTTATATTATTTACATCCTTTTCAATTCTAACGATAAAATTAACGATTGTCTATAAAGTAAAAAATACAGGCTGCTGCCTAGTTAGAATTATGTACGGAATGTATATGTAACGAATGAAATTTACTGCTTGGTATAGAAAAGAAGGGGCATATTAGCCCCCCCCTTTAGGTTAAAGCAACAAATAATTATATGATCATATCTTGGATATCACCTAGATCTATGCTCTCTTCCGCCAAATTTTGAGTTTCTGTGCTTCAGCAATCAGGCTCTCCCGGAAGTCAGGATGAGCGATTGAAATCAATGCTTCCGCACGCTGCCAAGTGGCTAATCCCTTTAGATTGACTTTCCCATACTCAGTAACAACAAACTGAACTGTTGGACGAGTATCCGTTATCGCCGACCCTAGTGTCATAAGTCCTTTAATACGGGAATGCATCTGCCCGTTCTTATCCTTATAGGTGGAAGGTAAGCAGATAAAGCTTTTTCCTCCTTTTGAATTATAGGCAGCTTCTACAAAGTCTAACTGTCCCCCCGCACCGCTTATCATACTTGATCCTGCAGATTCTGAACAAACTTGGCCAGTTAAATCGATTTCTAAGGCACTGTTAATAGATATAAGTTGGTCATTCTGAGAAGCAATAAAGGGATGATTAGTGTAATCGACGGGATACCCTGCCACGGAGGGGTTATTCCGAATAAAATCATAGAGTTTTTGGGTTCCGGCCGCAAAGGCATAGACCATCCTGCCCTTATCTAGTTGCTTACGCATTCCAGTAACCTTACCAGCTTCAACCATATCAACAAAACCGTCAACTAGCATTTCGGTGTGGATTCCCAGGTCTTTTAAATCCGATTCGGCAATCATTTTCCCAAGGGCATTTGGCATTCCACCTATACCCAATTGAATACATGCTCCGTCATTAATTTCTGGCAATACATACTCTGCAATTTGTCGGTCAAGTTCAGACGCAGAGGCTGAAGGTAAGATAGGAAGTCCTCGATGCCCAGCCTCGACAATATAATCAACCTTAGAAATATGCACAGCATGATCATATCCACCATGAACATTAGGCATATCTTCGTTTACTTCAACTATGACAGCGCGGGCCTTTTCAATCGCTGCAGCGTAATGAGAGATGGTAACTCCAAAATTGAAGTATCCATGTTCATCCATAGGAGCAACTTGAATAGCTACAACATCAGTTTGTAAATCTTCACGCAAATACCTTGGTAATTCCGAATATTTGAGAGGGATGTAGTAGGCTTGACCTTTTTGAACCATTTTACGTTCGCGTCCTCCAAGGTGCCAGCTATTCCAGGTAAAATGAGCTCCTTCCGGATCACATTCTAAACAAGCCATCGGCGTAATGATAACGCCTCCTCGCAAATTTATATCAAACAGCTCATCTTTGCGACGAGCTAAAGCTTCATCTATTAATCCAGGCACAGTTGCAGCCCAAGCAAACTCTACCCAGTCTCCACTGTTAATTACTTTAACTGCCTCGTCAGCTGTGACGCACTTATTGCGATACTCTTCCATATACATTGTTACATCCCCCTTATGCTCAATAAATTATTGCATTTTAACTTTCAAAATTATTAGGATTTGTGAATAAATTAACAATTATGAGTGTACATGTCCATAGTAGCCGAGTTAATCTTAATCCACGTTGAGAGTCCACTTATTTGATAATAAGAGTTAAATATTTTACTTATGTGAGGATAGCCCTCCTTCGCGCTTACCATTCCTTTCGGATTAGGCTGCTCGGAGGAACTATCCTCAAGAAGCAATCATTAATAAAGTATCCTGTTAGTTTAACTAACGCCTACTTTATCTTTCTACGATTAAAGCGATCCCTTGACCGCCGCCGATACAAAGGGTTGCTAATCCAAGATGTGCATTGCTGCGTTTCATTTCATGCAGCAATGAGACGAGAATACGTGTTCCGGATGCCCCAACGGGATGACCCAAAGCAATGGCTCCACCGTTGACATTCGTCTTCGCCATATCGAGATTCAACCCTTTAGCGACACTTATAGTTTGCGAGGCAAAGGCTTCGTTCGCTTCTACGAGGTCAATATCTTCTATTTTCAGTCCAGCCTTTTCTAAGGCTTTACGGCTGGCAGGGATAGGACCAGTCCCCATGATCTTTGGATCAACACCTGCTGAAGCCCAGGATTTAATGGTTGCCAAGGGTGTTAAGCCCAACTCCTCCGCTTTCTCTTTGGCCATAATGACCAGGGCTGCGGCTCCGTCATTAATCCCCGAAGCATTTGCGGCCGTCACCGTCCCATCCTTTTTAAAAGCTGGGCGTAATTTTGCAATGGCTTCATAGGTAGCTCCAAAGCGCGGAAATTCATCTTGAGAAACAACCACAGGATCTCCTTTACGTTGGGGAATGGAAACAGGCACTATTTCCTCGGCGAACTTTCCTGCTTTAGTAGCAGCTTCACAACGATTTTGGCTAGATACTGCATACTGATCTTGTTCCTCACGGGAAATGTTAAACTGCTCCGCGATATTTTCTGCTGTAATTCCCATGTGAATCTTGTCAAAGGCATCTGTTAAGCCATCATTAATCATAGAATCAATGATAGCGTCATTGCCCATTCTATAACCGGTACGCGCTTTGGCAAGGACATAAGGCGCTAGGGACATATTCTCCATACCACCTGCAACCACAATATCGGCATCTCCAACCATAATGGTCTGAGCTGCACAAACGATTGTTTTGAGTCCGGATCCACATACTTTATTCAGTGTCCAGGATGGTACTTCCTGAGGAATACCGGCCTTAATGGACGCTTGACGAGCGGGGTTTTGTCCAAGGCCCGCCTGTAAGACGTTCCCTAAAATCACCTCATCGACTTGCTCAGGGGTAATCCCCGCACGCTTAATCGCTTCTTTCACTGCCAAGGCACCAAGATCTGCGGCAGGTATTTGCCCTAAGGTGCCACAAAAAGAACCGACAGGGGTTCGAACTGCACTTACGATAACAACGTCTCTCATTGAAAGCCTCTCCTTCTATAACGCTAAATAATTTAAAGGTCCCAAAATTCTTTTTAGCGAAGCGCTTTAATAGGCGCTTCGCTAAGGTTCCGAAATTTTCTATTTTAGAATGTTAGCTGCTATGACAATGCGTTGAACCTCACTGGTTCCTTCATAAATCTCAGTTATTTTTGCATCCCGCATCATACGCTCTGCAGGATATTCGCGTGTATATCCATATCCTCCATGAAGTTGAACACCCATTGTAGTAACTGCCATGGCAGTTTCTGAAGCAAAAAGTTTCGCCATTGCAGAAGCCTTGCTAACAGGTCTATGCTGAGATGCCAAATATGCAGCTTGATAAACGAGAAGACGAGCAGCTTCAATTTGAGTTGCCATGTCTGCCAATTTAAATTGCGTATTTTGGAACTCAGAAATGGCCTTACCGAACTGTACCCTTTCCTTGGTATAGTTCATTGCTTGCTCATAAGCGCCTTGGGCGATTCCTAGTGCCTGGGAGGCAATACCAATTCGCCCAAAATCAAGTGTTTGCATGGCAATTTTAAAGCCTTGCCCTTCTTGACCGAGCAAGTTTTCAGCAGGGACCCGGACATCCTCAAAAACTAATTCGTAGGTGGCTGAAGAACGAATCCCCATCTTTTTCTCTTTTTTACCAAAGGAAAAGCCAGGCATTCCTTTTTCTAAAATAAAAGCTGCAATCCCTCGGTTTCCTTTGCTCTTATCCATTTGGGCAGTAACAACATACGTATCAGCATAGTAAGCATTTGTTATAAAGATCTTACTACCGTTTAGAATGTAATCGTTACCATCACGAACAGCTGTAGTCCGAGTACCTGAAGCATCGGAACCAGCCATGGGTTCTGTTAAACCAAACGCGCCGAGTTTTTCACCTGTTGCCAATGGAACTAAATACTTCTTTTTTTGCTCCTCAGTACCAAACATTGCGATGGGATTTGCACAGAGACTGGCATGAGCAGAAATGGTTACGCCTACAGAAGCATCAACACGAGACAGTTCCTCAACAGTGATAGCATAAGAGATGTAGTCTGCTCCTACGCCGCCGTATTCTTCTGGGAATGTGACCCCAGCTAAGCCAAGCTCACCACATTTTTTCCATATATCTACAGAAAACTCTTCCGTCTCATCGCGCTCTTCGGCACCTGGACGGCATTCTTTCTCCGCGAAGTCACGAACCATTTTACGCATCATAATATGGTCTTGAGTTAAATCAAAATTCATTTAAATCCATCCCCTCATCTTAACTCTCTCTGCCGATTTTCTCTAAACTCGCATCTAAGGATTCTCTCTCTAAAACTCACATCTATGTCTCTCTAAAACCCAGAACTCTTATGGTTCCTCTCTCGAAACCCATCTCTTACCTTCTCATCCTACTTACAATTGAAAATTCTACTTTCCCTCAAAGACCGGCTTACGTTTTTCTAAAAAGGCACTGCAGCCCTCAGTTTGATCCTGGGTACTAAAGGTCAATCCGAAAACCTCAGCTTCGTATGCTTGAGCGCTATCTAAATCCATATTAATGCCACGTTGAATCGCACTTTTGCTTAGCTGAACTGCCGCCGGAGCTCGCCCTGCAATCCGCTGGGCAAGTTTTTGGGCTTCTTCCATTAGAGTTTCTAGAGAGTAGACCTTATTCACTAACCCAATCCGATAGGCCTCATTAACATCGATAATGTCTCCAGTAAATAGTAACTCGCTAGCTATACCTGTGCCGACTAAACGAGGTAAACGTTGAGTCCCTCCAAATCCGGCTGTTAGTCCAAGGGTTACTTCCGGCTGTCCAAACTTTGCGTTCTCACTTGCTATTCGAATATCGCAGGCCATGGCTAATTCACACCCACCGCCCAAAGCAAATCCATTGATAGCAGCTATCACAGGCTGAGGTATCATTTCAAGTTTGCGGAAGGCCGCCTGCCCCAATTGTGCAAAACGCCTTCCTTCCAAAGGGTTAAAGTCTTTCATTTGAGAAATATCTGCACCAGCGATAAAGGCCTTCTCTCCACTTCCAGTGAGAATAACAACTTTGACACCGGAATCCCTCCCCAGCTCATCTAACGCGGTGGACAGTTCCGATAATGTGTCACTGTTTAAAGCATTTAAAGCTTTAGGGCGATTGATGGTTAGAACGGCAACAGCACCGTTCTTTTCAAGTAAGAGATTAGAATACTCCACGCTTTATCCTCCTAACTAATTGGATCTAAGCATCGTATTTATAGAAACCGCGCCCGGATTTGCGCCCCAACCATCCCGCCTTAACATATTTACGAAGCAGCGGACATGGACGATACTTATCCCCTAATCCTTCATGCAAAACTTCCATAATTGATAGACAGGTATCTAACCCGATTAAATCCCCTAAGGCTAAGGGTCCCATTGGGTGGTTCATTCCTAGCTTCATTACATTATCAATCGCTTCGACTGAGGCTATTCCTTCATAGAGTGTATAGACAGCTTCGTTGATCATGGGTATTAAGACCCGATTAGAAACAAATCCGGGGGCATCATTGACTTCGACAGGGGTTTTACCCATATTGATGCTGAGAGTTTCAATCGTCTTATACACATCATCACTTGTTGCAAGACCCCGGATGACTTCTACCAACTTCATCACAGGCACAGGATTCATAAAGTGCATCCCTATGACGCGATCCGGCCGCTTAGTAAATGCTGCAATTTCTGTAATTGGTAATGAAGAGGTGTTCGTCGAAAGAATCGTATGTTCCGGGCATATGACATCAAGTTGGGAAAATATTTGTGCTTTAATTCCCATATTTTCTACGGCTGCTTCAATAACCAAATCAGCCGATGCCGCATCTTGTAGAGAGATTGATTTCGTAATACGACCTATAATAAGTTCTTTTTCCTCAGCCTTAAGCTTGCCCTTTTCTACACTTCGGCTGAGATTCTTCTGAATAATTCCAAAGCCCCTGCTGACAAATTCCTCTTTAATGTCATTCAAAATGACCGAGTAACCGGCTTGGGCAGCAACCTGGGCGATTCCACCACCCATCTGTCCAGCTCCAATAACCATAATTGTCTTCACACTTAATCCTCCTTCAGTTTCAATTACAAGATCATTGATCAGGTGATTGGTAATCTACTGAATATCTTTGCAATTAATGTGCCAATGAATATTCACTATCTTCAGATTATTTTGCGTTAGCTGACGCCAAGCTTTCCAGAGTTTACCTGAGTGAACTTTCAGACTTTCTAAATTCTGTAATGTGTAACCAATTGTTTACACCCAAAAGTCTAGAAACCCTTGAATCTATCCATATTCCCCGCGGTTAGGTACTGTCTATGAATGAATACATGTAACAACTGTAGACACTGGATGATAGTTTAATTCACTCAAACAACATCTTCTAAAAGGGTTATGTGTCGATATAATTAAGGTTTGTGTAGTTGATGCTTGATAAGTTTCTTATATAAACCTGCACGAGACAAACCCAAGGATTTTGCGGCTTGTACTTTGTTTCCATTAGCTGTTTCAAGAGCAATAATAAGAGCATCTTTCTCAACCCCATTAAGAATCGTCTCAAGTGACCCTTCGACATAAGGGCGTATATCATGACTAGCAAGAACTTGAAGATAGTTTGGTAGATGTTTTAATTGGATTTCAGTGCCTTCAAGCATATTAAAGGCTCTCTCGATAATATTCTCTAGCTCTCGGATATTACCTGGCCAACGATGTTTCATGAGGACGTCTTTCGCCTCATTCGATACTCCCGTTACAGATTGTGCAAACTGAAGGTTATACTTCTTAATAAATGTTTTGATAAGGGCTTCAATATCATCCATTCTTTCTCGTAAAGGAGGGATCGTTAAAGTTACTACGTTTAAGCGATAGTATAAATCTTCACGGAATTGTTTATCTCGAATCATTCCTTCAAGATCACGGTTCGTTGCAGCTACCAAACGGAAATCTACTTTGCGTGACTTGTTGCTTCCCAATCGTTCGACTTCACGTTCCTGAATAACTCGTAATAACTTAGCCTGCATGTTCATTTCCATATCTCCGATTTCGTCAAGAAACAGGGTCCCTCCATCAGCAAGTTCAAACTTTCCGATCTTCCCCCCTTTTCTGGCTCCCGTAAATGCACCTTCATCATAACCAAACATTTCAGATTCAAGTAGATTATCCGGCACAGCTGCACAATTCACTTTGATAAAAGGTCCCTCTCTACGGGAACTTTGCGCATGAAGTAAGAGGGCAAATAATTCTTTACCTGTTCCACTCTCTCCCCTCAGAAGCACAGTCGACCCTGATTTAGCCACGCGCAGAGTGGTCTGCACCAAGTTATTCATAGTGACATTTCTGCCCTTTAAGAGTTCCAAAGCCGAAGAATTGTTATGTGACATGGTCTTTTTATAATAGTCAAGTTCAGAATGCAACGAATCAATCTTTTTGGTTAAGGCATAGAGTTCATTCACATCTTTAAATACGACTTTTCCTAAAGCCCCTACAATTTTTCCATCCTGCATAATCGGAATTCTGCTGGCGATAATTTCATGACCATTTAAGTCGTGAATATATCCGTGGACTGGCTGAGCCGTTACAAGGACATCAGTAAATTTTGGATTGTCATAAACTTCTGTGATAGGTTTACCGATCAAATCTGCAGGAGTTTTCTTGAAAAAACTTGAAAATGCTTGATTCGTCATTGTGACAATTCCCTGTTTGTTAACCACGATTAATCCATCATAAGCGGTGTTGAGTACAACTTCAAGGGTACGTTGGAGTTGCTTTGTTTTCTCATGCTCGATAACTAAATTATCCAGGACATTCTGAAGAATCGTAATGTCCTGAAAGACAGCCACAGCTCCCACTAATTCTCCGTGAACATAGATAGGGGTGCGATTACTCAGTAATATCGTATCATTCATCATTAAGCGCTGGCCTAGCTCGGCAATTCCAGTCTCAAAAACTCGCATTAACCCAGTTTCAGGGAAGTAATCCTTGATTGATTGTCCTACAAGATTAGTGGCAGGAATTTTCAATATGCTAAAAACGGCACGATTAGCATAAATAATCATCCCTTGGGGATTAACAGCAATAATCGCGTTATTCGTATTATCTAAAATTTCATCAAGAGTAATCGAGAAGTTTTGTTGATCAAGAAGCATGGGGCAGTCCTCCTGCAATTCGGTTTTACAAATAATTCGACTTATTTGAATTGAATCCTCCTTGAATGATTATTCATTATAATACAACGACACAAGCACCTTCATCTAAGGTAGCACTCCCACTTGAAAAAGTGGAAGTGCTACCATTTAACTATAGTAGAAAATAACAATTAAGAATGCTTATATGATCGTTGATCCCTACAGTCGGTCTGAACTTCTAAGCTCCCAGATGCTTCGCAACAACAATCCTCTGTATCTGATTTGTCCCCTCATATATTTGAGTGATTTTGGCATCTCGCATATAGCGTTCTACTTTATGTTCTTTGCAGTAACCACACCCCCCAAAAATTTGAACTGCATCCGTCGTCACCTTAACCGCGGTATCGCTGGCAAACATCTTAGCCATCGAGGCTTGTTTGGTGTACGGTAGTCCTGCCATCCTCAGCGAGGCAGCCTGATAAACCAGCAGTTTAGCCGCCTCGATCTGTGTTGCCATGTCTGCTAAAATGAATTGAACCCCTTGAAAGTTACTAATAGCTTGTTTAAACTGTACACGATTATGTGCATAGTTTAATGCATCCTCTAATGCTGCCTCAGCAATGCCCAATGCTTGTGCGCCTATTCCGATCCGTCCACCGTCCAACAGTGACATAGCGACTTTGAAACCTTGCCCTTCTGCACCCAAAAGGTTTTCGACTGGAACCATAGCGTCTTCGAAAATCACTTCACAGGTTGTCGATCCATTTAAGCCCATTTTTTCATGTCTCTTACCAACTCTAAATCCCGGAGTGTCCTTTTCTACCAGGAATGAGGTCACTCCATGCGGCCCTTTAGCAAGGTCTACGGAAGCCATGACTAAATAAACATCCGCATAACCCGCGTTCGTAATGTAGCGCTTCGTTCCATTAAGGACATAATAGTCTCCTTGACGTATAGCCGTCGTTTGAAGGCTAGAAGCATCCGAACCTGCTTCGGCTTCTGTTAAAGCAAAGGCTCCGATAAATTCACCACTTGCGAGCTTAGGAACATATTTTCTTTTTTGTTCTTCTGTCCCAAAATAGAGAATTGGGAAAGTGCCTATAGACGTATGGACCGCTAAGGTAACAGCTGTTGAAGCACATCCTTTGGCAATTTCTTCAATGGCCAAAATATAAGATAAGAAGTCAGAACCTGCTCCGCCATATTCAACTGGGATTGGTATACCCATCAGGCCGAGCTCACCCATTCTACGAATAATCTTCAAGGGAAATTGATGAGTTTCATCTGTCATCGATGCTTGAGGGACGATTTCCGCCTGGACAAAATCTCGCACCATCTTCTGCATCATTAACTGGTCATGGTTTAACTGAAAGTCCACCTTTTCTTCGCCCACTTTCAACTCACAATTCGCTAGCTATTACAATTCTTTAGCAACTACATTTACTTGTAAATTTTCTGCAAAATCGCGAAGTTGTCTTAACCGTTCCCAGGAATATTATCTCACATTTCGGAAGATTTTCACAGTTTAATCTTACCTCTATATTGGTTTATAACAAGTTCATCTTCTTAGCTGCTTCCGTAAGTTCTTCACGAAAACTCGGGTGTGCAATAGCAATCAGTGCTTGAGCTCTTTGTTTAGCAGATTTTCCTCTTAACTGTGCTACTCCGTATTCCGTGACAACATAGTTTACATCGTTTTTCCAGGTTGTTACGGCAGAACCCGGTGTCAAGGTTGGAGTAATCCGTGAGATTTTCCCATCCTTAGCTGTAGCAGGAAGTACAATAAAGGATTTTCCGCCTTTGGAACGATTTGCTGCTCGTACGAAATCCGCTTGCCCCCCTGTTCCGCTGTAAGGGGTGCTTCCCATACTTTCAGAACAACATTGACCTAGAAAGTCCACTTGTACGGAAGCATTAATCGTAACCAAATTATCATTTTGTCCTGCAATGCATGGGTCATTTGTATAATCCACGGGATGCATCTCAAGCTGAGGATTGCGATGCATAAAATCATAGAGCCGCCTTGAGCCCAAAGCAAAGGTTGCAACAAATTTGCCGGGCAAGAAGTTTTTACTTCGATTGGTCACTGCACCACTTTCAATCAAGGTCAAGATCCCATCCCCGACCATCTCCGTATGAATCCCTAGATCATGTTTATGAGTGAGCTGCATTACGACAGCATCGGGAATAGCCCCGAAACCAATTTGAATCGTTGAGCCATTATCGATCAGATCTGCTACGTACTTTCCGATGGCTTCTTGAACCGGGCCAATGACGGGGAGCCCAACTTCTGTAAGTGGAGTCTGATCTTCCACCAAGGCAGAAACCTGAGAGATATGAACTAAGCAGTTTCCATTAGCAAACGGTACGTTAGGGTTTACCTCTAGAACAACATTGCGAGCTTTCGCAATGGCAGCCATCGTATAATCAGTGGCCAAGCTGAGGGAGAAATATCCGTACTCATCCATCGGAGAAGCGAGGGTAAAGACTGTATCAACAGGTAAAAGTCCATCTTGAATCATTCTTGGCATTTCACTGAAATAACTCGGAATGTAATCGATCCACCCTTGCTGAGCGCCCGCACGTGTAGCGCCTCCCAGAAAATATGCCACATGACGTATATTGTCGACTGTTTCAGGATCGATATACCCAAACTTTCTTAATGGGAGAATTTGAAATACCTTTACGCCATGATACTCTCTGCGATGTTCTGACAAAGCCGTCAGAAGTGCTGGGGGCTCTCCCACCCCAGTTGGTACAATTAGACAGTCTCCATCCTGAACAAGCTTAATTCCTTCCTCTGCTGTACAAAGTTTCTCTTGGTAAAGTTCTTTAACATTTGCCATTTATTCTCACCTCATATTTTTTTCTTTTCTCCATCTTGTCATTGTCCTTAAGTGATTGGCCTTAGTAACAACCACGGAAACCGTAGTTGGGACTTCTTAAGAAAACTTAACGATTTACACTAGCGTCTAGATTCAAGTTGCTATCGTTGTCAGCCGGTGGTTTGAGAATAAAGGCAAGGATCAAGCCAATTAAACTAGCCACCCCTCCGATGAGAAAAGCACCACTGAAATTACCGGTTGCATCTTTGGCCATCCCTGATACTATTGGAGCTCCTACTGCTGAAGCACTGAAAAATAATAGTACTAAGCCATAATTTACACCCAGATGCTTAGAGCCATAGAAGTCTGCGACAGTAGCGGGCATGGTGCCTAAAAAACCACCATAACAGAAGGCGACAATGCCAATACCTACCAGTGACATCCAACCTTGCAATGCGTTAAGGAAGAGCATGGTAACACCAGAAACAAGTAATAGCACCATAAGAGTACGTACCCGACCCATCTTATCTGCAGCTGCACCCCATAGAAAGCGTCCTCCAGCATTACCAATAGAGATTAACATTATTGCTAAGGTAGCTACATAATCTGAAAGACCAGATTGAACAGCAAGAACCGATCCAAAGGGTATTACCATCAAACCTGACATACACCCAATCAACAGGATAGCGGCAAGCATATAAAATTGTGGCGTTACCAGCATCTCTTTGGGTGAATAATTCCGAGTTACGAAAGCAGCCTTAGTACCAGCAACCGGAGGAGTCCAACCAACTGGTTTATAATCAGCTGGTGGATTTTTGAGCAACTGTGCTGCTCCAATAATCATGATACCAAAGACAATACCGAATATTGCAAAAGTTGCTAGTACTCCCTTGCTAATTACCAAGCTCTTTGCAATGGGAGTAAATAACAACCCACCAGCCCCTAAGGAGCCTACCACTAGTCCGGTAATAGTTCCTTTTCTATCCGGGAACCATTTCGACACGCAGGCAATAACCGGAGTATAAATCATACCAACACCAAACCCCATCATAACTCCATACGTCAAATACAAAAGCCATGGTTTATCAGCTGTTGTATAGCTAGCTAAAAAGACGCCTAGGCCGATCATAAGCCCGCCCACAGACGCTACTTCGCGAGGGCCAAATTTGTCCTGAATCCTACCCCCGGTGATGGTACCTAGTGCAAAGATGCCTAAGGTAAAAGAAAATGTAAGTGCTGTAGTTGCCTGTGTCCAACTGAACATCTTAACCAAAGGTCCTTGAAATACTCCCCAGATATATACCGCACCAGAACATAACATAATTAGCATCCCAGCTAGTGCAACAATCCAGCGTTTGCTCATAATTTATTTCTCCCTTTTACATTATTTGAGCTTCTATGCCCATAAAATTAATAATAATAACGATGTGATCCTGATAATATTTACTTACGATTTACTCGTTACTCCTCCTTTCCTTAAACCGGGGTTTTAAACATATTTCATATATTCAGAATATATTGAATTATACTGCAACAGTTATGCCAATTCAGTCTATTCTGTAAATTCTTAAAATAATTTTGCTAATATAACTGGTAAATGCGGGTTTAGGGGATTATTATCTTTGATAACTTTTATGAATACTAAAATTCATAATGCATACTAAGGTGTACACTTATATGAGAGTATAGCTTCAATTTCATATCAATGCTGCTTCCTTGTATCTGTCTACTTCTGTATACGTGTGTATAAAAGTTTACATATAAATTAAAATATTTTGAATATTGTTAATTAAATAATAAGAAATAAGAGGAATGTGCCTTAAACACATTCCTCTTTGCTTTCACTGGATAATATTGTGGTCACTTTCCGCTGTTTCGTTGCCTCAACATATCGCTATATATATACGCTAGCTCTTTGTCAAAAAGTGAACGCTTCATATCAACCGCTAATGCTCTAACCCGTTCTAGCATCTCAGCAGCATCTTCGTCTGACATTTCTTTACCATACTCATTCCAAAACTTTGCTTTGATGGATGCGGTTCCCGAGTGCTTCCCGATCACCAGTTGCCGTTCCAAACCAACGTCCTCAGGGCTGAAGGCCTCGTAAGTTCGAGGATTCTTAAGTGCCCCATCGGCATGTATTCCAGATTCATGAGCAAACATATTACTTCCCACAATTGATTTCCAAGGGGGAATCCTCCGACCCGAAGCCCTAGCTACATACTCTGATACCTCTACAAAACGCTCTGTAGCAAAGCTCAAATCTGTATCAAGCAGGTGCTTTAACGCCATGACAACTTCCTCTAAAGCCGCATTACCCGCACGTTCCCCTAAACCATTGACCGTTACACCTACATGCGACGCTCCAGCCTTTACTCCCGCGAGGGCATTGGCTGTCGCCATTCCAAAATCATCATGTGTATGCATTTCGACATCGATGCCTACTTTTTCAATCAATGTTTTAATATTGTCATAGGTTACAAATGGATCCAATATACCAACAGTGTCACAGTAGCGCAAACGATCTGCGCCAGCTCTTTTTGCTTCTTTAGCAAACTGGACCAAAAAATCCATATCTGATCGGGAAGCATCTTCGGCATTAACAGAGATATACATGCCCTCTCGTTTAGCAAAGCTGGTTGCCTTGACCATCCTTTCTAAAACATCCTCACGCGTGGTCATAAGCTTATGTTCAATATGAATATCAGAGGTAGAGATCGAAATGGCCACAGCATCAACACCACAAGCCAAGGATTGCTCAATATCAGAAATAACCGCTCGATTCCAGCCCATGATGCTGGCTTTTAACCCTAATTTTACAATGTCACTAATTGCACGTTTTTCATCTCCACCCATGACCGCAACTCCGGCCTCAATCTGATGGACACCAAGTTCATCAAGAAACTGAGCGATACGCAATTTTTCTTGATTTGAGAAAACAACACCAGCAGTTTGTTCTCCATCGCGCAATGTAGTGTCAACAATTGTTAAATGTCTCATAAAACGACTCACCCCTTATAGTTAGCTGGATGTAATATAATACAGCTTAGAATTCACTAATCTTTATATTAGCACAATACCCCTTCAGTTTGAAGAATCTCCATAACCTTATACTGTATACTTTTACAGAAAACTTGGTTGGCGATAAGTTATATTTTCTGTCTAGTATTAAACTATATACAAGAGGCATCCCCTTTCGGAGAAGCCTCTGAACTTAAGCTAGTTTTTCCTTCAGTAATTTATTGACCAGACCCGGATTAGCTTGTCCCTTGGTGGCTTTCATGATCTGCCCCACGAGGAATCCAATGGCTCGATCTTTTCCGGCGCGATAATCCTCCACGGATTGGGGATTTTTGGCGATCACCTCGTCGATAATCCCGAGAAGTGCACCTTCGTCACTAATCTGCGCTAGCCCCTTCTCCTTCACGATGGTACTGGCATCCTTACTGGTACTATACATTTCTTCCAGTACACTCTTGGCAATCTTACCGCTAATCGTCCCTTTTTCTATGAGTCCCAGAAGTTCTGCCAATTGTGTGGCCGAAATTGGAGAATCTACCACACCGCACTGATTAGAGTTCAACAGACGAGTAACATCGCCCATAACCCAGTTCGCTAAGGTCTTAGCATCACCATAGTGAGATAAGGCAGCATCAAAGTAATCAGACAGAGCTTTTGATTGAGTGATTACCCCAGCATCATACGCTGACAGCCCTAACTCCTGTAGCCGTGCACGACGTGCATCTGGAAGTTCGGGAAGGGTTTTGCGGATTCCTTCCACCCATTCCCTATCTATTACCAAAGGAGCTAGATCGGGTTCAGGGAAATAGCGGTAATCATGGGCTTCTTCCTTAGAACGAAGGGTTAACGTGACCCCTTGACCCTCATCCCAAGTTCTTGTCTCTTGAACCACTTTTTCACCGGCATCTAGAACCCTAGCTTGACGAGCCACTTCATACTCCATGCATCGCCGTACCGAACTAAAGGAGTTTAGGTTTTTAGTTTCTGTTCGAGTACCTAAATCCGTTGAGCCGATTGGGCGCAACGATACGTTAATATCAAATCGTACCGAACCTTGTTCCATACGACAGTCCGAGACTTCCGTATACTCGAGAATCTGTACTAATTTTTCTAAGTAAGCTAACACTTCTGGAATCGAACGCATATCAGGCTCTGAAACAATTTCTAATAGAGGCACGCCAGCTCTATTGTAGTCCACCGAGGATGCATTGGAGGTTGTTATGGTTTCCCCGCTATGAACGAGCTTACCCGCATCTTCCTCCATGTGGGCCCGAGTGATTCCGATCCACTTTTTCTCCCCATCAACTTCGATTTCTAACCCACCCTTACCACAAATCGGCAAATCGAACTGGGAGGTTTGATAGTTCTTCGATAAATCCGGGTAAAAGTAGTTTTTACGGTCGAACTTAGAAAACTCCGCAATTTCACAATTCAAAGCCAATCCAGCTTTGATTGCGTAATTAACCACTTCACGATTTAAAACAGGAAGGGCACCCGGCATTCCCAGACACACCGGGCAGACATGGGTATTTTGCTCCCCTCCGAACTCGGTTGTACAGCCACAGAAAATCTTTGTCTTTGTCTGGAGTTCAACGTGAACTTCCAGGCCACAGACCATTTCATATTTATTAGCGACTACCACCGGTCAGCACCTCCCCGGACAGATTTGGTTTTAACGTGTGATAATTCGTGTTTTGCTCAAAGGTATAAGCTATTCGGTACAACGATCCCTCACCAAAGGCTTTACCCATTAATTGCATACCAATCGGCAATCCATTCACGAATCCTGCCGGAACGGAAATTGCTGGAATACCCGCCAGGTTAATGGGAACCGTCGTAATATCGGATAGATACATAGCCAAGGGGTCCGCAGATTTTTCCCCAAATTTAAACGCAGGTGTCGGAGCTGTCGGGGAGAGTAAAACATCAAACGTCTCAAAAGCCTTGTCAAAATCCTGCTTAATCAGGGTTCTGACCTTTTGGGCCTTGAGATAGTAGGCGTCATAATATCCTGAACTTAGAGCATAAGTTCCGAGCATGATCCTTCTTTTTACTTCCTGCCCGAATCCTTCAGCCCGAGTCTTTTTGAACATACCTAAAACGTCATTTGAATCAGCCCGATATCCATAACGTACACCATCATAGCGAGCTAAGTTAGAGCTGGCTTCAGCAGTAGCAATTAAGTAATAAGCCGGAATAGCATATTCTGTATGTGGAAGGGAGCATTCTCCTACTTCAGCTCCCAGATCGATAAGGGTTTGAATCCCAGCTTGAATCCCTTTGGCGACCTCCGGTTCAATCCCTTCGCCAAAGTACTCACGGGGAATCCCTATCTTTAGACCCTTTATATCGTTCACTAAAAACTTAGTATAATCCGGCGTTTCATAGGGAACAGATGTCGAATCTTGGGGGTCATAGCCCGCAATGGCATTCATTACTAAGGCATTATCTTTCACTGTTTTGGTAAACGGACCAATCTGATCGAGGGAGGATGCAAATGCAATCAAACCCAAACGGGAGACTGCTCCATAGGTAGGTTTCATACCCACTACTCCACAGAAGGCAGCTGGCTGGCGGATGGATCCGCCTGTATCTGAACCCAACGTAAATACAGCCTCATCCCCTGCTACGGCTACGGCTGACCCACCAGAAGAACCTCCCGGAACACATTCTAAATTCCAAGGATTGCGAGTCTTAGCAAAATAGGAATTCTCCGTGGAGGAACCCATGGCAAATTCGTCCATATTCAGCTTACCTAGCAGTATCGTACCAGCAGCTCGCAGGCGCTCTGTCACGGTTGCATTATAGGGTGGAACAAACTTGTCCAGCATTTTTGATGCACAGCTTGTGCGAATTCCTTCTGTGCACATATTATCTTTCAGGGCCATTGGGATACCCTCTAAAGGTTTCAGAGCTTGTCCCTGGGCGATCTTTTGATCAACCTCTGCCGCTTGAGCCAAAGCTCCTTCCTCTAAGACGGTTAAATACGCTTGTAAAGTAGGGTCCACTGACTGAATCCGCTTTATGTATGCTTTCGTCAGTTCTGTAGAGCTTATGTCTTTATGTACGAGCAGCTCATGCAATTCACTGATTGATTTCCCGATACTCACTGATTCCAACGTTCGCAGTCTCCTCTCAAGTCAAACTAATTTTAGGCACTCTGAAGAAACCCTCTTCCCCATCAGGTGCATTCCTGAGGGCTTTTTCATGGTTAATCGAAGGTCTCACTTGATCTTCACGCAATACATTGTGTAAAGGAACAGCATGAGCCGTAGGCACTACATCATTTGTGTCTAATCTCTCCAACATTGCCGCATAACCTAAGATAGAGTTCAATTGTTCTGTATACTCTTGAGTTTCCCGTTCAGTTAACTCTAAACGCGCCAATGCAGCCACGTATTCAACATCTTCACGTGATATTGACAACATATTCACCTTCCCTTAGCTAGTTCGTTGCTTTAACCTCTATCATAACAAATATAAGAGCACTGAGCAATATAAGAGAGCGTGTCAGGGGGACGGTCCCTTTGACACGCTTTGACACGGTTACTTAAGCATCTGCTCAAATTCCTCTTCGGTCAAAATTGGTACCCCCAGGCCTTGAGCTTTCACCAGCTTTGATCCCGCTTTCTCTCCGGCAACAACAAAAGCCGTCTTTTTGCTGACACTACTTGCTGCTTTTCCGCCATACTCCTCGATAAGTGTCTCAATCTCTCGACGCTCCCAGCGCTCTAATGAACCCGTCACCACAATGCTTTTACCTGCGAATATCTGCGGTTTAGTCGAGGTTCCTGCAGTCATATTCACACCGGCTTCACTCAATTTATTCAGAAATTGCGCCGTACTCTCCAACTTAAAAAACTGAACCAGACTTTCCGCCATCCCCGGTCCGATATCTGGAATCGCCTGCAAATCCTCAAAGGAAGCTTCCTGCAGTTTTTCCATGGAACCAAAGGTTTGCGCTAAAATTTTCCCTGCTTTTACCCCTGTGTGGCGAATTCCTAGGGCAAATATCAAGGGGGCCAAACCACGATCTTTGCTGTCTGAAATAGCTTGTAGTAAATTTTTCGCCGATTTTTTACCCATCCGTTCCAAAGGGGTTAACGCTTCAAACGTCAAAGAATAAAGATCAGCCGCATCCTTGATCAACCCTGCATCTAGAAGCTGTTGAACAACTGCCGGTCCTAACCCTTCAACTGCCATAGCATCCCGAGAAACAAAATGAATAATACCCTCACGCTGCTGAGCAGGACAGCTAATACTTTGGCAGCGATAAGCAGCCTCCCCTTCCTCACGTGAAACTGGGCTCTGACATTCCGGGCAAAGATCCGGCATTTCAAATAAACGTTCCTCACCAGTCCGTTTTTCAGGTAAGGCCCGCACAACCTCAGGGATTACATCCCCCGCTTTATGTAAGAGTACATGATCTCCAATTCGAATATCCTTTTCCCTGATATTATCAAGATTATGAAGGGTGGCACGGCTCACAGTAGACCCTGCCACAGAAATTGCTTTTAGAACTGCTGTAGGGGTTAAGACTCCTGTCCGCCCAACTCGGATGATAATATCTTCAACAACGGTTTCAACTTGCTCCGCCGGGAATTTGTAGGAGATAGCCCAGCGAGGGCTTTTGGCAGTAAAGCCCAGCTCTTGTTGCAGGTCAAATTCGTTCACTTTTATAACCAAACCGTCGATATCATAGGGGAAACGATGGCGCTCTGCGGCCATTTCTTCACAGTATGTAATAACCTCTTCAATATCACTAAACACTTTATACTCAGGGTTTACAATAAACCCTTGTTCTTTTAGATAGGCGAGCACATCTATTTGGTTATGTAGTCCCAATTCTTTCGCCGATAATACTTGATAAGCAAAGTAATCCAGTTTGCGCTCAGCAGTGATACGAGAATTTAACTGACGCAAGGAACCAGCCGCAGCATTCCGAGGATTGGCAAAGGTGGTTTGCCCCTCTTCTTCTCGTTCCAGATTTAAACGAGCAAAAGAGGCTTTAGGCATATACCCTTCTCCCCGGACACTTAACCTTGGAACCGTTTTGTTTAAGCGAAGGGGAATAGACCCTACCGTTCGGACATTGGCGGTGATATCCTCTCCTACTGAACCATCCCCTCGAGTGGCACCGCGTACCATAAGCCCATCCTCATAGGTCAGAGCAACAGTTAAGCCATCAATCTTAAGTTCAACTACATACTCCACAAAGCTAGCCACCTGGCGAACTCGCCGGTCAAACTCCCGTAAATCCCCCGAATCAAACGCATTATCTAAGCTAAGAAGAGGTTCTAAATGCCGAACTTTCGTGTACTCTTTAGCTACTGTTCCCCCAACTCGTTGTGTCGGAGAATCTGACGTAACCTTGTCTGGATACTTAGCTTCCAAGTCCAGAAGCTCACGTAGGAGAGTATCGTATTCTGCATCTGTGATACGTGGTTGGTCAAACTCATAATAATACTTATTCGCCTCTTCTAGCTCTCTACGAAGCGCTGCTATGCGCTCGAAATCAACTTGCACTTAAAATTCCTCCACTATTAACGATAATTGCCTTTATTATAATCTAAACCGCAAATCTTTAAAAGAAATACGCATTAATACTATTATTACCATGAAGCTTCTTACTAACTCCTTAATCCATAGGAACTCTCAACTCAATTCGAAGGAGTGCCCCTTGTTCACTCACTATAGAAAACTCACTAGCAATAAATACAAAAACTCCCACTCATAAGCTTAATACAAGTGGGAGTTTTTACAGTTAAATTAAGAGAGTAGGTATAAGATTAACCTTGGAAATATGTCGTCATTTGTGGTACAACTTGCTTCTTACGGGAAAGAACACCTGGCAGTGGAACGCTTCCATTGACAAGTTCTTTACCAAAGGCTTTAGCCACTTCTTCAGGGTTGTCCCCTTTAACAATCAGTTCAGTGTAATCTTCGAGAATATCCGTAACCATTAGGCAGAGATATTTCATGTCATTAGCAGCGCGATGTGCTTCGATGGCTGCAGTTAAGTTAGCACGAACGTCCTCGAAGCCTTCCATACCCATTAAGCTGACTTGTCCTACACCGATTTTGTGAGGTCCCATGGTGAAGGCTTTAAGATCTTCTTCAATCATGCTTTGAGGGGTACGATCAGCAATGTTGGAAGCTGATTTAAACATATCAATACCAAAGGTCTTTGGCTCAACACCAGCAATTGCGGCTAGTTCCGCTGCGATTGCTTTATCCTCATCTGTGCAGGTAGGGGATTTGAAAATAACGGTATCGGAAAGAATAGCAGCAAGCAAGATTCCTGCAATTGGTTTTTCTGGAACTAATCCTTGCTCCTTATAAGCCTTTGCTACGATTGTACATGTGGAGCCAACAGGTTCGATGCGGATATGGATAGGATCAGAGGTTTGTAGTCCGCCGATTTTGTGATGGTCGATAACCTCGATAAGTTTAGCTTGATCTCCACCAGCAACTGCTTGTCCCCATTCATTGTGGTCGACGAGGACTAATTTTTCACCTGCTTCAATGGACTCTAACACTTCAGGAATAGCTACTCCATAAAAATTGAGGACATATTCAGTCTCTTTATTGATTTTTCCAGCAGAACAAGGAACAACATTAGCTATTCCCGAAAGTTCTTTTAAGCGAGCTAAAGCGATTGCTGAGCAAACTGAATCTGTATCTGGGCTTTTGTGACCAACGATATAAATTTTATCTGACATACTTAACACCTAAACCTTTCTCTTCCTCATTTTTGAAATGCACCAATGGATTAAAAATGTCACAGTTTCGTTAACTTGGCATACTCCGCAATTAATTTCTTGATACCACTGTCAAAAACAATTGTCAGTTCCGCTTGATTTCCTTCTCCTTTAATGGAGACAATAATCCCTCGACCAAACGTCGCGTGTTCCACTTTTTCTCCTACCTGATGCGCCTCACCCCCTTTAATAACCAAAGTAGTCCCAAAATCCTTTTCCCATGACCCTGAACCTAAAGGAACGTTTCGATCCGACATAGAATCCCGTCTCCGAATCGGTTTGGACGGAGCAGCGGGACGACGTTTTGGCGGATCAAGCGGGTCTATATCCGTCATTAATTCCGACGGTATCTCCATCAAAAAGCGAGAGGGCTGATTATATTGCGTCTTGCCATAAAGCATCCGCATTTCTGTATTACACAGGTATAGTTTCTCCCTCGCTCGAGTGATGGCGACATAACAAAGTCGTCGTTCTTCTTCTAAAAGAATTGGCTCAATGATTGAACGACTGCTGGGGAAAATTCCATCTTCCATACCAACTACAAAAACAACCGGGAATTCTAGCCCTTTTGCGCTATGCATTGTCATTAAGGCCACGGCTTCCTCAGCTTGGTCTAATTCGTCAATATCAGCAACCAGTGATACTTGTTCTAAAAATCCACTCAAACCCGGGACAGCCTCTTCTTCAACCCCATCGTTTAAGGCATTTTGGGCAGCTTGAGCTGCTTTATCATCATATTCAGAGGTGACAGAAAGAAATTCCATAAGGTTTTGCAAACGAGTTTCTGATTCTGGAGTGTTTTCTGCTTCAAGAATCGCCTTGTATCCTGTTTTATTAAGAATCTCTTCCACCAGATCTGAGACACTTGACTCTTTAGCAAAGCTTACCAAGCCCTGCATCAGGTGGGCAAAGGATATTAACGGTTTCTTGGCCCGGGTCGACAATTCCGGAATATATTCAGCCTCCAGAATAGCGTCCAAAACGGGCATTCCCTGTTCATCGGCATATTCCAGAACCTTTTGCAACGTGGTATCTCCCAGTCCGCGTTTCGGCACATTTAGAACCCTGGCAAAACTCACTTGATCTGCGGGATTATAAAGAACTCGCAAATAAGCTAAGATGTCCTTGATCTCCATACGTTGATAGAATTTTAGTCCTGAGAACACACGGTAGGGCGTAGCCTCCTTCATCAGACGCTCCTCCAGTGACCGGGACTGAGCATTTGTTCGATAAAGAATGGCAAAATCGTTATAAGGTCGTCCTTCTAACTCATGCAAACGTTGAATGCGATTGACCACATAGTTGGCCTCATCACGCTCATCGGACCCTACATAACACACCACGGACTGACCTTCTATGTTTTCAGTCCAGAGGGATTTTTCCTTACGAGACTCATTATTCTTAACCACTGCATTAGCGGCATTAAGAATCTTCTGGGTTGAACGGTAATTTTGTTCAAGTTTGATAACTTTTGCTTCTGGATAATCCCGCTCAAAGTCGAGGATATTTTGGATATCTGCACCCCTCCATCCATAGACGGATTGATCATCATCCCCCACCACGCAGAGATTGCGATACTCGCTGGCCAAGAGTTTGATCAACATATACTGAGCATGATTCGTATCTTGATACTCATCCACCATAATATAGCGGAATTTATCCTGGTAATACCGATACACATGGTCGCTTTGCTGAAATAGCTGTACTGTAAGCATGATAATATCATCAAAATCAAGAGCATTATTGCTCTTAAGTCGTTTCTGATAAGAGCGGTAAATGTCGACGACCTTTTGTTCAAAATAACTGGCGGCTTTATAGGAAAATTCCTCAGGATCTTGGAGTTTGTTCTTAGCATCACTAATAACCGCAGCTACACTGCGCACTGGGAATTTCTTTTCATCAAAATTTTGCTCTTTCAAGCACGCTTTGATTAAGGACTGTTGATCCCCTGTATCGTAAATGACAAAATTCCGGTTATACCCCGGCAAATTATCAATCTCACGTCTTAAAATACGGACACATGCCGAGTGAAAGGTCGTAACCCATAAACCATGTCCCTCGCTGCCCAGCAAGGTGGTCACTCGTTCCCGCATCTCTTTGGCCGCTTTATTGGTAAAGGTAATTGCTAATATCTCACTAGGTTCTACCCCATGAGCAATCAAATGGGCAATTCGATAGGTGAGCACTCGAGTCTTACCCGATCCTGCTCCCGCAAGAATTAGAAGCGGCCCTTCTCTATGCTCTGCAGCTTCACGCTGCATTGGATTTAAATCGTCTAATCGGTACATGACCACTTCACCTCACTTCTTGTGCTTATTATAACATACTGTACGTCCACCTGTTGCTTGATTTGCTAACAGTCAGGCTCCCATCTATCATATCACAATAATTATTCGCTATACCAAAAGGTAATCGACGCCATAGGAAAACTAATATTATAAGGGAAGCTAACTAAGGTTTTAAAGAATTACTCCTATAATAGCGTATAGATTTTCCAGATTTTCGTCATGTGGTAATAATCTACAGAAAAACCAGTCTCTAATGCCAATAATAGTATGAATATGATGGGATTAAAAGTGCCAATAGCATTAATATCCTTCAAAAAAATAATGTAGTGACATAAATAAGGTTAATGGAGAAATCGTCTTCAAAATTTGTGATAATCAAAAAACAGATGTACCAAACTAGTACATCTGTCTGAAAACAACAATCACTTACCCTATGCTGACTAAAACTCGCAGGAATTTGCTGTTCTAGGGAACGAAACCACATCACGAATATTTGACATTCCAGTCAAATACATAATAACTCGTTCAAACCCTAGTCCATACCCTGCATGTTTTACACCACCATACCGTCTTAAGTCAAGATACCACCAGTAATCCTCCGCGTTCAATCCAGATTCTTGCATACGCTTTTGCAAGAGATCCAGTCGTTCTTCCCGTTGACTTCCCCCGATAATTTCGCCAACTCCAGGAACGAGTAGATCCATAGCAGCCACTGTCTTGTTATCGTCATTCAGTCTCATGTAAAACGCCTTAATATCCTTGGGATAATCTGAGACAAAGACGGGTTTTTTGAAGATCTTTTCAGTCAAATACCGCTCATGCTCAGTTTGCAGATCCATCCCCCAGCGAACTGGATACTCAAATTTGACATCTTCCTTCTGAAGCATTTCTACTGCTTCTGTATAAGTAACACGGACAAATTCC